>CAZQGE010000012.1:0-34769 GCA_964592815.1 uncultured Bacteroidaceae bacterium | reverse complement strand
TATTAGGCATGGTTAAAGATATAATTAGCATAACGTACATTAAATAACGCCATATTGCAGATGAAAAACATATATTGAAACAAAAACAGGAAAAAACTCCGAAAATTTCAAAAAAAATGGCTAGACTATGGACAAACACATGGCAAACATATCTAAGCACTTATCGTGTTTTATAACTTTTTAGAATTTCTTTTTGTTCCTTATCAACTCTGAAACTTTCGCACGCTTTCTTTATTGCCATATTCTTAACCCAAGCATTGATGTTTGCAGTTCTTATAGCCTCCAATGCAATGTCAAAATTGAAGACTGCAACCTCAGCAATATACCAAGCGATTGCCATTTTAATGTAATATTCATCACTTTTTACAGCTAAAACTGCATCAAATGCGCTTTGGTCAAAGCTGCTTTTCGCGCATAATCTCATAAGCGTTATGATTGCAAATCTTACTATATAAACACTATCTGACTTTAGCCACACAAAACACTTATCGTATATTTGACTTTTGTTTTGCTCAAATAACTTTGGAAAAAGACTGTCACAAGTTGCCCAATTATCAATATATGGCAAAAACTTCTCGATATTATTAAACAAAGTACACAAATCGTGTTTTTCTTCTGAAATTATAAGCATATGTAAATTATTTTCATCGTAAAATTTATGTGGCAATTCTTGCAAAAATTCAGCAACGTCGCCGTTTGTTACGCTTGTTTTACCTTGACATATATCTTTTGCCAATTTACGCAAAACAGGCATTCTAACTCCAAGCACGCTTTCTTTGTCAACACTAGGTATAAGTTTTTGATGGAACTCTTTATATTCCAAGTCAAATTTTTCTTTTAGCAAATCAAGAATTTTTTCCATTGTTCCGCCTTATCTATCTAAATAATAAAAGCGTTTCTAATTTAGAAACGCTTTGCTGTTCTATTCTTTTGACGCAGCTTCCATAACTGCTTTTGCAAGTTGGTCAGAGCAAGACGTCTTTTTCCAACCACATAATATGCCATTGCATTTTGTTGAAATGTCTTTGGCGGACCAACCGTCCAACACTTTTGACAATGCTTTCAAATTTCCGTCACAACCGCCAACAAATTTTATGTTTGTTACAATTCCATCATTGATTTCAAAGGATATTTTTCTTGAGCAAGTACCTTTTGTTTGGTATTCATAAATCATTTTTGCAATTCCCAAGTTGTCCCTTCTTTTGTATCTTTTAGGACAATTCCTTTTTGTTGTAATTCATTTCTTATCGCGTCAGCTGCCGCCCAATCTTTTTGCTGCTTTGCAACTCTACGTTTTTCAATCATTTCTTCTGCAAATGCTTTCAAATCCGCGTCGATAGTTTCTGCCTTTTCGTTTGCAACAGTCAAATTTAATGACAAAACTTTGTCAAAATCTTCTGCCAATGCAAACTTTGTTGCGTCGTTTACTTCAGCTCTCAACATATCATAAAGTACAGTTATTGCAAGCGACGTATTCAAATCACTTGAAAGCGCATCCAAAAATTTTGTTTTATATTCTGCAAAAACCACTTTGTCTATTTTGCCGTCTGCTTTGTTTAATGCCGATATTCTGTCTTTCAGTTTGTTATAAGAATTTACGACGTTGTCTAATGTTTCATAGCTGAATTCCAAGGGTTTTCTGTAATGTGATTGTAAACAAAACATACGATAAGCAAGCGGGTCGTATCCTTTTGACTGCAAAAGTGAAAGCGTCAAAAATTCTCCGCTTGATTTGCTCATTTTTCCGCCCTTTGTGTTCAAGTGTTGAACATGGAACCAATAATTACACCATTTGTGTCCCAAGACAGATTCACTTTGTGCAATTTCATTTGTATGGTGTGGGAAAATATTATCAACACCGCCACAATGTATGTCGAGATATTCGCCCAAGTTTTTCATACTTATTGCGCTACATTCGATGTGCCAACCAGGATAACCGTATCCCCAAGGACTTTCCCACTTTAATTCTTGACTGTCAAACTTTGACTTTGTAAACCACAACACAAAATCGCTTTTGTTGCGTTTGTTGGAGTCTTCATCTACGTCATCACGCACTCCGATTGCCAAACTGTCGCTGTTGTGTCCTGTAAGGCAATAGTAATCTTTCAAGCGTGACGTGTCAAAATATACGTTGCCTCCTGCGATATACGCATAACCGTCGTAGAGCAGTTTTGTTATCAATTTGATATATTCGTCAATGCAACTTGTTGCGTTTTCAACAATTTGCGGTTTTTTGATATTAAGTTTTTTGCAGTCTTCAAAAAATGCGTCGGTATAAAATTTTGCGATTTCCAAAACCGATTTATGTTCTCTTTTTGCGCCAGCAAGCATTTTGTCTTCACCAGAATCAGAGTCGTTTGCCAAGTGTCCAACGTCAGTAATATTCATAGCTCTAAGCACGTCATATCCGTAATAATTCAAAAACTTTTCGAGGACGTCTTCCATAATATAACTGCGGAGATTTCCTATGTGAGCAAAATGATAAACAGTAGGCCCGCAAGTGTAGAGTTTAACTTTTCCATCTTCGACAGGAACAAACTTATCAACAGTCTTTGTAAGTGTGTTATACAGCGTTACATTATTTTCCATTTCCAACTCCTAAATAAAAACCGCACATTGAGTGCGGTAGGTTTTAATTTTACCGCATAGATTAAGAACGTATGTCCAACCTATGCTTAACGACATACGAGTTTCAAAATTTTGAACGACAACAACAGATTTCAAAAATCATTTTCAAACTCCTATATAATAAATATTATACAAATTTAAGAGATTATGTCAAAGGTTTTTATTTTTTAATGCCGCAATATCTTCAAATTTTGTTATATTCTCAACTTTTTTGACGCTTATTACTGCCAAATCAATTTATTTCTACAAATTGCATCTTGCTTTTTATAATTATTTTTGACGTATCTTTTTTTCAGTTTTTTCTTTTGTCTTGTTTTGTTTGTTACGCATTTTTTCAGCTCTCTGCATAATTTTTTGCTTTAGTTTTTCAGGGTGCTTTTCATAAAAAAGCGTTACGCACAAGATTCCTAAAATCAACGGCGCAAAACACACCATCAAAACGCCTGCTATAATTGCGCCAACTCCAACTTGAAACACGAACATTATGATGCCGCCAGCCAAACACGCAATCACAGACACAATGCACATTGCAAATGCACATATTTTTGAAAATTTTCTGTAAGCGTCAATTTGTTTTATTCTCTTTTTATATTTAATTTCAAGTAGCCTGCGCTTTTCATCAATAGTGTCTGTTTCACATTGCGTTTCATTAGATGGCTCTTGAACAACTTCTTCATTTGACACATTGTTAAGTTTTTCGTTCAACGATTGATTTTCTTTCATTCTTTCTCCAAATTGCGGTGTTATATCGCTATACTTTGCAAAATAATAATATTTTTTTTATTCATTTAACAGTTTTTTGGCATAAAATGAGCTGCATTTCTGCAATATCAGCATAGATTTTGAAATTTTATATCCACTTTGTGCGATTTTATAAAACAACAACTATATCTCTTAATCTAATTGTAATTTATGCTCTTTGATTATGTATTTGAAAAAATCTTCTGAGCCTTCTTTTACATCGTCATAAGTAATGTCAAAGTTGCCTGTGTACCAAGGGTCGGCAATATCACGCGGGGACTTTGACATATCCAACAAACATAAAACCTTGGCTTTTGAATTCTCACCAATTATCCTTTTTACGGCTCTGAGATTTCTTTGCTCCATACATACGATATAGTCAAAAATTTCTCCATCTTGTTTGCAAACCTGTTTCGCAAAATGTGGATAAGTTGGAATACCCTCAGTCCTAAGTTTGTTAAGTGTTCCGTAATGTACTCCGTTTCCTTCTTCTTCGTTTGACGTTCCTGCTGAGTCAACAGTTATTTTGTTTTGCAAATTTGCTTTTGATAACAAATCAACAAAAACAAATTCCGCCATTGGCGAACGACAAATATTACCCAAACATACCATCAAAACTTTTATCATTTTTCACTCTTATTCATTTATAAATTTTGCGATTTCTGTTAATTGTTTTCTATTTTTCTCGCGCGGGGTTGTATTTTCAGGTACGCCAACTGCCAAAACCAATTTTACGTTTCGTTTATCTTTTTCAGAAATACCAACGGCAGTTTTTACTTTGGCTTCATTAAAGCCACCTAAAATGCAAGTCCCCAATTCCAAAGAAGTGGCTTCAAGTGCCATATTTGCAACGGTTATACCAATGTCAATATCTGAAAATACTCGTCCGCAAATTGCTTGCACAACTCTTTCAGGATAGCTAGATTTCTCGCCTAATATAACAATCAATGCGCCAGCTTTTTCCGTAAATCCGTTTGTGCCAAAATATTGAACCGCTTTTTTAAGGTTTTCAAGCGTTTTACCCCCAGATACTACAATATAACTCCAAGGTTGTGAATTGCAAGCTGACGGAGAAAGTCTTCCAGCTTGAACAATTTTTTCCAAATCGGAAATTTTTACGTTTTCGCCCGTGTATTTTCTTACGCTTTCTCGTTTGCTAACAAGTTCCAAAAACTCCATAACAGACACACTCCTTTTTACTAAATAAAATTATACTCCAAAACTCCATACTTCGTCAATTACGCATACAGCATATTTCCATTCTTCATTGATTTTCAAACGTTTGCTTAATCATAAAAATTGAGTATAATAACTATATGAGTTTTTTTGATGGAAATCTAAATATTGAAGTTGCAGTTGCAAGCGGCATCGAAGCGGTGACAAAAAGAGAATTGACTTCTCTTGGTTACGCTCCTGGAGGCGCAAATTACGGACGCATACTTTTTGAAGGCAACTTTTTGGACGTGGCACGTGCAAATATGTTTTTACGCACAGCAAACCGTGTTAGAATTTTGCTCTCTGTTTTCAAAGCTGAAACCTTTGACGAGCTGTATGACAATTTATCAATTTTCAGTTGGAGCGAGGTTTTTGACAAAAACGCAAAAGTAATCGTCAATGCCAAATCTATCAAAAGCAAACTGTTTGCGCTTTCAAGCATTCAAAGCATAGCGAAAAAAGCAATATCCGTAAGCCTTGCAAAAGCGTACGGACTGAACACTTTGAGTGAAAACGGCGAAACCTATGACGTTGAAGTTGCTTTTTATGAAGATACGGTTTCCGTCACGCTTGACACATCAGGCAACGGTTTGCATAAGCGTGGCTATCGCACGTATTTGGGCGAAGCTCCTATTCGAGAGACTTTGGCAGCTGCAATAGTATTGCTTTCTGTTTGGAATCCTCAAAGAAATTTAATTGACCCTTTTTGCGGTTCAGGTACAATTCCAATTGAGGCAGCAAGAATTGCGCTTAACATTGCAAGCGGACGAGATAGAAATTTTGCATACGAAAATTTTACGCTTGCACCCTCTGTAAGAGGCATAGCGCAAGACGAAGCCTTGCAAAATGAAAATTTACAAAGCAAACTCCACATTTCGGGCTTTGACATAAACCCCGAGGCAATAAAGTTAAGTTTGAAACACGCTACAAGAGCCGGCGTTGCAAACAACGTCCACTTTCAAGTTGCAGATATGAAAAACTTGTCGTCGCACTATGAATACGGCGTTTTGATTACAAATCCGCCTTATGGTGAAAGGCTTATGGACGAAGACGAAGTTAAAGTGCTATATAGAGATTTTGGTACAGTCTATCGCTCACTTAGCAAATGGAGCGCGTACGTAATTACCTCTTTCAAAGGCTTTGAAAAGTATTTTGGAATGAGAGCAAACAAAGTTAGAAAACTTTATAATAGCGAACTAGAATGCAATCTATATCAATACTTAGGCGAAAAACCGCCCGTAAACATAAAGAATAAGGACTAAATATGCGAGCTTTAATACAAAGAACTTTCAAATCAAAATTGTCGGTTGACAACAAAACCGTAAGCGAGATAACCCGAGGTCTTACAATTTTTTTGGGGGTTACAAAAGGAGATTCTGACGCTCAAGCAGAATATTTTGCAACAAAAATTCCTAAATTAAGGATATTTCCTGATGAAAATGGAAAAATGAATTTAAGCGTAAAAGACGTAAATGGAGAGATACTTTTGGTGTCTCAATTTTCTTTGGCGGGGACTCTTGGCAAAGGCACGGGCAATCGTCCTGACTTTGGACAAGCCGAAGAACCGACACGCGCAAAACAAGTTTATGAGTATATAATTGAAAAATTACGTCTAGAGGGAGTAGTGGTCAAAACAGGTGTGTTTGGAGCGCATATGTTCATTGAACAAGAACAGGACGGCCCGCTTTCTTTTGTTTTTGAGTGTTAAAATGAAAAATTATAAATCGAAAAAAAACTATTCTAAATCACATACAATAACGATTATGGCAACCACGGTTGCCCTTATAATTGTGTTGCAGTTGTTTGCTGAACTCTTACGTAGTTTAGGTATGACAATGAGTTTTGCTTTAGGGCTTATCCCCGTCCTAGTCGTAAGTCAAACTGAAGGAATGAAACACGGCGTTTTTGGAGGTTTTGTTTTTGGATTGGTCAGTTTGATTATGGCAGTTGTAGGCGCAAATATCACTCCTATGTTTAGGGTTGCAATAAATCCATTGGTATCTGTTTTCCCAAGAATTATGGTTGGTGTGGTTGTAAGCGGAATTTTTTGGTTGCTTGACAAAAAATTAAATAAACATAGAAAAAATTTAACATCAAATGCTGTCAAAAGACGTACAGCCACAAATAGTGCAATTTCAACTCTGTGCGGAGTTTTGACAAATACAATCTTATTTTTAGGTATGTTTCTCGCCTTTGCGCACGGCAGGACGTTTGGCGAAACACGCATTGACATTCGCTATATTTTGACGGTTATCGTGTCGCTTAATACAGTCATAGAAATTATATTATTCACAATCATAGTTCCAGTTATCGTCCTTGCTATAACAAACAGCAAGCGTTATATTGCAAACCATCCTACGGCGTCTGAAAACTATGTTTTGGAAGAACTTATAAACGAAAAAAGTAATGCCAGTTCTGATGATGCCATAATTGAAGACCAAGACGACAGCAAAGAATAAAAACAAATTAAAATAAATTTTGACTAATACACGCACCACGTAGAGTTGACAAGGTCCTTTATGACCTCGCCACCAATCATAAGCCCCGCAATCGCAGGGGCGTAAGATATGCTTGCAGGGATATGTCTTCCGTTTTCAGCTGGAAGTTGCTCCAAGCATTTAGGTTGCGATTTTGAATATAAAACTTTAAGATTTTTTATACCAAGTTTTTTCAATTCTTTACGCATTACCCTTGCAAGAGGGCAAACCGTCGTTTTGTAAATATCGTCAATATAAAAATCTATATTTAGGTTATTTCCTGTGCCCATACAACTTATAATTGGCACGTTGTTTTCCTTTGCTTTTGAAATCAACAACAATTTTGAAGTTACGGTGTCTATTGCGTCAACAATATAATCATAATTTTCAAAGTCAATTTCGGTTATATTGCTTGCGTCAATGAACATATCGTAAGTTAAAACTTTTATGTTTGCGTTTATGCTTAATGCTCTCTCTTTTGCTGCCTGCGTCTTTTTTATACCCAAAGTATTTTCAGTTGCCAGAATTTGTCTGTTCAAATTAGTTACAGAAAAAACGTCGCAGTCAACCACGCCAACAAAACCTATGCCAGCGCGGACAAGCGATTCCAAGGCGTAACCGCCTACACCGCCTAAACCGCAAATCAAAACTTTGGAGTTTTTCAATTTGTCAACGCCAACGCTGCCAATGAGCATTTGTGTCCTAGAATACATATCATCCATAATAATATTTTAGCATTATTGCGTCTTTATTTCAACTACACAAAACAAAAGTAATTCGACATTTTGTGATTTATTCTTCTTATTTTCTGCCTTTTGTTATATAAAACATAAAAAAAAATTATATAAAGTAAATAAGTACTATGTTTAATATTGAGTGTTTATCAAAAAAAATTTGTTTCCATAATAACGAACAAATCATATTTGACGAATTAACGTACAAATTTCCTGAAAAAGGCTTGATTGTCATATTAGGTGAAAGCGGAAGTGGGAAAACCACGCTATTAAATATATTAGCTGGAATAGACAGACAATACACGGGCAAAGTAAGTTTTTTTGGTAAAAGTATAAGCGATTTGTCGCAAACAAATCTATTAAAATACCGTCGTCAAAACATAGCTTTCATTCATCAAAACTTTAATCTATGCTATGATTTAAGCGTTGAAGAAAACATATTGCTATCAAACGGAAATCTGTCAAAAAAACATACGCAAGGCAAACTTGCCTATGCGCTACAAACGGTATCGCTTGAAAGTTGCAAAAGCAAGAAAGTTAAACTTTTATCTGGCGGAGAGCAGCAACGGCTAGCCATTGCGCGTGCCATATTTTCAGACAAAAAAGCAATTTTGGCGGACGAACCAACCGAATCGCTAGACACCAAAAACGCAAACACCGTAATTCGACTTTTGAAAAATTTATCAAAAGATAAATTGGTGATTTTGGTAACTCATAATAACTATATTGCACAAAATTTTGCGGATATAATCTTAACCTTAGAAAACGGAAAAATAATCTCTGACGACAGATTATCACCAAATTCTGTTGCCTGCGATTGTCAATGTATGAAAGAACTACAAATTTTGCCTGAACCATTTACAAAAAATAATGAAATTTTGAAACTAGAGCAGTCTAAAACAAATTTGACATTAAGCACGTCAATAAAAAAACGCAAAAAAGTTAAACAGATTAAAATAGCAACAAATTTACAAAAACACCTAAATCAATGGTTTAACATACTTTTTACGACAATTAAACTAGCTTTTGCGGATATTAAAGGCAATTTTTTAAGCAGTCTAACTTTTGTTGTTTTAGGAATTATCACTTCTATTTCTCTTTTGTTTGCTGTATCCGTCAAAAACAGTTGTGAAAACTATGCTGAATTTTTGAATGCAAACGGACTAAACGTAAACCCAATATTTATGTTCAATCAAGAAATGCGAATAGACTTAAACAAGCAATATAAGCCAGAAAATAAACCAGATTGTATTCTGCCTACAACACCTGAAAAAGATTACATTCTGCTCAACAACAACAGTTTTGACAACAACTTCCTTTTGCATATCGACACAATGAAACAGAGTTACAATTGTGAAGTTTTTTACGATTATTTATATAGCTTACCGATATTTGCAAAGCAATATAACGGAACAATAACCAAAACAAACGAGGTAACTCTTAAAAGGTTTTTGTTGCCCGAATTTGAAACGCTAAAAGCAAACACCACATTAGTCTTTGGGCAATATCCACAACAAAGCGACAACTCTAAAAACAATATTTTACTTATGCTGAATGAAGATGACACTATATCTTCGGACTTTCTAAACTTGTTAGGTATTAAGACTTTTGAGGGAAATTCAATCATCAATATTGAGTACGCAAACATTATCGGCAAAAGTGTTAAACTTGCGACAAACGACGCTTACTATCAAAAAACAGAAACGGGATTTTCTGCAAAAACCAACGCAAGCGAAATTTGGAACGATGAAAAATGCATAACTTTGACTATAACGGGAATTGCAAAACATAAGCCTAATAGCTCGCTAAATCAAATAGGCATAGGATACACTCAACAACTTTTAGATTTTATTTTTGAAGACGGAGCGCAAAGTGAAATTGCAAAGTTTCAACAATCATATTCTGAAAAAGACGTTTTTACAAATTTATATTTTCTCGACAATGCAAAAGAATTGCTCTTTTCCGCAATAGATATTGCTGACAGCAAAACGCTGTTTGATGCGCTTAACGCAAACGCACAGGCTAGCAATTTATCACTACTTCAAAAAAACGAACTTATAAATAAAGCGCAAAAAGCAACAACAGTTTCAGAAATATATCAAATATGCGTTTCGTATAATTTGACGTATGACGCTCTTTTAGATTTTGTTGCTGAACTTTTATATAAAAGCAATAAAATATCGTTGTCTTTTGTTCAGGCAAAAAACTTGCTTACGTTCAACTATAAAAATAATTTGAATATACTAGGCGCAATCAAGCAACCTCAATCAATCAAAATTGTGCCTAAAACTCTATATTCAAAACAGAAAATATTTTCGCAATTATGCAAAATTAAAGCTGAAAATGCTAGCTATGATAATTTGAATATTACAAATCAAACAGGGGTTTTGACAAATTCTCTGCTCGAAAGTTTGAAAAATACGCTCACGATATTGCAGGTTGTAACAATCTTAATTTTTGTTTTTTCCTTTTTTGTGATAAATCAAACGACGCATTTGGAAAGCATAAAAAACAGAAAAAAACATTCAACCTTGTATTCATTAGGAATTGGCAGAAAAACAATAATTTCAGCAAATTTTGTAAAACATAATCTATTTAGTGCGTTGTCTGCATCAATTGCAATAGTTTTATTTGTATGCTTTTATCCTGCAATAAATTCTCTGCTTGTCAATGAATTCAACGTTGATATATTGCTTTTTGCGCCTTTGAATACTATTGATTTTTTTGTTATTTTAATTTGCATTTTATCTTTTCAATGTATCTCGCCAATAATTTCGCTATTATTTATGTCAAAAAGTAATTTAGCAAACGAAATAAAATAGCATTTGGTGTCAAAAAATTGACAGTACACGATTTGTGCGTTATTATTATTTCATACCAAGGAGCAATAAATGTTAAAAAACGTTTTCCCACAAAGATTGAAATCATTACGTCAGGAAAAAGGAATGTTGCAAGCTGAATTAGCTGAACATTTTAAGGTTTCAAAATCCACGGTTTCGGGTTGGGAAGTTGGAAGAAATCAACCAGACTATGACGTACTTATTGAAATGAGTATTTTCTTTCAAGTTTCTGTTGACTACTTAATTGGCCGACGCAATTATTGACACTTAAGTGTATATTATGTTATTTGTGCAACAAAAAAACAGCTGAAATCAGCTGTTTTCTTTTTTTGTTTTCAGCTATTTTATTTGCATGGTGCGCCTTCTTTGTCAAAAAGTTCGGCTGCTTCCAATGCAATATCCAAACCAAACGCAAAAGTTTTTCTGTCCATATTGTCGGCAGTATCTTTTACGTTGTGGTAATAATCAGCAGGAGTTGGGTCCATACCAGCAATACAAGTTGCCCTAAGTCCATTCTTTGAAACAGCAGCCGCATCAGACGCTCCAAAGAAAACGTTTGCGTGTTCAAGTTTTCTTCCGCAATTCTGAGACGCCTTGTCAATAAGTTTTACAACTCCGTCATCGTGTTTTACTGTAAAAGTCATATCTCTTACGTAAGTGCAAAGATAGTCCCAATCTCTGAAGGTTTCAAGTCCAACAAAAATTGTGTCAATTCCGCTTTCATCAATCTCTTTTTTATGTTTTTTAGACCAGTCGTTTGCGCCTCTCAAACCAGCTTCTTCCGAACCTGTGAGCAATACTGCCACTTCTGTATTTTCATAACGAATGCCCGCTTCTTTCAAGCACTTCAAAACTGCAACAGATGCCAAAACACCAGTTAAGTTGTCGTTTGCGCCAGGGACAACAACCTTAAAGTTGCACATCCAAAACATTGAAATGTAAAATGGAGCAAAAATCAACATAACAGCAAACGCCCATACTGGGATATTTTGCACAGCGATTGAATATGCACAAAGAGCAACTGTGAGCAAAACTCCTACGATTGCACCAGCTATGCAAACAACCATAAATGCAGGTTTGATTTTCATTAAAGTCCATTCGTATGCGCTGTCGCAATGCCCAGAGAACACAATTCTACGCTTGGTTTCACCAACGCTGTGATATTTTGCATATACGTTTGAAGACGTTGTTTTCTCCAAAAATACGTCAACAAAAGGTTTATACAACAAAAACTCAAAAATTGTTGTCATCAATGTGCCAACAGCCATCAATAGAGCAACTGCACCGCAAACAATCAACGCAATATTATTTTGCAAAACAAATGCAAGAATTATGGCAATTACGCCCAAAGTCATCATCGTCGCAACAATTTTGCTGAAACCAACAAGTCCGTGCCTTGCAACTTGAAAATCTTCAATTTGCGCTTCATCTGCCCATTTGTTGTCAAGCAATTCTTTTTTTAGCCATTCCTGAGCTTTTCTTTCGTTAGGCATACCAGACTCTCTAGGTCCGATTTGTTCGCAGATATATTTTATAGAATTAAGACTATAATCAACTGCGTCATCTCTGATTTTTTGTGAAATATTCATATAATTCTCCTCTCAAAGTTGTAAGACAATTATAAACGTTAATTGCATTCTTTTCAATATAAAATTGTTAATTTGTAAATTGTTTTACACAAATTTAGCCCACTATGTCGCCTAACCATACATTTGTTATTTTATTTGACAACTTAAATAAAGCGTGTAATAATAATTACGGAGGATAATTATGGATTACAAAGAGGATTTGCGCATAATACGCACAAGAAAGCTGCTTAGCAATACGTTACTTGATATGATGGAGGAAACATCCATTGAAAAAATCAGCGTAATAGATTTATGCAACAGAGCAATGGTCAATCGTGCTACTTTTTATGCCCACTTTGAAGATAAATATCACCTTTTGAATTTTGCGCTTGAAGAGATAAAAGATGAAGTTTATGCAAAGTTCACAAAAGATTTCAAGGCATCAACGCCACAAGATATGCTCAAAGCTGTTATGGAAATGGCATCCGAATTCATTTTTGACAAGCAAAGTCACGTTACAAATGTTGTTTCAAACAACCGAAATGAAAAGGTTTTAAGCACAATAATGGACAGTCTTGCTCAGTCGATACGCTATCAACTTTCAAAGTATAAAAATGATTTCGACATCAAAATTTCAACTCACTTAATTTCTTGCTTCTTGGCAGGCGGAATTGTAAACGTTGCCCTTTACTGCATTGATAATCCTTCTCGCTTTACGCAAGAAGACATAAAAGGATACATAGAGTCAACGGTTAAAAAATTTAGTTTTGAACAAAAATAACTAAAGTATTGACTCTGTTCAACCTTGTTTTGCTTAATTCTAAAATTTATTGCAATGAAACAATATAAAAAAAGAACGGAATTGCCGTTCTTTTTTATATTCTTATTTTTTTGACTTAGTTACAACTAATTTTAAGTTTGAAACGTATTTATTTTATTTATCTTTTATGACAGACTTCGTTTTACATTTGTATTTTGTTTTATAGCGCATACAGAAAACGAACATTGCATTTAGTTAGGCAGAATAAAAGTTTTTCTTTTTGTCAGACTTATTTTTTGGTGCATCATTATTTGAACGTGAAGGTCTTCCACCATCTTTCCCGCCTTTTTTATAATCGCTTTTTGGGTTATAATCTGATTTGGCGTTTTTTGGACTTTCTTTGCGACCTTCTGACCTTTCAAACTTGCTGTCGCCATTGTTGTTGTATGTTTTTTTGTTGTCTTGTCTTTTAGGTCTTATGCTTCCAATATCTTCACCTTGACGTGGTTTGTATTCTCTCTTAGGTTTTGCACCATCAAAGCTATCGTTTTGTCGTGGTTTGTATTCCCTCTTAGGTTTTGAACCATCAAAATTTTCACCTTGTCTTGGTTTGTATTCTCTTTTGGGTTTTGCACCATCAAAATTATCACCTTGTTTTTGGGCATATTCTCTTTTGGGCTTATACTCTCTTTTGCTTTCAGAATTTGACTTTCCATCATATCTTGGCTTGCCATAATTTCTTTCAGACTTGCTAAATTCCAAATTGCGGCCTTCTTGACTTCTGTTTTCTTTGTTATCTCCGTCTTGGTACTTTTTATCTGAATATTTCTTATCGCCATAGTTTCTGTCGGAGGTCTTTTTTGTTGAATACTTTTGGTCTGAAAAATTTTTGTTTGCAAATTCGTTATCTTGAGCGTTTCTGTCAAAATTACGGGGTGCTGATTTTGAACTGCTATAAGTTCTCTTTCCACCTTCTTTACTTGCTGAATAACCTTCTTCTCTCCCCCCAAAGTTTTTACCATTGGAAGTTCTTGGTTTATATTCTCCTGTACGTTCCTTTCTTTCACCACCGCCATAGTTTCTGCTGCCACCTGATTTTCTAGGTTGCTCTTTTCTTGATTGCCTTTCTTGACTTTGACCGTTTGTGGTTTGTTTTTTATCTTCAGAAATTTCAACTGCGAGTTTTCTTCTGAAACATTTTGCACCATTAAGCCCCAGCATTTCATCATTGAACTTGCTGTCAACTTCCACAAAACCGTAAATATCTTTCAACTTTACGTCATAAATATCATCTGCGGTAATATGAGTATTTGACGTAACAAATGATGCCAATTTTTGTTGAGTAGCTCCATCTTTTTCGCCTACGTTTACAAAGAAACGAGTTGTCGGAAGTCCAAAATCTTTTCTTGCTTTTCCTGACGCCTTTTGCGTCAATCCTTCAATTTCCAGAAGTTCCATACGTGCGCCTGCCGCCTTTTCACAATAAGTAACCTTTTGTTTTTCTCTGCCCGTTGCAAATGTGTATGCTACACCACTTGCACTAGCTCTTGCCGTACGGCCAATGCGGTGAACATAAAATTCCTCGTCAAGCGGTACGTCATAGTTGAAAATTGCTTCAATATTCTTTACGTCAATACCTCTTGCAGCAACGTCGGTAGCAACCAAAATATTTATTTGATGCTCTCTAAAACTTTTCATAACTTTGTCACGTTCACGTTGTTTTAAGTCGCCATGCAAAGCCATACTGATATAGAATTTGTCGTTAAGTTTGTTGTTCAATTCATCTGCGCGCAATTTTGTATTTACAAAAATGAGTACGTTGTGGTAATCGTTTTCGTTTATGATTTTTTGAAGCGCCTCAAATTTATTGTCTTCGTTGAGATTGAGCAAATATTGCTTAATTGGAGGTATGTCATTACCTTCGCAAGTTGTTTTAACTGTCAAAGGTTCGTTTTGATATTTCTTTGATATGTCCAAAATTTCCTTTGGTATTGTTGCTGAAAACAAAAGAACTTGAACGTCGCGGTTCATTTTTTTGAGGATAAAATCAATATCCTCTCTGAAACCCATATCTAGCATTTCATCTGCCTCGTCCAACACAATAGTTTTGACGTTCTCAAGTTTCAAAGTTCTTCTTTTCAGGTGGTCCATAACTCTACCTGTTGTACCGACGATAATTTGAGGTTTTTTGCGAATGCCTGCAAGCTGTCTTTCAATGTTTTGTCCACCGAAAACAGACAAAATTCTAAGTTCCTTACAATTTGCGCCAATTTTTTTCATTTCTTCTGAAATTTGCAATGTCAATTCACGCGTTGGGCAAAGTATAACTGCTTGAATATCCTTAGATTCAACGTCTATTGAATTGATAATCGGGATAGCAAATGAAGCAGTCTTACCAGTTCCAGTCGGTGCTTGAACCAAAATGTCCGCTTTTGACAAAAAAAGCGGTACGGTCTGTTCTTGAACAGGAGTCGGAGTTGTAAAACCCATTGTTGCGACGGCGTCCAAGATGGTTTGTTTGATGCCGAAATCGGCAAAATCGTTAAAATTCATAAATTCCTTTTGCGTTTTATTGTAAGAATTAAATTGGTTCACTTGATATTAGTATAAACAAAATGATAAAATTTAGCCTTTTTTATAAAATGCTAAAAGCGCTATTGCGCTTTTTGAGTGTAGTTTTCTTCTAATTTTTTGATATAAAGCAACAAATAGCCTTTGATGACTTCCATTACTTTGTTATATTCTTCTTGCGTTGGCGCAAGAAAAGGGTCGGGGATATTTTTATATTGCCCCGTTGCAATTTCAGATAATGTGGTATATTTTTTTTGAAAAGGAATTGGCGTCATAAATTTGTGCATCTTTGACATACCGATGATGACATCGGCTTGCTTAAACCTTTCCCACGCGCCCCACTTAAAAGTAGGCTTATGCGCTTTTATATTATTTTCATCAAATCCCTCGGAAACTAAGCATTTTAGTGCTTTGTCGTGAATTTTAATGCTTTTGTTGAACACAGCAGAAGACGAGACTTCAATGCCTGCGTTTTTAAGTATATCACTTTCTGAAATCAACTTTTTCAACCAGAATTCACAATAAGGGCTTCGGCAAATATTACTTGAACATACTACCAAAATCTTCATACTGCAATAATACCATTTTGAAATTTTTAAGTCAACCAATTGAAAAACACGTAGATATTTATTCCATGTCCAAAACTTGTCCACAAGAAATTTTTGCAATTTTTTGCCCGAATACGGTTTCTAAATATGCAATTTCTTCATCTCCTGTACAATGTCCCAAATAAAATTTTATATTGCTTTTTGAAATTAAAGTTTCAATTTTTCTAAAATAATCATTGTTGTTTTTAAGCAAATCTTTTGTATGCAATCCACCGATTACAGCCTGAATTTGCTTGTTTTCAAACGCATTTAGAATATTATCTATACCACGATGAGCGCAACCGCAAACCAAAATTTTTGATTGTCTTAGTGGCACAAGCAAATACAACTCATCTTTGAAACCGTCCTGTATCACATTAGAGTTCTCTTTTACAAAATATTTGTTGACAGGAATTGGAAAATTTGCATTTGCAATGCTCAAAATTTCCAAACCGTCACCTATGTCAACGTTGCCGTCAAGAAATTTTATTTGTTTATTACAACAAATTGCAGAATTTATTCCAATAAAGTTTCCTTGCCTATCCTGCTTATTTTCAAATGCCAACTTTGATAGATACACCGTTGCGGTACTGTTTATTTCTAAAAATTTTGACAGCCCACCACCGTGGTCATCGTGTCCGTGTGAAATTATTACCGTGTCAACCGCCTTAAGATTTATGCCAAGTTTGTTTGCGTTGAAATAAAAAGCTGCGCTTGCCCCCGTATCAAATAGGAGCTTGCGGTTTTCAATTTCTATATATAATGCCAAACCGTGTTCACAAATTAAACGGTCATCGCATTTTGTATCTTCCGACAGTACAGTTAATCTCATAAAAAATTAGCCGTGGAAACTCCACGGCGAAATATGTTATTTGTTTTCTTCAAAATATTTTTCCAAAATATCCGCCGCCATTCTAACAAGCTCGGCACAAGGACGTTTTTTATAATATTCATCTGTTCTTTGTTCAGGCGTTGGCTTCTCTGCGCCCTTTACGCCCAAAAGTTCACGACATACAATACTGCCGTTTTCAGTCTTGAATTCGTTTGCAAGTTTTTGAACTTTGGCATAATGTTCCATTTTTGCGGTGTTATCTGTGTTTGAAGAATAGCCTTCAACAATTCCTAACACCATAAAAATTCCGCTTACTGCACCACAAACTTCTCTCAGTCTGCCCATTCCTCCGCCAAAAGATGATGACACTTTTAGCGCAGTCTCTTTGTCAAAGCCAGTTTTGTCCAAAAATGCCAAAAGCACAGACTGTGCGCAGTTGTAGCCGTCCTTAAAATATGAAGACGCCAACTCACCACGTGTCATTTTTCAACCACCGCTTTCAACGCATTATCAAGATAATTCACTTTCAAAGTTTCAATTTCGCCCTTATCACACGCTTTTGCAATTTCAACGTCAATAGGAAGCCTTCCAAGAACTTTCAAATCAAAATCTGTTGCAACTTCATCAACCTTATTGCTTCCAAATATAACAATTTCTTCTCCGCACTTTGGGCATTTGACGTAACTCATATTTTCTACAACACCCAAAATTGGAACGTTCATCATTTTTGCCATCTTGACAGCCTTTTCAACAATCATAGACACCAACTCTTGCGGAGACGTAACAATGATAATTCCGTCAAGTTTGATTGATTGGAAAACTGTAAGTGGAACGTCGCCTGTTCCTGGAGGCATATCAACGTACATATAATCAACGTCACCCCAAATTACGTCTGTCCAGAATTGACGAACCATACCCGCTATAAGAGGGCCTCTCCAAAGAACCGGGTCGTTTTCCTCAGGCAACAAAAGGTTTGAAGATATAATTTTTATTCCACCTTTTGATGAGCGTGGATAAATACCCGTATCATCTCCATCTGCGCTACCCTTAATTCCAAAAACTTTTGGAATTGACGGGCCTGTTATATCAGCGTCTAAAATTGCGACCTTTTTGCCGAGATTTGCAGTTCCAACAGCCATAAGGGACGTAACAAGCGATTTGCCAACGCCACCTTTTCCACTAACTACACCGATAACTTTTTTTACGCGTGAAAGTTCGTGCGTTTTGTCGAACTTGGGCGCTTGGTCACATTTACTGCTGCAACTTCCACAATTGTGGTCACAATCACTCATATATATCTCCTTGGTACTTTAATCAAATAAAACAACATTTACCGTTAATGATTTTATTCCAAAAATCAAGCCTAGTCAACTCTTACGGGATAAAACTAAATAAGAAAAGCAAAAGCGGGCGAATGCCCGCTTCTTTAATAGTCTAAAATGGTCAACCGCGTTTTTTTACGCCATCTTTTACAATCATAAGAATACCGTCAACTGCCGCAATAACACCTATAACAATGCAAATTGCATCTGTAAGCACCCACTTTGATACAACAAGCAAAATCCCGAACACAAGCAGTAAAATAGGATTGATAATTGAAAGAGCTTTGGCTGTGCCAGATTTACTTTTGAAATCGTGCGCGTTTTCAATAAGCTCCATAACGCTGAAACCAATGAAAATCAATCCCAGTATCAAAAGCGATATATCAAGAACTGTCCAACCGCAAGCTATTATGACAATGCCGATAATTCCTTCAACCGCTGCCAAAACGTATTTGCGTTTTAATGCCGCATACAAGGCAACCACAATCAACACAATGCCAACCACAGTAAGCAAAATCGAAATCATACTTGTGCGGAAAATACAAAATAACAATCCAATTACAACCAAACCTATGGCATAAATCAATCTATAATCAGGAAGTTTTAACTTTTCTACACCTTGACTCATCTTTTCGTAGCCAGTTTTCATTTGCTGAAAAGCATCCTGCACTTGTTCTGCAATTTGGGGTTTTGGTTTTTCATTTACTGTTGAAGCGTCAGACTTTTCAGGTTTTACTGTTTTGCTACCACTTTCCCTTTTGCTGTCTGTCTTTGAAACGTTTACTTCAACGTTCAAATTTTTATCCGTTTTGACGTCGTTTATTTTCTTTTCATCATTTGCGGATAACGGCTGTTTTTGTGAATTGCTTTTAGTTTTGATTGCGTCACTCTGCATAGAAACGTCGCTTTTTATATCTTTTTCCATAACCACTCCTATTTCTAATTGAAAATAGTGTTTCACCTTATTTATAAATTATGAAACAATATTAAAAAAATAAAAAAACGTCACCAAAATCTTTTTTGGCTGGGTGATTATATATAATAGGTTTGTTTGATGGATATAAAACTTCTTATACGGCTCTATTAGTTTGTATAATTTTTAATTTGTATTTTATTGAATTTTTCTTTCTTTAATTTTTCAAAATGATTTTTTCTATTTTGAAGCAATCTCTGTTTTACGGTTTTATTCTTTATTTGTCTAAATTATTATAGACGTAAACACTTTTGTCCACACGCTTTAATTTCTTTTCTAACATATTAAAGTCTTTTCTATCCTGTTTTGGCAACCATAATTTTGCAAAATAAAACACCAAAGCCAATGCCGTACCGACAATCCAACCAATAGGCCACGCCCAAAATACAGCTGACATTCCTATGAAAGGCGACAACGCATAAGAAAGAGCAACTCGCAATATCAAGTCGGAAAAAGTCGATACCAAGAAAAACATCATTGCGCCTGCTCCACGCAAAACTCCGTCTCCCAACAATTTGAACACGCAAACAAGATAGAACGGGCAAACAATTTTGAGCATCATCATACCCGTTTGCAAAGCATCAGCTGAAATATCGCTTACGAACAGTTTTATCATATATTCACCGCCAAGCGTAAACAACAATACTATCGGGACAGCAATAACTAAAACGTACAAAACAGAAACGTTAAAACCTTTCTTTACTCGGTTATATTGCTTTGCACCGACGTTTTGAGCCGTAAACGTGCTAAGTCCGTTTGCCATATTAAAAAGGCACATCATAGCAAAAGCGTTCAATTTTGTTGCAGCTGCAAATCCAGCAATAACTGATGCGCCAAAGCTGTTCACTATGCTTTGCACCATAATGTTCCCAACTGAAATAAAACTCTGTTGCAAAATGCTCGGCAATGCAATTTTGAATATACTTCCGCACATATTAAAAGAAAACTTTTTATACGTCGATTGCGTAGGTATTTTTTTGACTGAAAAAATCAATGCAATAAACGACGCCACACAAGCTAAACCTTGCGCAATAAATGTTGCCCAAGCAACGCCTGCAACACCCATATTTGCATACACAACCAAAACATAGTCAAGAAAAATGTTTAATATTGATGAGGCAATCAAAAAATACAAAGGGCTTTTTGTGTTTCCAAGCGCGGTGAAAACTGCTGTTGTTGCATTGTACAAAAACAAGAAAAGCAAACCGCCTAAATAAACTTGAAGATACAACACACCGTCAGAAATAATGTTTGAAGGGGTTTTTATCCAAGTCATCATCAAAGGACTCATTATGACGCCAATAACTGTCAATACTGATGCGATTATGGTTGCAGATATAAAACTTGTCCAAATAGCCGTCTTTGTTTTTTCGTAATTTTTTGCGCCAAAAAGTTGCGAAATAATAACCGAGCAACCAATGTTGAAACCAAATGCAACCGCCATAAAAATCATTGTTATAGGATAACTTGCCCCAACAGCCGCCAAAGCATCTTCACCTGCAAACTGCCCTGCAATTATGCTGTCGGCAAGGTTGTAAAGTTGTTGGAAAATTACGCTGACGAACATCGGCAGAGAAAGTTTTAGCAACACTTTTGAGGGTTTTCCTACTGTAAGGTCGGTTGTCATTTTGCTCCTTTTTATGAAAAAAATATGCTTGTGTGCATATTTACTCCTAATCATAACTTTATTATAACGCAAATCAAAAAAATTTGCTTGATTTTTTACTTTCATCATTAAATTAAATTTGAAACGTAAATTTACAACTCTAAAAGTACACCAATTGCCTAATTTATACTTTCTTACGCTTATTCTAAACTACTTTATTACGTGTTTATATTAAACATTTACTATCCGCATTTTCGGAGTTGCGCCCTCACTCAATTTGTCTGTTTTAATCCTTCATAAACATAGACGAATTGTATATTTTTACTCGGGCGAAAAACATTATATTTCAACTTCACCCTTAACAATTTTTTCAAAATTGGTTTGGAGAGAACAAACAGAAAAATTACGTTTGAAATCATATACGTAAGCGTAAACGGCAAACTCGTTGTGAGATATGCAACAAATCTTGACAAAGAAAATCCGCTCTCATTTGTCAAGCTCCAAAACAAGTCCATAAAAACTGAATATGCACCGCCAGCGACTGCTCCAAACAAGCAGATAAGCACCAAATTAGGCTTTTTACTCTGAAAAAATATCCAACCTGAAATCAACCCAATAAATCCCCAAACTACCATTTGCAAAGGCGTCCAAGGTCCTTGTCCAAAAAACATATTTGAAATGAGCGCGGTAAGCGCGCCAGTAACAAACCCAGCCTGACCGCCAAATGCAATTCCCGTCAAAGTGACTATCGCGCTTACGGGCTTGAACGCAGGCAAAGGCGCAAATATAAGCCTTCCTACCACGCTTATGGCAGTCATAACGCCAATTAAAACTAACTCTCGGGCGTTGTGTGGATGATTTTCAAAACGAATAAAAAACGGCAAAAGCAGAACAACTGAAACCGTAACTGACACCAAATTATATCTTTTATTTTGAAAAAATAAATAACCTAATGCCAAAAGCAAAGGAATAACAACGAAAATAATTCCGTAAATTATTGACTTGCGCAAATCATATTTTGGTTTCAATATACATTTATCAATCACAGTTCAGTCCTTCAAATTCTCATTTATGTTATACAACTTGATAATGTCGTCACACGTAACCGTATTTTTATAAAATCCTTTGGATATTCTTGACGCAATAGTCGTATATACGTTCATATCCGAGAAAAATTCGTCAGTCTTAAGTTCACTCACAATTTTGCCGTCAAAAAACATCGCGCATTTTGTTGCAACCAAAGCGGAGAACTCCAAATCGTGGGTTACCATAATCACAGTCAATCCCTTTTGATGCAACTGTTTTATTACATTAAGAAGAATTTGCTTGCCATTGTTGTCCAACGCTTGCGTAGGTTCGTCCATCAACAAAATTTCCGGGGCTGTCATAAGCACTTTTGCAATGGCAAGTTTTTCAGCCTCGCCTCCGCTTATATCGTACGGGTGCAAGTTTTGGACATTTTCCAGATTGAACAATTTTATCATCTTATCAATTTCTGTTTTAAGTCTTTCACCTTTATGTCCCAAAAGTTTTGCGTGAGTTTCAAGTTCTTTTTTTACACTTTCTTCAACAAACAAAGTCCTAGGATTTTGAGGAAGCATTGCAATCTTTGCTTTTGAAACATTTTTATCTCTATAATTAGAAACCTTGTTGCCTTTAATTTTCAAACTGCCCGAGTAAAGCGGACGTATGCCAGACAATACGTTAAGCAAAGTAGTTTTGCCAACGCCGTTTGCGCCGACAATGGCAAGAATTTCGTTTTCATAAACTGTCAAATTAAAATCATTCAATACGTCAGACAAATTTTTTTCATATCTGAAATACGCATTTTTTATTTCTACAACTCCACAAGAACTTTGATAGCTTTTGTCCCTTTCAAGTATGTCAACTCTGTTTTTTGCATTATTCACCAAATACTTTTTTGTGTCAGCAATAGACTTTGGGCATTCATCTTTCGCCCCTAATTCATAATAAAGCCCTATACTCATAGGCAAGTTCAAACAGTAACTTTGCAAAACGTCCTTGTCCAATTTTACAAATTCCTGCGGACGAGCAAACATACATTTAGCCTCACAGTTTAGAGCGACAATGTTATCCGCCGAAAAAAACAAACTTTCCAAATTATGTTCAACGCTTATAATCGTAACACCCAATTCTTCATTTATCTTTTTTAGCACACCATAAAAGTTATCTCTTGAAACTGGGTCAAGCATTGACGTGGGTTCATCAAGCAAAAGCAGCTCGGGGTTTTGAACCATAACCGATGCCAAATTAAGTAATTGACGTTGCCCACCCGAAAGCTCATTTACCTTTTTTCTATACAAATCACTTATACCAAAAAATGCGCAAACTTCTGCAACCTTTTTGTTTATGTAACTTTTTGACTTGCCCAAACTTTCCAAAACAAAAGCAAGTTCACTCCAAACTGTGTCGCATATAGTTTGACTTTCAACGTCTTGTCCAACGTACCCAATTTTTTCTGCTGACATTCTTTTATCAAGCGACGCCAACAGCTTTCCTTCAAAAGTTATTGTTCCAGCAATCAATCCCGACGGTGACAATTCAGGTTTAAGCAATCGCAGCAAAGTAGATTTGCCACTTCCAGATTGTCCTGCAATAATTGTAAAGTCCCCTTTTTCAACCGCAAAACAAACTCCCTTCAAAATCAGTTTTGTCGAGTTCTCATAAGCAAAACTTAATTCTTTAACGTTGATAAACGCCATTTCAAATTTTCTCCTATACCGCAAATAATTGGTAAATTCATAAATACAACAGTCGGAATATAGACAGCCAAATCTACACCCGTAAAGTTAAAAGTTATAGTTGGATAATAATAAAACGTTGCATTGTTAAGGATAAGCATAACACAAGCTAAAATGCCAAAACAAAGTGTTAACACCAACAAAATGACATCATAAATATCGAATTTATGCAAATTGAAGTTTTTTCTGCCTGTCAATCCATAACCTTTTGCTTGCATATTGTCAGCAGTCGAAACAGAGTTTTCAATCGCCCAAGTCAGAGTTATGGAAAAAACTTTCATCTTAACTTTAATCAAATTGAATAATTTTTTTTTGTCATATAGCCCAAGCGCAAACATATTTTCATCAACTTTCTTAAACTGCTTTCTCATTTTTGGTATCATACCCAAAGTCAAATTTATTAGAGTTGCAAACTTTGGAGCAACCTTGCCAAACAAATAAAGCACTCCGTCACTTCTTAAAATTTTTGTCCAATTAGCTCCCCAAAGCAATCCAGCGCAAACCATCATTCCCGCAAATAATCCATATACAAACGCTTCCATTGTTACGGGATAATTGTTGAAATAAAAAAGTTTTGTTGCGCCGTTATGCGAAAAAATCGGATTTAACAAAGTTGACAAAAGCATAACAACCAAAGTCAAAGCAAACATTTTTGACGTTGATTTTAATCCACATATAAGCCAATAAAGCAACAATGCGGACATATATGACAAGCATAATATAATTGGGTTAAAGCTATAAAACGTAACAAAAAACGCACAGAAAAAAATTGCGAAACTGACAAGTGGATTAAGTCGTTCAAAAAAACTCATAACTCACCCCACGTCACCATATTTGCAAGAATACACAAATCTAAGTTTATCTCCATCTTTAAGATAGCATAAACTTGAACCTACAATAGGACTTTCTGCATTGACAAAGTATAACCAACCCGATGAAACTCCACAGCTTTTTTCATATATATAATTGATAGACTTTATGTAATAAGAATTGTATGACGCACTATATAAAAAATCAATTTGAATGTTCTTTTCATAAGCGACTCTTTTCAAAACTGAAAAGGCTGTGTCGTTTGTTTTAAGTCTTACGTGTTGTTCATCAATAATTACGCCATCTTTTGGAACGTATTTTTTTAAGTTTTCATTCAATTTTGACATATTATTATCTTGCAAAATAGTTTTACAATCCACCGTGAACGCTATATAAAAGTCAGTCCACGTTCCGCCTTTGTCTTGTTCGGCTTCCTCAACAGATTGAAACAGATTGCAGGCGCAAAGTGAAACTAGCAACAAGCAAATTATTGTTGCTATAAGGATAATATTTAAGATTTTCCTTTTTTCACTTTTCATATTATATCAATAAATTTATAATTAAGTCTAAGTTGCAATCAAGCCAAAATATTGAAAGCAGTTTGACCATCTCTCATAATTTTATATGATAGGAGTGATGCGTAAATTTGATTTACGCTCATATTTTGTGGACTTGTTATTGGTTCAGCACTATTCAAAAGCAATAAATTGCTTGTTTGGTTATACGCCTTTTCAAACAAAAGTTCAACACAATCCTTGGTCAACGTTTTTTGAATTTCGCGGATATTCATATTGTTTGCAGAATAAAGCATAAGCGGGAGCGCAATGTTGGTTGCATTTCCCCAATCAGATTTATTGCTTAAAAATTCGAAATCTGATGCGACAAAATTTTTATATATGCTAAGACAAGTATTTTGCCAAACGGCAGCATCGGGGCCCCATCCTGTGTCATTTGAAAGATTTGTATTTGCAATCAAAGTTTGCAAAGCTTCACTTGTTACGTTTAGTGCTTTGGCAAATGAAATCTCAAACGGGGTTGACCAACAATTAAACGCTCCCGTTATTGTATTGATATAACTTTGATACGCAACTTTGAAATCCGTCAAGTCTATGCCATTAGCCTTTGCAGCGTAATAAAATTTTCCCCAATTAGCACCTGTTAACGTAGATAAATCAGTATTTTCCAAAACGCTTAAAAACTCTTGACTTGCGTTCAATTCTACTTTGCCACCAAAATAGGATTTGCCTATGTTGTATAAGAACATATCATCCCAAAAACCGCTGTCTTTTATTGTTGTCCTTTTATTGTATATTTCATTTTTTAAAAGTTTGAAATATTTGTAGATGGTTCTATCAACCTTCACGTCTATGTCATCCATTGTTCCGTAGCCTGAGGCAACAGTATTCCAACATTCCACCCTAAACTCAAACTTATCATTGTTGTCAACAACAATTCCGTCAATGCCAACGTCTGACATTTTACCGTTTTCATAAAGCATCAAGCTCCAATTTTTGTCAACAACGCTTCCTTTGACAGACACTAAATAATTGCCAAATGTAGACGCAGTTGCAACAGCTGCGTAATTGTTTTTCAATAAATCGAGCAAGGTACTTTTATCCGAAATCTGAACATTATCGTCATTGACAATTACTTCACCATCAATATCGACAACTTTAATGCCCACAGTTTTGTACGTTGCTAAATTACTTTGACTTGAATTATCGCAAGCGGCAAAAGATATTGCCGTAATCATTACGATTGCAAGCACCATAAATATACTTAAAATTTTGTTTCCTTTTCTCATAGCTAGCTCCTTTTGTCCAAATACAAAAAAATGCGCTGAGAAAAGCGCAAAAACACAACTAACGTTGTGGCTTTTTCTCGTATTCAGAGTTACAATTGCAGGCATTCCGACTGTACGGTAATAATAGTTGCGACGGACTTTCACCGCTCTTCCCACTGCTTATTTAATTGAATTTATTTTATCACAAGCACCATAAAATTACAACTTCAACACACCAACAAAAAAACTTTTTATTGTGATTTTCAATTTGTTTTTTTATGATTTTTGTTTTAGTTTTCTTTCCTCAAAATAAATAGCCAAACGTTGACTTTTCAATGCTATCCGCGTTTGGCTATTCTTTTAGCCTTAATTTTTTCTCGTTTAGCTAAGTAATGTTCAGACACAGATTTTAAGCCCGCTTGTTCAAGAGCTCTGTTCCACGGACCAAGTTTTGCCTTTATTTGGCTTATTTCAACAGCTGTAAAATCACCTTTTTGGGGAATTCCACCTATCTGCTCAGCTTTATTTTTCAACAAATCAATGGCTTCTTGTTTAAGCATATCTCATTTATCTTCCGCCTGTTCAGTCGTATTTTCAGTTGCTATTTTTTCTAAAATATCATCATTCTTGACGGTGAAATTTGTCAGCTCTGCTTCTTTATTTTCAACATTCTTTTTGTTTTTCTTTTTAGAACCGTTTTTGTACGTTTTTTCAATGTTATTTGCCAATTTGTCAAATGCAACTTCAAATATATCTGTGTTTGCGTCGGCGTTTAACACTCTTTTATCTGCTGTCTCTTTTGCAAAATTATCCGCATCTTTAATAGCTTTTTTCATATTTGCAGAAATTTTAACAGTTCTATCTTGCTCATTTGCCATTGAAACGTCAATCTGTCGATTTGGGGCGGAAATATTGGCTTTTAACATAGTCTCATAAACGGACTCACTTAAATCGTAATATACGTCCCAATAGTTTTTTGTCATAACCCAAACTTTAAGGGTAAAAATCAATGCGTTTTCGGTTTGCCCAGAAAGCCTAACCGAAAAAGTCGGCGTTGCCAAAACTCTTTGGTCAGCCTTTGCAAGCATTCCTGCTAAATCCTTAACTTGTTGAAGTTCAATTCCCTTTTGCGTTTGGAAGTCTATATCAACACGTCGAGTGCTGCTTCCATCTGCATTCACAATTGGATTGTTGACGGCGGTTGAATTTGGAACAACAATTCTTTTGTTGTCAAAAGTTAGCAAAGTTGTGTTGAACAAGTTTATGGATAAAACTTGACCTGCCACACCCCCAACTTCAATATAGTCGTTCTTTTTGAAAGGCTTATTAAAAATTATAATCATACCGCTCGCCAAATTGCCCAATGAGTCTTTTAAGGCAAGACCAATGGCAAGTCCGCAAGTTCCAACAACGGTTATAATTGACGTAGTGTTGACGCCCATAGTTGCAAGGGCAGCAATCATAATTATAATTTTTAAGATTACGTCAATAAACGAAATTACAAACGAACTAATCGCTTCATCTTTCTTTCTGCGCGAAAAGATTTTTTTAAGCACAATCTTGATGATGCGGCAAACAATAAGCCCCACCACCAAAATTAAAATGCCGAATAAGAAGTTTATTCCTAAATTTTTTATCGAACCAACAAGGTCTTCCAAAAACTTTTCCATTAGTATGTCTCCTTATCAGTCTGTGTTTTTAAGCAAAAATCTATCCATATCTTCGGTTAAACCACCAACGACAACTTTATTGCCCTCTGCAAATTTGGTGTCAGAGTCAGGGACGTAAACACCGTTTGAACCTATGACAAACAACACGTTTATGTTTTCGCTGTTTCTAATATCAAGCGAAACAATATCTTTACCTATCCAAGATTTTGGCAAAGCGATTTGTACAACGGAATAACCTTCCTCCATTTCCGCTATATCTGAAATGTTAGGGTTAAAAAGCATACTTGCCGTTCTTGTTGCCGTATCCGCCTCTGGAACAACAATTTTATCCACGCCGATTTTTTCCAAAATCTTTTGGTGTTTGTCATTTTTTGCTTTAGCAACAATATATTTTGCGCCCAACTCCTTGCAACACAACGCGCAAACGATTGAAGCCTGAATATTGTCGCCGATTGCAATTATAACAGCGTCAAAGTTGTCAATATCCAATGATTTCAATACCGCTTCATCAGAAACGTCAGCTGTGGCAGTATGCGTTGCAATGCCCAAAACTGAATTTGTCATTTCTTCTTGTTCGTCAACGGCAAGCACCTGACAGCCGTAAGCTGACAAACTTTTGACCATTTCCAAACCGAAACGTCCCAAACCCAATACTGCATATTGCTTATGCGAATCCCAAACTTTTCTTTTTAACATAAATCACCTCTCACCTAAAAGGTTACATTTCCACCGAACATTCGGGGTAAATAATTTTTGCACTGCTTGTATCTTTTCCACTCTTCAACGAAATGAAGAAAGTCAAAACTCCAACTCTGCCAACAAACATATTGATTATTATGACAATTTTTCCAACAACCGACAGCCCCGCTGTAATGCCCATTGACAAGCCTACGGTTGCATACGCACTTATTTGTTCAAACAAAAGTTGATTGAACGTAAAATTGTTTCCATCTGTTATTGAAAGCACAAACGCAGAAAGTATCATAAGCGAAGTTGCAAGCATAAAAATTGCAGACGCTTTATGGACTGTCTTTGAGCCAATGTTTTGTTTGTCAACAATGGCGGATTTTCTTTGACGAACGACAGAGAACACCATAACAGCAAGAACAAATAAGGTTGTTGTTTTTATACCGCCACCCGTTGAACCAGGGCTTGCGCCTATGAACATCAGGAAGTCGAGAAGTACAATAGATGCGGGAGTCATCTGACCTATATCTATCGAATTAAAACCTGCTGTTCTCGCCGTAACCGACTGGAAGAAACTGTTCAAAAACTTATCGCCCGTACTCATATTTCCCATTGTTTTTGGGTTTGAAAATTCAAGTGCAAATATAGTTAGCGTTCCAAATATAATCAAGAAGAAAGTAACGGTCAAAACTATTTTGGTATGCAATCTATAATGCGACCAAGTTTTTGAGTCCCACATATCCGAAACTACCATAAAACCTAAACCACCAACAACAATCAATGCTGCTATTGTCAAAAGTATAAGTGGGTCAGAGGAAAACGTAATCAAACTTTGCCCTACATTTAGCGTAACAATATCAAAGCCTGCGTTACAAAAAGCCGATACGCTGTGGAAAAGTCCATTCCAAACAGCTTCACCAGCTGGCATATATTTCGCAAAGCCAATGCTAAGCAACGCCATACCTAACAACTCGCTTGCAAACGTAAGCAACAAAATTCTTGTTACAAGTTTTTTAATGTGAGCTAAGTTCCCCTCAGAAACGTCTTCTCTCATTGTTAAACGCGCAGTCAAGCCAATTCTTTTTGAAAAAGATAAATATATAAATGACGTCAAACTCATAAAGCCAAGTCCACCTAATTGTATCAAACAAAGAATGACGACCTGTCCAAAAGCTGTAAATGTGTCACTTATGTCAAACACGTTAAGACCCGTAACGCAAGTCGCGCTTGTTGACGTAAACAATGCCTCCAAAAATGTGATTTTTCCGCTTTTTGTCGAGGCTGGAATAAGCAAAAGACATGCTCCTAACAAAATTATGAGCATAAATCCCAAAACAATCAGTCTTGTGGCAGTAAAAAATTTGTATTTAGTTTTGTTTTTCAAAATATTCTTCATTATAATTTTTATTTAGTTTACTACTTTCTAAAGATATTTGCAACATTTTCACAAACTATAGCCAACCGTCCGTCGACTGCCAGCCAATATTTGTGAGCATACTACATCCAGAAAAGCCAAACCAAGCCGTATCCACTAAGCACGGCAATCAACGTAAAAGGAATGCCTATTTTCATAAACTCCAAAGTTTTGACGTTGTAGTTGTTGCGTCTTAATATTCCGATTGCGGTGATATTTGCAGATGCCCCAATAGGTGTAATGTTTCCGCCCAAAGTCGCGCCGATAAGCAATCCCAAGTAAAAAACGTATGGTTGCATACCTAATTCAGCAGCCATAGAAGTTACGACAGGTAACATTGTCATTACGTACGGAATATTATCAATAAATGCAGAAATTGCCACAGAGCCGAACACTATAACAGTATAAATTACAAACGGATTTCCACCACCAGCTTGTCCTATAAGTTTGGCAAGCATATCAATAATTCCCGCCTCTGACAAACCTTGTATTATGACAAATAAACTGCAAAGCAATACAAGGGTTGAAAAATCAATCCCTTTCGCCGTTTCTTTGATTATTCCAAAACCCTTTTCTCTGACACATTCCCAGACAATTCCAACGAGCGCAAGCGAGCAACATATAATACCGTTTGTATAGTCGGGTTTTGGGAAAAACGATACGATAATAAGCAACACAACCATTGCAATCATCAAAAATGTTGGAAAAAAATCTTCCACTTTTGTAACTTCATCAACGGTAAGTTTTGCCTTTTCTTTTCTGAAAACAAAAATAAGAAAGCAAGCTGACAACAACGCGCCAATTTCAACTACCCAAAATATACCGCCACGTGTTACGCCATCAACTTTCATAATAAAGAAGTCAGCAAACGACATTCCCGCTTCTTGACCTAAAAGTATTGAGGTCGTATCACCAACCAAAGTTGCCGCTCCTTGAAGGTTTGACGATACGGCGATGGCAATAATCGGCAAAACAGGGTTTATATTTTGTTTTTTACAAAACGCAAGGGCAACTGGGGCAACCATCAGAACCGTCGCTACGTTATCAACAAACGCAGAAATTAAACCTGCAAAAATTGAAAGAAACACAATCGCCCACATAGCGTTAGGCGACTTTTTAACCAGTATATCAGCCAATTTTTGTGGCATTTTTGACTTTGTAAACAAAACGACAAGTGCCATTGTCCCTGCAATCATCAAAAGCACGTTCAATCCGCTGCCACCAATGGCTTGTAAAAATACGGTGTTTGCATTCATTCGGTGCAGTCCGATGAACACAAAAGCTGAAATCATAGCAATAGCGGCTCTGAATTTCGGTAATATCAACAACAAAAGATATGTAACTAAAAAAATTACAATCGTGGCAATAGTAGTTCCACTCATCAAAATAACACCCCTCTATATGGAACTTGAACGTTCCATGACAGACTCCACCTCACAGATGGGCTCAATTCATTATAACAATATTTATATCTTATGCAACAAATATAGAACTAAATTTTATATTTTTATTCGCATTCCCAACCGTCGTCGTCATCATCAAATAACACAGTAAATTTCTCATTTTCGCTTACGGCTGACAAAATTGCCTGTTCCGTTGCCTTAACAACTGCCGTTTGCAACAAAGCAAAATTGACAACAGGTCTGTGTCCGTTTGCCATACAAAACAATGTGTCGCCATCATAATCAGTATGCACAGGACGAATTGCTCTCGCAAGTCCATTGTGAGCAATGCTTGCAAGTTTGTTGGCTTCTGCTTTATTTATTTTTGCATCAGTCAAAATACAACCTATGGTCGTATTTGCGCCCAAAACTAAGCTCATAAAATCACCGTCAAGCAAACATTTTTCTGTATCGAAAAAGCTGCCGTCATTGTTTTTTGCGCCTGCAATAATTTTGTTTGTTTCTGGGTTTACGACATCACCCATTGCGTTTACAACAATAATTGCGGTGACTGTGATTCCTGCAACTTTAACCGTTGCCGCTCCAAGTCCGCTTTTTGTCGCATATTTCATTCCTCTGATTTTGCCGACCGTTGCGCCTTTGCCTACGCCTACTTGTCCAAAACTAAGTTTTTTTTCTGCATTAGCGCACGCTTGGTAGCCCATATCCGACGTTGGATAATTATATTCCTTTTGATTGAGGTCGTAAATTACGGCACTTGAAACAATAGGTACAATCTTATTACCCACTCGATAGCCTCTTTTATGCTCTTTTAGGTATTCCATAACACCTTGAGAAGCACCCAAACCATAAGCTGAACCGCCAGCCAAAACAACGGCATTTATGGTTTCCATCTTTTTTTCAGTTTTAAGCAAGTCTGTTTCCCTAGTCCCTGGCGCGCCACCTCGGCAATCGCAACCACCAAGTGCGCCTTTGTCGGATAATATTACAGTTACGCCTGAAAACTCATTGTCTGCGTGACCAATAGTGAAACCTTTTGGAATTATAACTTTCATAAAATACCTCTTAATTATTTTAGCACAATTTTATTTTAAGACAAGCGCAAATATAAATTGATATATTCTGCTAGCAAAAATAACAAGAAATTCACGCTCAATTTTCGATAAAATTATGTAAAATAAAAACACCGCCTTAATGTGAGAGGCGGTGTTTTATTGAGAATTTGTAAATTCTTAACTAAATAGAATAAACAGTTTGTATTTCTTATGCAAGCAAATCAATTTCTATTCAAATTGCATTTTTGCTAGCTTACTTGGTGTCTGTTCCGTTCTAGTTTTTCAGCGTATCTTAGTAATTTTCTTTTCTAACTTCAAAATAGCTTTCTGGGTGATTGCAAACTGGACAAACTGTTGGAGCTGTTGTTCCAATATGCATATGTCCACAGTTTCTGCATTCCCAAACAACAATGTCTGTCTTTTCAAAAACTTTGTTTTCTTGAATGTTTTTCAAAAGAGCTCTATATCTTTCTTCGTGTGATTTTTCAATTTTTGCAACGCCACGGAATTGAGCAGCCAATTCTTTGAAACCTTCTGCATCTGCATCTTTTGCCATTCTTTCATACATTTCTGTCCATTCACCGTGTTCGCCTTCGGCAGCAGCCAAAAGATTTTCAGCTGTGTCGCCAAGTTCACCCAATGCCTTAAACCAAAGTTTTGCGTGCTCTTTTTCGTTGTTAGCTGTGCTTTCAAAAATTGCCGCAATTTGTTCAAAGCCTTGTTTTTTTGCGACGCTAGCAAAATATGTATACTTGTTTCGTGCTTGACTTTCGCCAGCAAATGCTTCCATCAAATTTTTTTCTGTTTTCGTTCCTTTGAAATCCATAGTTTTTTCTCCATTATTTTTATTTTTATTGAACAGCAAAGCTGTTAAATTCTCAATTTTTGAACCAAGTTCGTTTGGATAAAATCCCTTCAACTTTTCAAGCAATTCTAGGACGTTATCACTTTGTGGCAACATATATCCTGTTTCTCTTTGCATATCTTCTGCCATAAGTCGATTAGAGCGTGAAAAAGCCTCTGCGAGTTGCCTTATTATCGGGTCAGTTGCACTTTTTGCAATAGATTTTGCAATTATCTCTTGACGGTTTTTTGATTTTATCAACTTATCGTTTGCGTTCAAAACTTCTTGAGTTTTGGGTTGTTGAGCAGGATATTCGTACGGCACCATTGAAATTGCGTGCGATGGACAAGATTTTTCACATACTCCGCACCCGATACATTTTTCAGCAATAATTTGTCCAGTTTCCGAGTCTGTCGCGCCAGTTGGGCATACGTAAAGACATAAGCAGTCTTTTGTGCATAATCTAATGTTTCTTACGGCTCTAACTTTACTCATAATTATGCCCTCCTTTCAACTTTCAGTATTTTTAGGGACGGAACTTTGCATACAGGACATACGTCAGGGCAAGTATCTCCTACATAAATAAATCCGCATATATCGCAAACGTACACATTTTTGTTCTCAAAAGCGTTTGCACCTTCGGATAAATATTTTTTTAGCGTGCCTTCCAAGATTTTTGTAACCTTTTCACTCCAAACTACTGCTCGCTTTGCACCTCGGTCTAGATTTTTGTCCGCAACATTATGTAGTTCTGCATAGTAAGCCAAATCATTTTTTAGCAATTCGGTCAGTTCTTCTAAACTATGCTCTCCAACTTCAACTCTGTTTTCAAAAAAGTTTTGTATTTCTCCAAATAAAGCGGCTTCTTTGTCCAAATATTGTTTTTCAGCACCACGCTTTAAGTTTGAAAGAATAACAGCTAATTGTTGGTCGTCATAAAACTCAACAGAATTTTTTATGCTTTCAAATTTCTTATCCTTTTGCTTAGCACTTGCAATTACTTCAATTTCAGCATTGTTTTCTTTGTTCTTATCCTCAACAACAAGGTTAAACATAGACTTTTCTGCACCACACAAAGGACATACCCATTCGCTGGGTAAACTGTCAAACGGTGTGTTAGGTGCAATGTTTTTCTGTGGATATCCGATACTTTCATCATATACAAACCCACAAATGCTACATTTATATTTCATAACAATACCTCTTATTTATTTTTCAAAAAGTGAAAAAACTTTTTTAGGACAAACTTTTATGCATTTGCCACAAGCAATACATTTTTCAGCATTAACAGTTGGAGCAAAATAACTTTCCTGTGCCAAAGCCTTAACAGGACAAGCTCCAACAGAAGGGCATAGATGACTTTGTGGACATCTAGCTTTATCAATACTAAGAATTTTCATATTCTTTTCTCCTCTCTCAATTATACTCTTAACAAATAATTTTGCAAATATTTTTAATTATTGATATTGATTACTATTATCATATCA
>CAZQGE010000011.1:0-36102 GCA_964592815.1 uncultured Bacteroidaceae bacterium | reverse complement strand
GTATAATTGAATAAAATAACGTATAAAACGCATAATATCGAATAAAAATAAGCAAATATAAATAAATATACAAAAACAGTTGACCGTTATAAAAATAAAATGTATATTTTAGTTATAATAAATTTGAGAGGTTTTTTTTATGGCTGAGAAAAAATTCAAAAAAATAGTTTTAGCATATTCGGGTGGATTGGATACTTCGATTATTATTCCTTGGTTAAAGGAAAATTACGACAATCCTGAAATTATAGCTGTGAGTGGTGACGTTGGACAGGGAACGGAATTAGACGGTTTGGAAGAAAAAGCGATAAAGACTGGCGCAAGCAAACTTTACGTTTTGGACTTAAAAAAAGAGTTTGTTCAAGATTATATTTTTCCGACCTTGAAGGCAGGCGCAAAATATGAAAACGATTATTTGCTTGGCACTTCTTTTGCTCGTCCATTGATTGCAAAAGGACTTGCCGAAATTGCAATAAAAGAGGGTGCAGACGCAATTTGTCACGGTTGCACAGGAAAGGGCAACGACCAAGTTCGTTTTGAACTTACAATCAAGGCATTTGCTCCGCAAATGGAGATTATTGCGCCTTGGCGTATTTGGAATATAAAATCACGTGAAGAAGAAATTCAATATGCAGAAGCGCACAACGTGCCTTTGAAAATCAATCGTGAAACAAACTATTCAAAAGACAAAAATTTATGGCATTTATCGCACGAAGGTTTAGACCTTGAGAACCCCGCAAATGAACCGCAATATGCAAAAAAAGATTTTTTGGAAATGTGTGTTGCCCCTGAACAAGCCCCAGACAAGCCTACTTATGTGACGCTTCATTTTGAAAAGGGCATTCCAACTATGCTTGATGGAAAAGCATTAGACGGTGTTGCTTTGGTAGAAAAATTAAACGAATTGGGCGGACAAAACGGAATAGGACTTGCCGACATTGTTGAAAACCGTTTGGTAGGAATGAAATCAAGGGGTGTATATGAAACCCCTGGCGGAACAATTCTTTACCGCGCGCACGAAGTTCTTGAAACATTGTGCCTTGACCGCGACACGTCGCACTACAAAAAACTTGTTGCAGAGCAGTATGCTGAGCTTGTTTATTTTGGAAAGTGGTTTACTCCTTTGCGTGAAGCATTACAAGCGTTTGTGGATAAAACGCAGGAATGCGTGACGGGTGACGTCAAACTCAAATTATATAAAGGCAATATAATAAACGCAGGAGTTAGTTCTCCGTATTCGCTGTATAGTGAGGCGTTTGCAACGTTTGACGCTGACAGCGTTTATAACCAAAAGGACAGCGAAGGTTTTATCAATCTTTATGGTTTAGCTATAAAGGTAAAAGCGTTGCTTGATTTGGAACGCAAAAAATAGGTAAGGGTGTTTTTATGGAAAAGCTGTGGGCGGGACGATTTTCAATTCCGCTAAACGATTTAGCAAATGAGTTTAATTCATCAATAAAAGTTGACAGTAAAATGCTTGAAGAAGATATAAAAGGAAGCATTGCTCACGCTACAATGCTTGGCGCAACGGGTATAATATCGCAAACAGACAGCACTACTTTGGTTGATGAACTTGCCAATATGTTAAATGAAGCCGAAAGTGGAAAGTTGAAAGTTGATTTTGAAGCTGAAGACGTGCATATGTTTGTCGAGGCAGAACTAACAAAAAAACTTGGAGACGTAGGCAAACGCTTGCACACCGCAAGAAGCCGAAACGACCAAGTAGCATTGGATACAAGGCTTTATTTATACAAAATGTCAATGTTGACGGTTGTGGAACTAAAAAAATTCGTTGAAAATTTAGTCAATATTGCCGAAAAACATTGCGATACCGTTATGCCTGGTTACACTCATCTTCAAAGGGCGCAACCAATAACGTTTGGGCAACACATTTTGGCTTATGCAAATATGTTCTTGCGTGATATTGACCGTTTGTTTGATGCTGAGAAGCGAATAAAACTATCACCATTGGGAAGCTCTGCATTGGCGGGAACGACATTTCCGATAGATAGACTTATGGTTGCGAATAAACTTGAATTTGACGGTGTAACTGCAAACAGCATTGATGGAGTTTCTGACCGTGATTTTGTTTGCGAACTTGCAAACGACTTGGCGATTGTTATGATGCACTTGTCAAGGTTTTCGGAAGAAGTAATACTTTGGTGTTCTTGGGAATTTAAGTTTTTAGAGCTATCCGATGCTTATTCAACTGGCAGCAGCATAATGCCACAAAAGAAAAACCCCGATATGGCGGAATTGATACGTGGAAAGACGGGCAGGGTGTATGGAAATTTGATAAGCATTTTGACTGTTATGAAAGGACTGCCACTTGCCTACAACAAAGATATGCAAGAGGACAAGGAAGGCATTTTTGATAGCTTTGAAACAGTTTTGAAGTGTATTCCAATTTTTTCGGATATGCTGAGCACGGCAACTGTCAACAAAGAAAATATGTTGGAAGCAGCCAAAGGTGGATTTATCAATGCGACAGACGTTGCCGATTATCTGACAAAAAAAGGTATCCCTTTCCGTGACGCATACAAAACGACGGGGCAACTGGTTGCACTTTGCATATCAAAAAAATGCGCGTTGGATAAATTGGAAATTGAAGACTATAAAGCATATTGTCCATTGTTTGAAAATGACGTTTATGCAACTATTGATATGAAAAATTGCGTAGAAAAACGTAATTCTTTGGGCGGAGCATCGCCCGAGTCAGTAAAAAATCAAATAAAAGACCTTAAGAAATTGTTAGAAACAATTTAGGAGCAACTATGAAACATTTGCTTAAACTCTCTGATTGGAGTCAAAACGAAATTGTAGAAATTCTTGACCTTGCCGACTCGCTAAAAAGCCAGAATAAACAAGGCATAAGAAAACCGTATCTTGACGGCAAGGCGTTAGGTATAATTTTTTCAAAGGCGTCAACCAGAACACGTGTTTCTTTTGAGGTTGGAATTCACCAATTAGGCGGTTATTCAATGTATCTCAACGGCAACGATATTCAACTGAATAGAGGAGAATCAATTTCAGACACCGCAAGAGTTTTAAGCAGATACGTTGACGGAATTATGATACGTACGTTCAGCCAGCAAGACGTTGAAATGCTTGCCGAGTACGGAACGGTGCCAGTTATAAACGGTTTGACAGATTATTGCCACCCGTGCCAAGTGCTTGCCGATTTGCAAACCATACGTGAATTTAAGGGACAATTAAAAGGCTTAAAACTGTGCTTTATAGGCGACGGCAACAATATGGCAAACTCGCTTATAGTCGGTTGTATAAAAAGTGGAATGGAAATTTCGATAGCTTGCCCAAACAACTACAAGCCAGATAGCGATTTAATTTCTTGGGGACAGGAAAATGGTAAAATTACCGTTTGCGACGACATAGAAAAGTGCGCAAAGAATTCTGACATTGTCTACACCGACGTATGGGCAAGTATGGGACAAGAATGCGAAAAGGAAGAAAGGAATTCGGTTTTCAAAAAATATCAAGTAAATTCACAAGTTATGAGTTTTGCAAAAGCCGATGCAATGATTTTGCATTGTTTGCCTGCTCATAAAGGCGAGGAAATAACGACGGAGGTGTTTGAAAAACACTCAAACCAAATTTTTGAACAAGCAGAAAACCGTTTGCACGTACAGAAAGCTGTTATGGTGAAGTTAATGCACAATCAATTTGCGTAAGCAAAAAGATATATTCAGCCAAAGCAAAACGACGCAACGCGTCGTTTTGCTTTATCATATTAACAGATTGTTGATTGTGTTTTAATTGAATTTATCATCATTCGACTTATCACTTTCGTCTTTTTCGTTTTGATTGATAAAGTCAGTTTGTTGGTTCTTTGTTGGCGATTCAAGGGTTTTGCTAAAGTCACCTATTGTGATTTGTTCATCTTGAGGCTTTTTTGTTGTAATTTCAAGGTGGAGTTTTTGTTTTAACGTCTTCAACTGTAAAATGAATAACGCAGAAAAAGCAATGGCAACAGACAAACTACCTTGAACTGCATTGCTTGCAAGAGAAACAAGAGCTTTTGCAGGCGTGCCATAAAAAAATGCCTTTGAAATGTAGTATCCGCCTATCATAAACAGCGCAGAAACTAGCATTGCGAAAAAAGATATTGCCATATCTGTGTATTTGTTTTTGTTAAGTTTTTTGAAACTTAGCATAATAAGTCCACAGATGAGCCCTTCGATACCTTTTATTATGAGTGTGTACCACATCGTGGCGGGATAAACGTATAAATCTGCAAAAAAACTTCCAAAACCACCTGCAATCATAGCGGGAATTGGCCCGAAAAGATAAGCTGTGATAAAGATTACAGAGTCACCAACGTTAGTGAAAGTGTTGCCTGTGTTGACGTTCAAAAATGAGGTGCAAACAAAGACCATTGCTGTCATAAGTCCCGTGAATGCGAGCATTCTTGTCGAAAACGTGAAGGCTTTTTTGTTAAACTTGGGGGTTGCTGCTTTTTTCATTTTTCCTTCCTTTTTTTGGGGAAGTCAAGCGAAAGACTTCCGCAACGGATAAAAAAAGAGGTCTTTGGAAGACCTCAAAATAAACCTATGCGGAATAATTTGATTCTTTCCCAGTCTGACTTTACAGGCGGTTGCGGAATCTCACCGCATCGGCTGTTGGGGCTGTTGGACTTGTCCGCTTGAAAACGGCATTACCACCGGTCGGGTTAACCCGCCCAAAGAATTTTATTTGTAGTTTTATTCTAAATAGACAAAAAACATTTGTCAACCAATTGACTCAACTTTTTATAAGGAAATATTTGTTGACAAAAATTGCGTAAAGTCTTATGCTAGTCTTATGATAAATCAAATTTTGGCAACCGAATATTACTACTATTATTACTGCTTAAACAAAAAGCAATAGTTCGGTATGTCCGCAAACACAAAATATTAGTGCCGTCATACCGTGTATGGCGGTTTTTATTTTTTAACGAATTAAAAGGCAGAGGCAAACTATGATTGTTGTAATCAAAAAAAATCAAGAAAAAAAGCAGGTTCAAAATCTTACAAATTGGATAAAGAGTTTAGGGCTTGGCATTCATATCAGCGAGGGCGAAAACAGCACGGTTATTGGTCTTATTGGCGATACGTCTAAGGTCGATATCGACCTTGTTCGTTCGCTTGATATTGTTGAGAGCGTAACCCGAGTTCAAGAACCTTATAAAAACGCAAACAGAAAATTTCACCCCGCAGACACCATTGTTGAAGTTGGCGGTCACAAATTTGGCGGTGGGCATTTTCAAGTTATTGCTGGACCTTGTTCTGTTGAAAGCGAAAAGCAGTTGATAAGTATAGCACAATCTGTAAAAGCAAGTGGAGCAAACTTCTTGCGTGGTGGAGCGTTCAAACCTCGCACTTCACCATACGCATTTCAAGGTTTAGGCGTTGAAGGGCTAAAACTTTTGTATAAGGCTAAACAAGAAACGGGTATGCCTATTGTAACTGAAATTATGAATATGGAATATCTAGACGAATATGGTGATGTTGACATAATTCAGGTTGGGGCAAGGAATATGCAAAACTTTGATTTGCTTAAAAGGTTGGGCAGAATAAGCAAGCCTATCCTTTTGAAAAGAGGAATTGCGGCAACGTTAGAAGAATGGCTTATGAGTGCGGAATATATTATGTCTGAGGGCAATCCCAACATTATTCTTTGCGAAAGGGGCATAAGAACTTATGAAACATACACAAGAAATACTCTGGATATATCGGCAATTCCAATTCTAAAAGAAAAGACGCACTTGCCGATAATCGTTGATCCGTCACACGCCTCGGGAATTTCAAGAATTGTGTCGCCTTTGGCTTCTGCATCTGTGGCGGCAGGAGCGGACGGACTTATGATTGAAGTTCACAACGACCCGTCTTGTGCACTATGTGACGGAGCGCAGTCATTGCGACCAGAACAGTTTGAACAAACTATGCAATCAGTTGGCAATTTGTTGCCAATATTTGGAAAAAATATTGATTAAACACTAGGTGATTATGAATATTGCATTGATAGGGCTAGGGCTTATTGGAGGTTCAATAGGTAGAGCCACCTTAAAAAATACAGAACATAATGTTTTTGGGTATGATATTGACGAGAGTGTTATGCTTAAAGCGGAACTTTTGAACGCAATTTCCAAACGTTTGGAAGTTGAAGACTTAAAGCAAGCTGATATGATTATCATTGCGCTTTCTCCACTTGCCACAGTTGAAAAAATGAGGGAAATTTGTCCGATGCTTAAAGAAGGGGCAATAGTTACGGACACTTGCGGCAACAAAAGGGAAGTTGTCAGCGAGATGAAGACGCTAAACGAACTATATCCGAACCTAAATTTTTGCGGTGTTCACCCTATGGCCGGGAGAGAATTTAGTGGAATTTCCCACTCGTCGGCAACGCTGTTTGATAAGGCATACGTTATACTTACACCCGTAAACTTTGACATTCAAACCGTTGCAACCGTCAAAGCATTTTACAAATCTTTGGGCGCACAAGACGCCGAAATTTGCTCTGCGGTAAGACACGACCGAATTATAGCTTACACCTCGCAACTTGCACATATTGTGTCAAGTAGTTATATAAAAAACCCACTTTCAAAAGACCACGCAGGTTTTTCGGCAGGTAGCTTCAGAGATATGACACGTGTTGCAAAGTTAAACCCCGAGATGTGGACAGAGTTATTTATGCAAAACAGGGATAATTTGATTGTTGATTTGGATATCTTTATAGACAACTTAAATAAATATAGAGAAGCAATAAATTGTTGTGACCAAGCACAACTAAAAAAGCTGCTTGACGACGGCGTACAGATGAAAGAACAAGCGGAAGAAGCAAGAAAGGAGCGTTTGAAATGATAAAATTAAACGTAAACGTAGAAAAGCCATATCCAATTTACACTTGCTTTGATGAGGTGGAAAGAGTTGGAGAAATTGTACGGTGGGAAAGGGGTGTTTCAAAAATTTTGATTGTAACCGACTCAAACGTGCAAAAATTATATTTGGATAAGGTTAACAGGTCGCTTCAATCCTCAGGATTTACGACTTTTAAGTTTGTGTTTTCTGCTGGTGAAAAATCAAAAAATACAGATACATATTTGTCTGTAGTCGAATGCTTGACTGAAAATTCATTTACAAGGCAAGACGCAGTTTTGGCTTTGGGCGGTGGAGTGGTTGGAGATTTGGCGGGATTTGCCGCCGCAACTTATATGCGTGGAATTGGCTTTGTGCAAGTTCCAACAACGCTACTTTCTGCTATTGACGCTTCAATAGGTGGAAAAACTGGTGTTAATTTGAAGCAAGGAAAAAACTTGCTGGGTGCATTTTATCAACCTCAATTAGTATTTTGTGATTGCTTTAATTTTGACACGCTACCAAAAGACGAACTTAAAAACGGGCTTGGAGAGGCAGTAAAATATGCAATTTTGAATGGTGGTGAAATTCTAGAAATCTTAGAAAGTGAATTGAACAAAGATAACGTATTGGACTTTGTTGCACTTTGTCAAATGGCAAAGGCGGATATTGTTGCCGTTGACGAAAAAGAAAATGGAGAAAGGCGATTGCTTAATTTAGGGCACACCTTTGCTCACGCAATAGAAAAACTTTCTGATTACAAAATCTCACACGGTGTCGCTGTTGCAAACGGTATTGAGATTATTGCAAGAGCTTGTTTTCTAAATGGAGATTTAGAACTTGATGCATACGACAGAATTTTGAAACTGCTTGCAAAATACGATTTGCGTCAAAATTACGTATGCGCATTTGATGATATATTCAAATGTTTGAAATATGACAAAAAAGCTAATTCAGACGACAGTATATATGCTGTAAAAATTTACAATATTGGTGTTTGTAAAGCTGAAAAAATGTTATTTGATGAGTTTTACGAATATATGAAAAAAGGCTTTGAAATATGAGAATTAAAATTTTGCCGTCAAACATAAACGGAGTTTTAGAAATACCTACTGCAAAGGCTCAAACGCATAGGTATATTTTGGCTACATTTTTATCTCGTAACGGCTCATATCTTGAAGGAGATTTTCAGGGTGAAGATATTTCAGCTACTCTTGACGCAGTAGAAGCTCTGGGCGCAGAGGTCGAAAAAAAATATAATTTCGACAATAAATTGATAGGCATAAAAATTACGAATAACGCAGAAAACGGACTTTATTGTGACATAAATGATACTTTAACGCTTAATATGAACGAAAGCGGTTCAACACTTAGATTTATGTTGCCAATTTGTGCCGCGCTTGGAAGGAGTGTAAATTTTGTTGGTGAAGGCAGACTTGGACAACGTCCTATAAAAGAACTTGCAAATCTTTTGACTGTTCACGGCACAAATGTTTCGTCACAATGTTTACCGCTTGAAATAAGCGGACATCTGAAAAGTGGTCGGTTTGAAATATGTGGCGGCGTAAGTTCACAATATATTTCAGGTCTTTTGTTCGCTTTGCCTATTTTGAACGGGGACAGCGAATTGAGAATTTTGGGTGAAAGTGTGTCGCAAAATTACATCGATATGACACTTGATACACTAAAAGATTTTGGCATTAAAATTTCAAAAGCAGATTGCGGTTACAAAATTTCGGGCAGTCAAAAATATGTTGCAAAAGACCATTACGTTTTGGAGGGAGATTGGTCTTCCGCATCATTTTTTGCTGTGCTTGGAGCGTTATGTGGCGGTGTAAAAATCAAGGGCGTAAAAATGCAGTCAAAGCAGAGTGATATGGCGGTTTGCAGTTTGTTGAAGGATGCGGGAGCAATAATCAAAGCCGAAGGCGAAAATGTATGTTTTGAAAAAAGTAAATTATGTGCGATAAAGTTTAGCGGAAAAAATTGCCCTGACCTTACACCTATTATGGCAGTTGCTTGCGCATTTTTTGACGGCGTTTCAGAAATAACCGACGTTGATAGATTGAAAATTAAGGAAAGTGACAGGCTAAAAGCAATAATAGATACGCTTAAAGTAGCAAATGTGAAAATCAATTATTGCGATAGCAATGGTGGCACTCTTAAAATATATGGAAACGGTGGACTTGCAAACGTCAATCAAGGCAAACAATTTGTTTTTGACAGTTTCAAAGACCACAGAATTGCAATGAGTCAAGCCGTTTTGACATTGGCTTGTGGCGCAACGGCTGAAATTTCTGACGCTGAATGCGTAAACAAATCTTTTCCTGATTTTTTTAAGTTTTTAGAAAAATTAGGTGTTAAAGTTGAGAGGGGTTAAAATGAAAAATGTTTTTGAAAAATTGAAAATTGACGTTTATGGCGAGTCACATTCCGATAATATTGGAGTTATTGTGCAAGGTTTTCCAAGTGGAGAAGAAATTGACGCAAACCTCTTAAACAAATTTATGGAAAGACGAAAGAGTTCAAACTCCGCTTGGTCAACAAAAAGATTTGAAAATGATGAAATAAATTTTTTGAGCGGTATAAAAGACGATAAAAATAAGTTTACGCTGACTGGCGATGTTTTAGAGGCGCAAATTGAAAACAACAACGTCATAAATCAAGATTATTACAATCTTTTTTATTGTCCTCGTCCATCTCACGCAGATTTTGTAGCATATATGCGAGATGGTGAAATTAAAAGTGGCGGTGGCAGATTCTCAGGAAGAATGACTGCTCCAATTTGCGTTGCAGGTGGAATTGCCCTTCAAATTTTGAACAAAAGAGGGATAAATATTGCTTGTTGTATTTCTCAAATAGGTGAAGTTTTTGTTGGAAGCTATAAAAATGGCGACAAAATTGAAATGTCTGCGCTAAATAATTGTCAATTACCACTTATTAAATCTGATTTAGCTCAAAAAGTTACTGATGAAATTTTGCAAGCTCAAAAACAGGGCGATAGCTTAGGTGGAATTATAGAATGTCAAATTTCTGGCGTAAAAGCGGGAGAGTTGGGCGACAACTTATTTGAGGGGTTGGAAGGTAAAATTTCGTATGCTGTTTTTGGAGTGCCTGCTGTAAAAGCCATAGAATTCGGGGCTGGGTTTGACTTGGCAAAGATGCAAGGAAGTCAGGCAAACGATAGCTTTGTTTATGACGATGACAAAGTGGTTACAAAGACAAACAACAGCGGTGGTATCAATGGCGGAATTTCAAACGGAATGCCTATTCAATTTAGGGTAGCGATAAGACCTACTCCGTCAATTTCAAAGCCACAAGATACGGTAAACTTGAAAAATGCGGAAAATGTTATTCTTGAAATTAGAGGTAGGCACGACGCTTGCATAGTACCTAGGGCAGTGCCTTGTATTGAAGCGGTGGTTGCACTTGCTGTTTTAGATGAACTTATGGTGAGGGAGAACTAAAATGTTGATTGATGAATTAAGACAAAAGATTGATGTAGTTGACGAGCATATTTGGCAGTTGTTGCAGTTAAGAATGGAAACGGTTTGCGATATTGCACAAGAAAAGGCAAAATTAGGTTTGCCGATATTGAATGATGCGCGTGAAAGGCAAGTGCTAAAAAATTTGGAAAACTCTGTTGACAGCAAGTTTTATCCATATTGTGAAAAAATTTACGTTGAAGTTATGGAGCAATGTAAAGCGGTTGAAAAAGAAGTAAAAGAGTAGCTATGGAATATTTTTTAATTGGAAAAACTTTAAGCCACACCTTGTCGCCACAAATACACAAATTGTTTGGGCGCGATTATGGCGTGAAAGAAATTGCCGATGAAAATGAACTTAGCGCTTTTTTTGCCCAAAGAAATTTTAAGGGAATAAACGTTACAATACCATATAAATCTGCGATAATAAAATATCTTGATGAAATTGATGAAACAGCAAAAAACATTGGGGCAGTAAACACAGTTATCAACAAAAACGGTAAACTTTTTGGTTACAATTCAGACGTTTTAGGACTAAGTGGAAATCTTAAATATGCACATATCGATTTGTATGGCAAAAACGTCTTAATCTTGGGAAGTGGCGGAACGTCAAAAACGGCAAGTTATCTTGCAAAAATACGTGGCGCAAAAAACATAAACATTGTATCTCGTAACGGGGCAATCAACTATAAAAACGCATACGATTTTTGTGAAACTGAGGTTATTGTCAACACTACGCCTGTGGGTATGTATCCTGATTGTTATAAAAGTTTAATCAATATAGAAAAATTTGAAAAACTTGAAAGTTATTTTGACGTTATATACAATCCGTTTAACACGCTGTCAGTCTTAAAGGCAAAATCTTTGGGGCTTAATGCGGCAAATGGTTTTTTTATGCTTGTTGAGCAAGCGAGAATTGCAGAAAATTATTTTGGTCAAGTTGATGGAAGTCCGTTGATTGAAGCTGAAAAATCGAAGGAAGTTTTTTCTTGGTTGATGAAACAAAATCTAAATTTGACTTTAACAGGAATGGCGGGAGCAGGCAAAAGCGCATTAGGCAGAGAAATTGCAAAATTGCTCGACCGTCCGTTTGTTGACATAGACAAAGAAATTGAAAAGATTGAAAATATGAGTGTTGAAAATATTTTTTCTTCAAAAGGAGAGAAATATTTCAGACGTATTGAAAGTATTGTTTTGGAAAAATTTCTTAAAGAAAAAGGACAAATCATAGCCTTAGGCGGCGGAGCAGTTCTGTCAGAGAAAAACAGATTTTTTATCAAGGCTAACAGTTTCGTGTGCAACGTCATTCGTGACGTTGAAAACCTTGATTTAAGTGGCAGACCGTTGTCAAAAAGTAAAGAGAATGTAAAGACTTTATATGAGCAACGGAAAAAATTTTATATTGAAGTCGCAGATTATGAGGTTTATAATGACAATGAACTTACAAAAGTTGCAAAGGAGATAGCTTGTTTATATGAAAAACATTTTGATCATTAACGGCGTCAACTTAAATATGCTAGGTTTGCGTGAAAAGGAAATTTACGGTAGCAGAAATTACGTTGATTTGCTAGATTATTTGGAAGGTAAAGCCGAAGAATTAGATATGAGAGTTCAAGTTTTGCAATCAAATCACGAGGGCGATATAGTTGATTATATCCAGACCGCGCGCGGAAATTTTGATGCGATAATTATCAATGCGGGCGCATATACGCATACGAGCATAGCAATTTTAGACGCACTTAAAGCCTCAGAATTGCCAACAGTTGAAGTGCATTTGACGGATATTTCTAAACGTGAAAGTTTTAGGCAATTTTCATACGTTTCGCTTTACGCGGAAAAATCAATAATTGGGAAAGGGTTTGACGGATATGGTGAAGCTCTTGAATACTTAAAAGAAAAATAAATTTACAAAAAATTAAAAGGTGCAAAATGACTGCGTATTTAGATTTTAAGCCTGCAAAATGTAAAAACTGTTACAAGTGTTTGCGTGAATGCCCTGTAAAAGCGATTTCCGTTTGGTCGCATCAAGCGAGAATTGTTGACAACAGATGCATATTGTGTGGGACTTGTACAAATGTATGTCCGCAAAATGCCAAAATTGTTCACTCGGAAATCGATGAGGTTTTAGGTTTTTTAGAGAATGGTTGCAAGGTTGTGGCTAGTGTTGCACCGTCTTTTATTTCCAGTTTTAAGCTGGATAATTTTGAAATATTATCCGATGCCTTAAAAAAATTGGGCTTTATATATGCCGAAGAAACGGCAGTTGGAGCTAATGCGGTTGTAAAAGAATATGAAAAGCTGTTGCTGACGGGTAAATACGAAAACTTTATTACGTCGTCATGTCCGGCAGTCAATCGTTTAATTCAGTTATATTATCCAAAAGCACTTAAATATCTTGCAAAAGTCGATACTCCAATGTTGGTTCACGCAAGGCAACTTAGAGAAAAGTATCCAGACGCAAAAATTGTGTTTATTGGACCTTGCATTGCCAAAAAAAGAGAAGGCGAAGAAAGCCAGTTGGTTGACGCAGTTCTGACGTTTGAAGATTTGAACCGTTTGCTTGAAGCAAGACAAATTGAATTTGGCAAAGCAATCAAAAGTGAAAGCGGAAGCCAATCCGTTGTTAACAAGGCTAAATATTTTCCAATCAGTTGCGGAATAATTCAATCTTTTGAAGGTGAAAAACCGTCAGAATATGAATATGTAGCAATAGATGGTGTAAAAAAATGTATGGAAGTCCTAGACAATATCGAGAATTTGTCGGGTATGTTCTTGGAACTAAATGCTTGTGAATATGCGTGTGTAAACGGACCTTGTAGTTTATCTGAACCTAACGACGCAATAGTCGCAAATGCAAAAATTCGTAATTACGTTACCACCGACCTCAAAAATGGGAATGGAGAAAAATTGGTTTGCAAAGATATTGAAATTTCTGCGGACTATCCGCAAATTAAGGACTCGTCGAGAGAAGTTAGCGAGAGAGAGATAAAAGAAATTCTTGCAAAAACTGGAAAATTCAAAAAGGAAGATGAATTGAACTGTGGTGCATGCGGATATTCTACTTGTCGAGAAAAGGCATGGGCGGTTGCCAACGGTTACGCCGAAGTTGAAATGTGTGTACCGTATATGCGAGAAAGGGCGGAAACTATGTCTAATGAGATTATAGAAAACAGTCCCAATGGAATTATAGTTGTAGATTTTGATTTGAAAATTATTGAAATAAGTAAGAGTGCTAAAAAGTTGCTTAATATTGTTGACAGCGACCCTCACGGCGATGATTTGGTTGATTATTTGAACCCTGCTGAATTTATTTTGGCAATGGAACAAAATAAAACGCTTAGCCGAAGTAGCGTATTTCTTGAAAGACAAAAAGTGTACGTTGATATTACTATTACAACGCTTAAAGAGCATAAAATTATTTTTGCGTTGCTTAAAGACGTAACTGAAGAAGTAAATTATGCAGAGAAACTTGAAAATGTCAGACAAAATACAATCAATATTGCTGACGAAGTTATCAAAAAGCAAATGAGAGTTGCCCAAGAGATAGCGTCGTTGTTGGGAGAAACAACAGCGGAAACAAAAGTAGCTCTTGTAAATCTTAAAAAAGCGTTGCGAGAGGATAATAGGTTGACTGATGACACAAAAAAATGATGGTGTTGAATGCTTTTTGGAAAGCGGTTGGGCGTCCGTAAATAAGTTTGGTGAAGAACTTTGCGGTGATAACGTGGCTGTTGCTTATGACGGTAATGAGTTGACTATGGTTTTGGCTGACGGTTTAGGTAGTGGCGTAAAGGCAAACATTTTGTCAATTTTGACTTCTAAAATTTTATGCACAATGATTGCTGACAATATTTCTATTGAAGAATGTGTAGAAACCATAATTCAATCTTTGCCAGTTTGCAAGGAAAGGGGAGTTGCATATTCAACTTTTGCCATAATCAATGTAAATAAGCAAGGACTTGGCAAACTTATTGAATTTGATACTCCGCAAGCTATATACTATCACAACGGAAAATGCTGTTCATTTGACCGTCAAGAAATGATTATCCTTGAAAAAAAGATTTATATTTCCACTCTAAATTTGGTTGCCGATGACGCAATTATATCTATGTCAGATGGAGTTTTGTATGCTGGCGCAGGTATAATTTTGAATTTAGGGTGGCAACGTCCTCAAATTATTGATTACCTTGACAAGGCAATCAAACCCAATATGACTGCAAGTGGAATTGCAACTTTGCTGACTTCCGCTTCAAATGAATTATATTTGGGGCAACCTGGCGACGACACGACTGTTGCAGTTGCGCGCGTTAGAAACAAGCAAGTTGTTGACATTATGGTTGGCCCGCCAATTCAAAAGGAAAATGACGCTTTTTACGTTGCAAGATTTTTGGAAGGTAAGGCACTCAAAGTTGTTTGCGGCGGCACAACGGCGCAAATTGTTGCCGAGTATTTGGGTGAGGAAGTCAAAACAAAACCTTGCAAATTGGACTTGGAAATTCCGCCTATATCTCAAATTAAGGGGATAGATTTATGTACGGAAGGGGTGTTAACACTCCGCAAAACATTGGAATTAAGCGAACAATATTTGAACCCTAATTTTATGCAATCAAAGCACTATACAGCAGATGACGGAGCAAGTATGCTTGCGCAAACTTTGTTTGAAAAGGGGACGCATATAAACTTTTTTGTAGGTAGTAGCATAAATGCTGCGCATCAAAATTTGCCAATAGAAACGACAATGAAGCTAAAAATTATTGAGAAGTTGTCGGCAAACCTTAAACTTATGGGCAAGGTTGTTACTGTTCAATATCACTAATGTTAAGTTTAACAATAAAAAGCCACATTGCTGTGGCTTTTTTATTGTAATTTGGTCGTATTTAATTTTTTTTACATCAATCCGTCAATTATCCCAGTTGCAGTATCAATGGTTATCCGTTCGGTGTTTGGAGATGATGACAGCCCAGGCATCAGAAGCATTTTTCCGCTTTGAACAATCAAAAAACCTGCGCCAGAGCGCGGAATTATGTCCTTTACTTCAAAAGTGAAATTCTCAGGTGCGCCCAACTGTTTGTCATCTGACGAAAATGAGTATTGATTTTTTGCAATACAGATAGGGAAGTTTGCATATTTTTCGTTTTGTTCAAGTTTAAGCAATCTACTTTTTGCAAGGTCTGAATAAAGTACGTCTTTTGCACCGTAAATTTTTGTTGCGACAGCTTTAATTTTGTTTTCTAAGGTGTCGTCAAGATTGTATGCAAATTGTATGTCCTTGGCTTTTTTCTTGCATATATCAAGCACAATTTCTGCAAGTTTGATTGCGCCTTTTCCACCTTCTGAAAAACCAGTTGTGACCTCTGCAACTGACCCTGTATTTTTTGCCAATTCCTTGATAAGGCTAATTTCTTTGTCGGTATCTGTTGGAAAACGGTTTATTGCGACAACTATGTTTTGGTTAAAGCCAAGCATATTTTTTATGTGGCGTTCAACGTTCTTAAAACCGAGTTGTATTGCGTCCAAATTTTCCTTTGATATTTCAGATTTATCAATGCCTGCGTTGTATTTTATGCTTCTTGCAGTTACCACCAACACTACTGCGCTGGGGTTCAAATTGGCAGTTCTGCATTTTATATCCAAAAACTTTTCTCCGCCTAGTTCTGCGCCAAATCCAGCTTCCGTAACTACGTAGTCTGCACGGCTTAAGGCTGTTTTTGTTGCAAGAATGCTGTTGCAACCGTGTGCTATATTTGCAAACGGTCCACCGTGTATGATTGCTGGAGTTCCTTCAATGGTTTGCACAAGGTTGGGCTTTATTGCGTCTTTTAGCAAAACCGTCATAGCTTCTTGCGCGTTCAAATCTCTGGCATATATTTCATCACCTTTGCTGTTGAAACCAATTACTATGTTGGAAAGTCTGCTTTTAAGATTTTCAAGTGAGATTGACAAACACAAAATTGCCATAATTTCGCTTGCTGCCGTTATAGTAAAGCCGTCTAGGCGTGGCACTCCGTTAAATTTTCCACCCAAAGCCACTTCAACTTCTCGCAATGCTCTGTCGTTTAAGTCTAGGCAACGTCGCCAAATAACTTCTTGTATATCAAGTGTGTTTCCAAAATGAATGTGGTTGTCAATGAGAGATGACAGCAAATTGTTTGCAGAAGTTATTGCGTGAAAATCGCCTGTAAAATGCAAGTTTATGTCTTCCATTGGAACTACTTGCGCATATCCGCCACCGCAAGCTCCGCCTTTTACGCCAAAGACTGGGCCTAACGATGGTTCACGCAAAGCCAAAGCCGTGTTTGAGCCTAGTAGATTCATAGCGTCTGCCAGTCCAATGCTAACCGTGGTTTTACCTTCGCCGTATGGTGTGGGGTTCATAGCCGTAACGAGAATCAGCTTTCCGCGGTTTGCGGAGAGGTCAACTGGAATTTTAGCCTTATAGTGACCGTAACACTCGATATCGTCTTTGCCGTAGCCTAATTTTTCGGCGATAAGTTCAATGCGCTGTGGGGTTGCTTCTCTTGCAATTTGCGCGTCGGATTTCATAATATCTCCCTGTGTTAATTATTATCATTATTGTAGCATATTACTTAAGAAAATTCACAGCTTTTTTTATTTTGCAAAATTTGTAGTGAGTATTCTTGAAATTTAGCTTTTTTTGACGTATATTAAAGATGGTAAAATATTGAATTTAGACCAATAGGTGAACAATTTGAAACAGTCTTCAAACGGTTTTAACGACCAAAATAGCTTATATAAAAAGATGAATGAATACTCTGAAAACGGAGCAATTCCATTTCATATGCCAGGACATAAAAGAAACGTCAATAAGTTTGAATTTTTGAGTGGTTTGGCAGAGAAAGATATAACTGAAATTGAAGGATTTGACAATTTGTCCGATGCAAACGGAGTTATTTTCCAAAGTATGTGTTTTGCATCGTCGCTTTGGAACAGTAAGCAAACGTATTTCTGTGTAAACGGCTCGACAGGTTGTTTGTTGAGTGCAATATTTGCAACCACAAATGCAAACGACAAAGTTATTGTTGCAAGAAATTGTCATAAGGCAGTTTACAACGCTGTTGCATTGAATAGGTTAAAACCAATTTACGTTATGCCAAAACTTGTTGAAGACTTTGAGTGCTTTGGGCAAATTAGTCCTCAAAGTATAAAAAAACTTTTGGAACAAAATCCAGACGTAAAACTTGTTGTAATAACGTCGCCCACTTATGAGGGAATTATAAGCGATATAACTGAAATAAGCAAAATTGTTCATTCTTATGGAGCATTGTTGCTTGTAGATGAGGCTCATGGTGCGCACTTAGGTTTTGGATACGGATTTAAGCAAAGTGCAGTAACGTGCGGGGCGGACATTGTCAACCAAAGTTTGCATAAGACTATGCCGTCACCAAATCAATGTGCGTTGTTGCATATATGTTCTGACCGTGTTGACCAGAAAAAAGTTAAAAAATTTTTGTCGGTTTTTCAAACTAGCAGTCCGTCATACCCAATGTTGGCGTCAATGGACAGGCTTATGCACGTTTTGAAAAACAATTCAGATGAAGTATTTTTGGAATGGAAAAATGAGCTTGACAGTTTCAATGATTTCTCAAAAAAATTAAAAAATTTGAGAGTATTGGGATATGAAGGAAACCGAAATGGTTTTTACGACTTTTTTGACCGTTCAAAAATTTTGATAAATTTTTGTGGTGAAAATGCGTGCAATATTATGTCGGATATAAGAGTGCGTTTTGGAATTGAAGCAGAATATGCCAACAAAAATAACATCTTGTTTATAAGTGGCGCGGGGGACAGCAAAAATAGTTTTGAAGTCCTTAAAAAGGCACTTGAATTTTATGATAACAAGATGGAAAATATTTTGAAAAATTCAAAAAAAGAAAGTAATGCTTATGGCAAAAATATACAAGTTTTGCCAAAATTGCAACTTTATCCATACGAAATTGACTATTCAAATGTCGAATATGTAAAAATTGATAATTCTCAAAATAGAGTTTGCGCTGAAAAAATTTTTGCGTATCCACCAGGAATACCTATTATTGCAGATGGAGAATTGATTGAGAAGGCGCAAATTGAGCAAATTCAAATTTTGTGTGAAAGCGGTGCAAAAGTTATAAGCGAAACGTGTAAGTTTCCGTATGAAATTTTGGTGGTAAAAAAATAAATTATACAGACAACAAATTGCAAAGATAATAAGCAGTACAAAAATTAAAACAACAAAAAAACTAATTAAAAAAACTAATTAAAAAACAAAATTTACTGCATAATAAAATTGAAAAATAAAAAATTACAAAAGTTAAAAGTTACAAAAATCGACAACATAAAAACTTACAAAACAAAAAAACAGGAAACAGATAAAAGTTTCAAAACAAAAAATAAAATTTTAAGTTGCGCGCTTTCGCTTGTGTGGTTGACAAAAATCATATAACGAAATATAATAAGATAAATAAATTTTAGGAGCTTGAATATGAAAAGAATTGTTACTTTGAAAACACGTAATTTGAAAGATAGCAAAGTTAATGGTGGTTGCGGCGAATGCCAAACTTCTTGCCAATCTGCTTGCAAAACTTCTTGCGGTGTTGCAAACCAAAAGTGCGAAAAAGCTGCAAAATAACTGTTGATAAAACCGCTTTATGCGGGTTTTAGTTTATGACTTCATTTGCGTTCAGCCTTTTTGGTGTGAACGCATTTGCTTTTTAGGATATTTTATGATACACGCTTACAAATTAAACGGATTCAACATTGTTATTGACGTTGCAAGCGCGTCTGTTCACGCTGTTGACGACGTCGCTTTTGACTTGATAACAAACTTTGAAAATTTAACAAAACCTGAACTTAAAAGATTGCTGTTGGACAAATATTCCGACTTGACTCCCGACCAAATTGCAGAAGGCATTCAGGAAGTTGAAAACCTTATTTCTGACGGATTGCTGTTTTCGGAAGATAAATTTAAGCCAGATATAAAAACTTTGTCAAAAAGGAACACCGTTGTCAAGGCATTATGTTTGCACGTTGCGCACACTTGCAACCTTAATTGTGAATATTGTTTTGCAAGTCAAGGCAAATATCACGGCGACCGAGCTTTGATGAGTTTTGAGGTTGGCAAACAGGCTTTGGAATTTTTGATTGCAAAAAGTGGTACAAGAACCAACCTTGAAGTTGACTTTTTTGGTGGCGAACCACTTATGAATTTTGAGGTTGTTAAACAACTTGTCAAATACGCAAGAGGTCGTGAAAAGGAATGTGGGAAACATTTCCGTTTTACGCTTACCACAAACGGAATGCTTGTTGATGACGACGTGATTGATTTCGCAAACAAAGAAATGAACAACGTTGTGCTTAGCCTTGACGGAAGGCGTGAAGTAAACGACCATTTTAGAAAGACCATTGGCGGAGTTGGCAGTTTTGACGTAATCGTACCAAAATTTCAGCGTTTTGTTAAAGCTCGCGGAGATAAGGAATATTACATTCGCGGTACATATACGCACCGAAATACTGATTTTACAAACGACATATTAGAAATGCTAAATTTAGGCTTTGACAAATTGAGTATGGAACCTGTCGTATGTCCGCCGAGCAGTCCCTATGCTTTGACAGAAGGCGACCTTGAAACAATTTATAGGCAATATGAATTGCTAGCTGAAAAAATGATTGAAAGACGCAAACAAGGCAAACCGTTTACGTTCTATCATTATATGCTTGACTTAGAGGGAGGACCTTGCATTTATAAACGTATTTCCGGATGCGGTTCAGGCACGGAATATATGGCGGTAACTCCCACGGGAGAGTTGTATCCTTGCCATCAATTTGTGAATAATCCTGACTTTCTTTTAGGAGATATTTGGGCAGGCGTTACAAACCCAAGTGTTACTGACAAATTTAAGTTGTGCAACGCATATTCACGCACGGAGTGTGAAAACTGTTGGGCTAGACTTTATTGTTCTGGTGGTTGCGCTGCGAACGCATATCACGCAACTGGTGACGTAAACGGAATTTATGAATATGGTTGTAAGCTGTTCAAAAAACGTATGGAGTGCGCAATAATGTTGAAAGTAAGTGAATATGCAGACCAAGTTGAAGACTAAAAAGTAATGATATTTTTTTATAAAACAACTTTATAAACTATCTATGATTAGAAATAGTTTATGAAAAAAGCTACTCAGAAAAACTAAGTTCTTAAAAACTGCAATCAAACGAACACATACAAGTAAAAGCATTAAAAATTTTTTTAAGGATTGAAAACGCCACCTTTGGGGGTGGCGTTTTGAATTGATTAGTTTTTTAACGTATCTTCTTCAAAAGTAATTTAAGATCGTATACAAAATTTATTTTAAGGAATTATTGCTATTAAACACCTACAATCAAGAGTGCTATATACGCGCAGTAGCCCACCAACAAAATTATACCTTGATAACGTTTGAACTTTCCTGTTATCAATGAAGGTATAAGCGCAAAAGCTGCAGCGGCAAGGCAGAAGGGGAAGTCTAAAATCAAACTTTGGCGGTTGACTGGCAAACTTCCTCCACTTATCATTGCACAAAGTGGCAAAATCAAAGTTATGTCGATGATATTTGCGCCTATAATGTTGCCGATTGAAAGGTCAGATTTCTTCTTGGCAATAGCCGTTATTGTTGTTACAAGTTCAGGAAGTGAAGTTCCTATTGCAATTATGGTTACGCCTATTATGCTTTCAGGTACGCCCATTATGCTTGCAAGTTTTGTTCCGTTGTCAACCAAAAGTTGCGCGCCTCCGACAATGCCACCTGTCCCAAGAGCAAACAAGAATAAATTTTTTACAATTTCTTTTCCGCTTGGTTTTTCTCTTTTTCGTTTACCTATTATTGTCCCGTCAGCATTAAGCGTAAAACTTGTGTCGTAGCTTACTTGATTATATTCATCAACTTTTATCGTGTCAGCTATGGTTAATGGTTTTGAACTTTGTTTTTTTGCCGAGAGTACGTTTTCAATCATAAACAACACAAACAAAGCTAAAACTATGAATGATAAGCTCATTTGCAAGCTTCCACCAGCGGACAAACCCCAAAGGGTGGAGATTGAAATCAAAAGCAAAAGCATTTTTGCCGCATAGTCTTTGCGTTTGAAAGTCGTTGGCATAAAGATTAAGGAAATTGCCATAATCAAAGCAATATTGCAGTTGACTGAACCTACCGCATTTCCTATTGCCAAATCAACGCTCCCCTCGCTTGCAGCCATACACGAAACAATGACTTCGGGTAGTGTTGTTGCAAGGCTTACGACTGTTGCTCCTATTATGAAGGTTGGAATACCTGAGACCTTTGCCATCCAGCTGGCAGCGTCAACAAACCAATCGCCACCCTTGACAATGAGTATTAAGCCGATAAGCAAAAGCAATATGCAAACAAAAATTTCTACGCCCATAATTTCTCCAACAAGTAAAAAATATAGAAATTACCTTAACATAGTTTTAGCTATATGTCAATTTTATATAAAAAATTTGAAGTTTTATGTTTTATAACTAAGATATAATCTTGTTATTTACGTTAAATTTCGGAAGAAAGAAATTTTGCTCATAGTTGACTGAAATCGTCGTCGTGGTATAATAAAAGCGGAGAAAACTATGGATATAATTTTGAAAAACGCAAATTTGATTGACCCCGAAAATTTGAAGATAACTTATGGCGTCGATATTTTGATAAAAAATGGAAAGATTGAAAAGGTCGAAAAGAACTGTTGTTTTGATGCAACCACGGTGATTGATTGCAAAGGGAAATACGTTGCGCCGTCTTTTATTGATGCGCACGTTCATATAGAGTCAAGTATGGTTGCTCCTTGCGAATTTTCAAAGTGTATTTTAGCACGTGGAACGACTGCGATAATTGCCGACCCGCACGAAATTGTGAACGTTGGCGGAGTCCCAGCGTTGGATGCTTTTCTTGATATGGCAGACAAAGCCGTATGCGACGTTTTTACAGTTTTGCCCTCAAGTGTGCCAGCCACCAAATACGATACGAATGGAGCAGGAAAATTTTTGGCGCAAGATATGAGAAAATATCTGTTCAATCCAAAAGTTGTCGGTTTGGGAGAAGTTATGTGCTTTAACGACGTGCTTGCAGAAAACCCTGAAATTTTGGATAAAATTAAGTTGTTCAAAGATAAAACAATTGATGGACACACAGCAGGACTTGACGCAAAACTTGTTAAAAAATATGCGAGTTACGGAATATCTAACGACCACGAATGCGCAAACTTTGATGATGCCGTCGTAAGATATGAGGCGGGTATGAACGTCTATATTAGGCAAGGAAGCGCGGCAAGAAATGCTCAAAGTATTTTGGAAGGTATTGTTGCAAATCAAAAGACGTATCCTATCGGAAACAAAAATCGATTTGATTTAGGGCGGTTTGCTTTTTGCACAGACGATAAACATTTAAGCGATATTTTTGAGGAAGGACATATCGACTGCATATTCCGTTTAGCTGTCAAGTTGGGGCTTGGATTAGAGCAAGCGTCAATGCTTGCTTCATATAATGCCGCAAAGTTTTATGGACTTGAAGATAGGGGAAGTGTTGCTGTTGGAAAAATTGCAGACTTGGTAATTTTGAACGCTGAAAGCCTTATGGTTGAGTGCGTTTTGAAAAATGGCAAAGTTGCATATTGCAACGGAAAACTAACTTTAAGTACGCAAAATGGTGGTATGTTCCTAGATAATATGAAAAACAGCGTAAATTATAAGACTTTTACAAGGCAAGATTTTGAAGATAAATTGAAAAATTGCAACACCGCTATAAGAGTACAACAAGGACAATTACTTACAGATTTTTTGCAAATACAAAATTGCGACAAAGCAAAGTTGAATATGCTTGCAACCATTGAACGATATGGAAAAAACGGTAATTTTAGTATTTGTTATTTGGAAGGATACGGCTTAAAAAATGGCGCGCTTGCAATAAGCGTTTCGCACGATTCGCATAACGTAGTTGTGGCAGGGGATAACACAAATGATATGGCGGTTGCCGTCAACAGACTAAAGGAAATAGGTGGTGGAATTGTGCTTGTGTCAAGCGGAAGCGTGGCAAAAGAGTTGGCACTTGACATTGCTGGTCTTATGTCGTCAAAGGACGGCAAGACAGTAAAAAAAGATATTTTTGAAATTACAAAACTTGCAAAAAGAAAAGGTGTGTTTGACGGAATTGACCCTATTGTTACGTTGAGTTTTGTTGCATTGCCTGTTATTCCGTTTGCTAGATTGCTTGATACAGGGTTGTTTGACGTTTGCAATGGCAGGTTTTTGAATTGAAAAAAGTTCTGGCTTGTACTTCAAAATTTTGTAAAAGTAAAATAAAAAATTTGGTGGAGTAATTTTATGTTTTGATTTTAGCATAATATAAAACTATTTTTAGGAATGCTAAATAATAAATTATTTAGGTAAAATATAGCGTTTTTTGGAAGTTGTTGAAATTCAAAAACCATCAAAAAAATATAAAAATTTCAAAATTGCGTTGACAATATTTGGCGTCAATGTTAGCATAATTGTGCTAGGGGTGCCCTTTGTGGCTGAGATGATACCCTTCAACTTGTGAGTTAATCCTCGCGTAAGGAAGCTAAAACTTCAAATTTGTTGATACCTCTGGCTTATAGTCGGAGGTTTTTTATGCCTCCCAAACAAGAGAGAAATATTTTTAGGAGGAACAAAATATGTTCGGTATGCTTTTATTGGCAGACAACCCAACTTTTAAGTTTACTGAAGACCCAATGGTACAAATGCTTTTATATTTTACCATTGCGTTAGTTGCGGTAGGAATTATTGTTGCTTTGCTTGTTAAGAAATTTAACAAAGACAAACTCTACGATTTCAAAAAAACCTCAACGGGTATTCTTTTAGGTTATTCTTTGGCTGTGATTTCGATTATGATGTTTATGTCATTCTCAAAAAAATCACTTGGCTTCTTGCAAGGCGCAAAATTTGTGCCATTGCTGTTTTATCCACTTTTAACCGTGTTGCTTGTTGCAGTTGTAACGGGAGTTTTGGTCTGGCTTGTGTCACTTTTCAAAAAAGAGGCAACAAAGTATGTTTTGATAGCTGGCGGAATTGGTGAAATTGGAGCTTTTGTCGCACTTATGGTTTGTATGACAAAATTCTACGACGCAATAAAAAACGACCCTGCCTATGCTTCAGAGTCTTGGATGGACTTTTCAACGGTAAGTACAACGGGTTTGATTTGCACAGGAATTTTGTTTATGATTGTTATCGCTGTAATTTTCTTGCTTGGTAAAAAACGCAAAGATTTGGATAATACAAGAGCCTTGGTTTACGGCGCAATTTCTATTGCTATGTCATTTGCATTGTCGTACATAAGATTTTTCAAAATGCCACAAGGCGGTTCAATTACATTTGCAAGTTTACTTCCACTTATGATTTACTGTGCAATGTTCGGCACAAGACGCGGTGTTGTTGTTTGCTTGATATATGGTGTTCTGCAAGCTATTCAAGACCCTTGGATAATTCACCCAATGCAATTCTTGCTCGACTATCCATTGGCATTCGGAATGGTTGGTATAAGCGGGATTTTTATTGAGAGAAATGTGTTTAAGGGCAAAAAAGTTTTAGGATTTGCGCTTGGTGCAGTCATCGCAGTCTTATTGAGATATTTCTGCCACGTATGTTCAGGAGTCTTTGCATTTGCGTCTTATGCAGGTGAAGGTTACACCGCAGTTGCTTGGGGCTTTTTGTATAACGCATTTGCATTTTTGGATATGCTTGTCGCTATGGTTGCCGGAGTATGCTTATTTGCATCAAAAACTTTTACAAAACAAATGGAAATGTCGGCGACTGGAAAAGAAAAAGTTGTTGTAGAAATTGAAAACGATGACGACGACGTAACGCCTGTGATTTTTGAAAAAGAAAATTTAGAAACAAAATAAAAAAATATCGAGTTTCGATATTGTCCTACTTCATAAAAAAAGGAAACGCCCCTTGCTTTGGGGCGTTTTCTTTTAGGTTTGATTGTAAAAGCAGATTTTTTTCTCTTTCACAATATATACAATTTGAAAATTGATAATATTGGAAAATTATGAAAATTTTTTTTATTTTTCATAAACGAACACGAGGGCGGAACCTGAGGCAAAATTTAGCATTGCAAGGTCTGCTTGACTGACATTTGAAATGCCTCTTGACGCATCTGTTTTAAGCAACAAATTTTCAAGTGGATAATATAAGTTTTCAGAATGAGCGACGAGGGCGTCACCACCGTATGGTATCACAGATACAATGCAGTCTTTTTTTGTTTTGAAACTGAAATCACCGTTTGCAAAATAGATTGTCAGGTTTTCTTCTTTTGCAATGGCTTTTATGCCTAATTTGTCAGCATACGCCATATTCGCAAAATTGCCTAAGACATGGTCGTAGCGTCCGCCTAGCACTCCGTAAAACTCAATTTCTGTCGCACCTTTTTGTTTGGCATATTCCACGCAAGTTTCTCCGTCGGTATAGTTCTTTTCGGGGTTGTGTCTTATAATTTTTACGTCGGGAATTTCGGATAATGAATCAAAGTCGCCAATTATCACGTTTGGCTTTACAGGGCAAGTCAAATAGCCACCGTCTGCACATATAATTATGTCGGCTTCAATAGGTAGTGTTACATTTTTGCCTGAATTGAGAAAAATTGCCGCTTTCATACCGTTATTATATCATATAGCTGTTGATTGATAAATCAAATCTTAAAAATATCTTAGCAAATAACAAACAAATTACGCATAAATTTTATCAGTCAAAAAAAAATGTAAAAAAACAGTTAAAAATAATGTCGAAAAAAATAATTTACCTATTGAAATAATTATACAGAATGTTTATAATGTATATATAAAATTTCGGGGAGCGTGTTATGCAACAACGTAAAATTAAAAGCTTTGACGGCTACGAAATTTATGTCACAATTTGGGACGAGGTTATTGCGCCTAAGGCGGTTGTGCAATTTTGCCACGGAATGGCGGAATATGGCGGACGTTATGATGATTTTGCAAGGTATCTGAACAGTCGGGGATACATTGTTTTTGCCGATGACCACAGAGGTCACGGAAATACTGAAACGGAAAAAAATAGAGGACGTCACAAAGGAAATATTTTCAAAAAAACTTTGCAGGACGAATTATTTTTCCGTGAATGGTTGAAGGAAGAATACAAATTGCCCGTATTTTTTGCTGGGCACAGTTACGGCAGTTTTATTGGGCAGGCGTTTGCGCAAGCTGGAACTGACGTAAAAGCTGTTGCTTTGTTAGGTACTGGGCATATAGGTGCGTTAGCAAAGTTTGCTGCTGTTTTACTTGCTCCAATCGTTGCGTTATTTTGGAACGTGCGCCCTAAAATTGTCAACTTTGCAAGCAACCACTTTTTTAGATATAAAGGCGATAGCGGAAAAGCACAATGGGTAAACAGCGATATGGTTGAGCGTCAAAAATTTATTGACGACCCTATGACTGCCATTGATATGAGTTTGGGGTTTGATTATACTATGCTTTATGAAACCTCTAAGCTATATAGTGTTTCATCTATGGCAAAACTTAATCCTGTTGCTTGCATAGCTTTGTTTTGCGGTTCGGACGACCCTGTCGGCGGTTTTGGGAAGAACGTTGACAAACTTGAAAAGATGTATAAAGACAGCGGAATTAAGTGCGAAAAAAATATCTATGAGGGAAGCCGACACGAAGTGTTGTTTGACCGTGAAAGAGAAAGAGTTAAAAAAGAAATTGCAGATTATTTTGACAAGTTTATAATTTATTCTCAAACCTCATTTGAAGATTATGACTGCTGAAAACTGAATTGATTTTGAAAAATGCAAATTAAAAAGGCGTAACAGAAATTACGCCTTTTTTGTTTGTTTTTTGGTGCGAATATGCGCTTTATACAATTATTTTTTCACAGTTACGATAATTCCGTCATCGTTTGCGTCAACAAAAATGTTTTCGCCTTCTCTTACGTTGCCACCAAGAATGACACGTGCTACGGCTGTTTCAACGTTCGCTTCAATATATCGTTTGAGTGGTCTTGCGCCAAACACAACGTCATATCCGCCTTCAACAATTTTGTCTTTTGCTTTTTCAGTAATTTCAAAACCAAGTTGTTGCTTGCTAAGTCTTAAGTTCAATTTTTCCAAAAGCAAATCGACAATTTTGAAAACGTCGTTTTTGCTTAAAGGAGTAAACGTTATAATTTCATCCAAACGGTTCAGAAACTCAGGACGGAAGGTTGTTTTTAACAAAGCGTCAATTTTTTCTTTTGCGTATTCGGTAATTTGTCCATTTTTTAAGTTTTCAAGAATTATATTTGAGCCCAAGTTTGACGTCATAATTATGATGGTGTTTGTGAAGTCAACTGTTCTGCCTTGACTGTCTGTTATTCTGCCGTCATCAAGAACCTGAAGCAGAATGTTGAAAACGTCGGGGTGAGCCTTTTCAATTTCGTCGAACAATACCACAGAGTAGGGCTTTCTTCTTACGGCTTCGGTGAGTTGTCCGCCTTCGTCGTATCCCACGTATCCTGGAGGTGCTCCTATAAGACGCGAAACTGAAAATTTTTCCATATATTCTGTCATATCAATTCTGACAATGTTTTTTTCGTCATTGAAAAGATACTCGGAAAGAGTTTTGGCAAGTTCAGTTTTTCCTACGCCAGTAGGCCCTAAAAACAGAAACGAACCAATAGGGCGGTTTTCATCGGATATGCCTGCGCGTGAACGTAAAATTGCGTTTGCAACTTTGTCAACTGCTTCATTTTGTCCGATAACTCTTTGGTGAAGTTTGTCACTCAACTGCAACAATTTTGCTTTTTCGCTTTCCATAAGTTTTGTTACGGGAATACCTGTCCACTTTGAAACAATGCTTGCAATTTCGTCTTCTGTAACTTCATCTCTCAAAAGTGTATGCTTTTGATTTTCGTTTTCAGGGTTTTCAGCATCTTGCAGAATTTTTTGTAATGACGGAAGTTTGCCATACTGCAATTCCGCAGCTTTGCCGTAATCGCCTTTTCTTTTTGCGTCCTCAATTTCAATGTTTAATTGTTCAATTTTGGCTTTTGTATCTTGAACAACTGTGATAGACGATTTCTCCGCTTCCCACTTTGTTTTCATTTGTTCAAATTGGGTTTTGAGTTCAAACAACTCTTTCTTTATGCTGTCGCGGCGGTCTGCCGACAATTTATCACTTTCCTTAGAAAGGGCAACTTCCTCAATTTGTAGTTTCATAATCTTTCGTGAAATGACGTCCATTTCAGTAGGCATACTGTCAATTTCGGTACGAATGAGCGCGCAAGCCTCATCAACTAAGTCTATGGCTTTATCGGGAAGGAAACGGTCGGTTATATATCTGTTTGAAAGTGTGGCGGCGGCAACCAATGCACGGTCGTGTATTCTTACGCCGTGGAAAACTTCATAGCGTTCTTTCAGTCCTCTTAAAATTGCGATTGTGTCTTCGACGGTTGGTTCTCCAACTAATACAGGTTGAAAACGACGTTCCAAAGCAGCGTCCTTTTCAATATATTTTCGATATTCATCTAAAGTTGTTGCGCCGATACAATGCAGCTCGCCCCTTGCAAGCATAGGTTTCAAAAGGTTGCCCGCATCCATACTTCCTTCTGTTTTGCCTGCGCCGACGATTGTGTGCAATTCGTCAATAAAAAGCAAAGTTTGTCCGTTTTGCTTTTTGATTTCGTTAAGCACCGCTTTAAGACGTTCTTCAAATTCGCCACGATATTTTGCACCAGCAATCAACGCACCCATATCAAGCGCAAAAATCTTTTTATTTTTTAAGCCTTCAGGTACGTCGCCACTTACAATTCGCCCAGCAAGACCTTCTGCTATTGCAGTTTTACCAACGCCAGGTTCACCTATAAGAACAGGATTATTTTTAGTTTTTCTTGATAAAATTCTGATTACATTTCTTATTTCGTCATCTCTGCCAATTACAGGGTCAAGTTTGGCTTTTCTTGCTTCCTCAACCAAATCGTGTCCATACTTTGACAATGCGTCAAATGCGCTTTCGGGGTCGTCAGAGCTTATAGGGGCAGTCTTTAACGTTGATAAAGCGTCTTTGAAAAGTTGTTCTGTTAACCCCGTAATAGAAAACACCTTTTTAAGTGAAGAAGTAGAATTTTTCAAAAGTGCTAGAAATATATGCTCAACGCTAACAAATTGGTCGCCGTCAGCTTTTGAGATTTTTTCTGCCGATGCCAAAATTTCAGACGCAGCCTTTCCAAGATAAGCATCGTAAGTTCCGCTTATTGTTGGAAAATTCTTGATAACATTCAAAACTTTGCCTTTCAAAGATTGTGTATCAATTCCACATTCGCTGAGTATGGTGTTGACAAACCCTTCCTCGTCGTTAAGTAAAGCATAAGCAATGTGTTCTGGCGCAATTTCATTATTTTTGTTTTCATAAGCGCAAAGTTGCGCCGAGTTTATACCTTCTAATGCTTTTTTAGTAAATTTATTCGTATCCATAAGTTCTCCTTTATTTAATGCCAATTTGGCAATAGTGTTTGTAGAGTGTTAGCACTCTACATATTAGACTGCTAAAATTATAACACAAAATATGCCCGTGTCAATAATTTTTGACAAAAATAATTTTATTAGCACTTTTAATTAGCAATGATTTATAAAAAATAGAATAATAAATGTCACCTTAAAATAATAATACGGTTGACAATTATAAAAATGTTTTATAAAATTTAAGTAAAAAAGGTAGAGAATATGACAAAAATCAACGCGTCGCACACAAAAAAGCTATCTATGATTGCAATGTTCATTGCACTTATTTCTATTGGGGCAATGTTCAAAATTCCCGTTCAACCCGTGCCTATAAGTTTTCAATTTTTGTTTTGCTTGTTAGCAGGGTTGTTGTTGGGCGGAAAATTGGGAGCTGTAACAATTATAATATACGTCATTATGGGGCTTGTCGGCATTCCTGTTTTTACGCAGGGTGGCGGAATTATGTACGTGCTAAAACCTACGTTTGGTTATATGATAGGGTTTATTGTAGGAACTTTTTTTGCGGGCATTATTGCATATTCAAAAAACAGCATTTCTTTTCCGAAATTGATTTTAGCGTCTTTTGTTGCCTTGTTTTTTGTGTATGCTGTCGGCGTTGTTTATCTGTTTTTGGTTTCAAAGTTTTACCTTGGAAGCGGAATGACTTTTGAAAAGGCATTTCAAGTTGGTTGTCTGGTGTTTTTGCCTGTGGATAGTGCGTGGTGTGTGTTGGCGTCGGTTTTAAGTTTTAAGTTGATACCGCTTTTGAAATTGCGTGAAATTAAAGTGGTGTATATGTATAAAGAAATTGCTAAGTTTTCAAACTTGAAATTTTCGGGGATTAAATTGATGAAAAATTGCAACACAGAGTATGCGCGAGAACTAAAATATCAGGAAAAAACAAAGAGTTTGATTTCAGACTGAAGATAAAAGTGTTGTCAGGTGTGCAAATTCGGTGGTATATTTGTTATACAATATCTAGAATATAGGTAATAAATAAGTTTATAGGAATTGAAATGTCACTTAAAACAGAAGTATTGTCGGCATTAGAACAGCACAAAGGCGAATACGTAAGCGGTCAACAGCTTGCGGATAGTTTGAACGTGAGCAGAAATGCAGTTTGGAAAGTTATATCTATGCTTAAAAAGCAAGGGTATAAGTTGGATTGCTCCACAAAACTTGGTTATTGTTTGAATGCTGATAACGATATTTTGTCACAAGTCGGCATAAATAAATATCTAGGTAATTTTGCTGACAAGTTTCAAGTTTTGGTTTATGACGAAGTTACGTCAACAAATACGCTTTTGAAAAATTTGGCTGAGCAGGGCGCGGCTGAAGGCTCGGTTGTTGTTGCATCAATGCAAAGTCAAGGCAGGGGCAGAAGCGACAGAGAGTTTTTTTCTCCGTCAGGTAGCGGTGTATATTTTAGTTTGCTTTTAAGACCGAAAATTTATGCGGAAAAGGCTTTGAATTTGACAGCGATTGCAGGTGTAAGTTTGGTGGACGCGATAAAAAGCATTACTGGGCTTAAAACTCAAATTAAGTGGGTGAATGACGTTTATTATTTAGATAAAAAAATTGCGGGAATTCTTAGTGAAGCGTCCTTGAACTTTGAGGACGGAATGTTGAGTTACGTTGTTGTTGGAATTGGTGTAAATTTATATTATCCGCAAAACGATTTTCCTAAAAGTATAAAAGATAAAGCTGGCTGTCTTATAACTGACGCGAAATCGATTCCAGACTTGAAAAATCAAATTGTTGCGGAAACCTTGATAAAAATCATTGAATATAGCGCGAAATTGCCTGAAAATACTTTTTTGCAAAAATACAAAGACTACCAATGGCTGACTGGTAAGGAAGTCTATATCTTGAAAGGCGATGAAATCTTGGGCGAGGCAAGTGTCATTGGAATTGACGACCAATGCAGGTTGATTTTGAAAAACAAAAATGGCGAGGAACTCAAATTGAGTTCAGGCGAAGTAAGTATAAAAAAGAAATAGGGTTTTCTTTTTAAGTTTTAATATTGTCTATCTACGTCAATAACAAAATAATATTTTTTACTTTCATTGGCAAAATCATAGTTTAAGGCGGTTTGAATTTCATCTAACGTCGTTTTAGAATCATACGGAATAACAACGTCAAAAAGAATATTTGAGTGCGTTTCGCCTCTCACAATTCTAAAATCGTGCAATGCAAGAGAAGTGTCCAATTTCGATACAACTGCAAGCACTCTTTCTTTTAGCAATTCAAGTTCTTTATCATCGGTGTCAACAGGGTCCATATGAATGTTCAAATGAATGTTTAACTCCGTCATAAAATCGTGTTCTATATTGTCAATCAAATCGTGGCTTTTCATAATATCTACGTTTGCAGGAACTTCAACGTGTACTATTGCAAAGCAAGCAGTTGCTCCGTAACTATGTATCATCAAATCGTGCATACCAATCACGCCGTCATAGGACATAATTTTGTCTTTGATTTTTGTAATTAGTTTGTCGTCGGGTTTTGCGCCTAAAATTGGGTTCATCGTTTCCTTTATCATCAAAAGGCTTGAAATTATTATGAACAATGAAACTGCAATACCCATATAACCGTCGATATTTACTTTTGCTACGTCAATTATAATTGTTGAAATCAAAACTGCAACTGTTGTTATAATATCGTTTCGGCTGTCGGCGGCTGAAGCCTTTAACGCTCCGCTACATATACTTTTTGAAAAGTCCATATAAACGAGCATTTGAAAAAATTTCATAACTATTGCAACTGCCAAAACTGCGTAAGTGAAAGCTGAAACTGTGACAATTTCAGGGGAAATAGCTTTTTCTATTGAGCTTTTCATAAGCAAAACGCCGATGACCAAAATGAGAAGCGCAACAATCAAGCCAGTAATGTACTCATAGCGCGCGTGACCGTAAGGGTGGGCTTTGTCTGCTGGACGTCCTGACAACTTAAAACCAATAAGAGTAACAACGCTGCTCCCTGCGTCTGACAGGTTGTTGATTGCGTCAGCAATAACCGTAATGCTTGCTCCAATCAAACCGATGGTAAGTTTTAGGGCAAACAAAATGGTGTTTGTTAAAATACCAAAAAGCCCCGCAACCAAACCGTAGCGTAATCTTACTTTTGGGTCAGATGTGTTTGAGTAATCTTTTATAAACAATTTTTTGAGCAGTTTCATTTTGAGTTTTACCAGTCCTCTCGGTGCGAGATTTTTACGTCGTCATAGTAGTCAAAATAATCTTGTTTGAATTTTTGCGTGGCTTGACGACGGCGTTTGAGTTCATTTGCCGCTTCCGTTTGCGCCTTGGTTTTCGGTTCTTCCTTAGGCTGTTCTTCGGGTGTCAAGCGAGTTTTGTCATCTCTCATAATTCGATATGTTTAACTCCGTCTTTTTTGCTGTAACGGTACAGTACTATTTTATTGCCGATAGCTGAAACAGGTTCGGCATTCAATTTTTTTGCCAAACCGTTGATAATTTCTTTTGCGTTCTCTTCCGAATTTTTAAGCACGGTAAGTTTTATAAGTTCTTTGGCTTCTAAAGCCATATCCAAATCTGAAATCAAATTGTCAGAAATTCCGCCTTTACCAATTTGAAAAATCGGAGATATGGAGTTTGCTATTCCTCTTAGAGTTGCTCTTTGTTTGCTTGTTATCATAAATACTCCTAAATATATTTTAGAGAATAACACCAAACGATAAAAAAATCAAATTTTTTATAAAAATGTATGTATAAAGCAAAGAAAAAAGTAAAAACTAAAAACATCAAGCCAAAGGAGGAAAATATGTCTCAATGTTGTAAGACTGGTGAAAAACCAGGAAGTGGCACTTACGAGTGCACAAATTGCAAAACTCATGTAACTCTTGGTGAGAGCGATAAAATGCCGCCCTGTCCAAAGTGTACAAACACGGAATTCAAGGAAATTTAAGGCATCTTATCAAAGTTAAGCAGATTTTTTAGATTACGTAAGTTCTCGATAAATCAAACAAGACTTAACTCATAAAACCGCTTTTATGGCGGTTTTTTGCATAGTTAAAGTGTGTTTTTGGTTAAAATATGCAAAATCTGTTGTAATTTTGGCTTTTCAAAAAAAATATAAAAACCATTGTTAACAATTTGCTATTGGATAAGGTTTGTGCTAGAATAACTAGATATTCAAGGAAAGTTATGAAGATATTTACTGTAAGAGGAAAAAAACAATGGTAAGAAACGACCTCAGAAACATTGCTATAATCGCGCACGTTGACCACGGCAAAACAACGTTGGTGGACGGCTTGCTTCGTCAATCTGGAACATTTAGGGAAAATCAACAGGTTCAGACTTGTGTTATGGACTCGGGCGATTTGGAAAGAGAAAGAGGTATAACCATTTTGGCTAAAAACACCTCTATCCATTATCGCGACACAAAAATTAACGTTATCGATACCCCTGGGCACGCAGATTTCAGCGGTGAAGTTGAAAGAGTATTGAAAATGGTTAACGGTGCAATTTTGTTGGTTGATGCCGCAGAAGGTCCTATGCCACAAACTCGATTTGTTGTTGAAAAGGCACTTTCTATGGGCTTGAAGATTATAATTGTCGTCAACAAAATCGACAAACCTGACGCGAGAACGGCAGAAGTTGGTGATGAAATTTTGGAGTTGTTGCTTGACCTTGACGCAACTGACGAGCAACTTGCAAGCCCAATTATTTATTGTTCAGGAAAAAATGCAACAGCAACCAAAGATTATCGTATAGCTGGCTCAGACCTCAAACCGCTTTTGGACGAAATTATTGATTATATTCCTGCTCCCGAAGGCGACGAAAACGGCGAGTTACAACTGCTTGTTTCTGCAATCGATTACAACGAATATGTTGGAAGAATTGGCATTGGCAGAATTGAAAGGGGCGAAATTGATATTGCAAAAGAAGTTATTGTCTGTGACTTTAACAAAGGTATCTCACCTTACAAAAGCAAAATTGTTACGTTGTTCCAAATTGAAGGTTTGAAACGTACGTCCGTTGATAAAGCGCTTGTTGGCGATATTGTTTGTTTTAGCGGCATTGAAAATATTACGATTGGAAACACGGTTTGCTCAACCGCAAAAATTGAACCTGTGGAATTTGTAAACATTGGTGAACCTACAATTGAGATGAACTTTTCTGTCAACAACAGTCCGTTTGCTGGCAAAGAAGGCAAATTTGTTACGTCGCGTCACTTGCGTGATAGGTTGTTCAAAGAATTGCTTAAAGACGTTTCTTTACGCGTTTATCAAACTGAAAATGCAGATACGTTCAAGGTTTGCGGACGTGGTGAAATGCACCTGTCAATTTTGATTGAAACAATGCGTCGTGAAGGTTACGAGTTTGGCGTTGGAACTCCTAAAGTCATTTTTAAGAACGTGGATGGTGCTATGCAAGAACCTATGGAAAGACTTTTTGTTGACGTTCCAAGTGATTGCGTAGGCTCTGTTATGGAGAGAATGGGCGTCAGAAAAGGCGAACTTGTTACAATGATGCCACAAGGAAGCAGAATAAAAATGGAATTCAAAGTTCCCGCAAGAGGTCTTTTTGGTTTCAAAAACGAGTTTTTGACAGACACTAAGGGTGAAGGCGTAATGAACCAGTTGTTTGATGGATATGCCTCATATAAGGGTGCAATTCCACGTCGTTTTACGGGTTCATTGGTAGCGTTTGAAGCGGGCGAAGCTGCAACGTACGGTTTGTTTAACGCGCAAGACAGAGGAGTTTTGTTCATTGACCCACAAACGCAAGTATATGAAGGTATGGTAGTTGGAATGTCACCAAAGGCGGAAGATATTCGAGTGAACGTTTGCAAGAAAAAGCACGTCACCAATATGCGCGCGGCTGGCTCTGACGAAGCGTTGAGATTGAATTCGACACGCAAATTCAGTTTGGAAGAAGCCATTGAGTTTTTGAATGAAGATGAAATGTTGGAAGTAACTCCAAAAAATATCCGTATAAGAAAGGTCATTTTGTCTGGTGAACAAAGAATGAAAATTATGTTTAAGGACAAAGACAATTCAAATAAATAGTATAAAAATTGGTTAAGAACTAAAAAATCTAATTTCAGCTTAGTTACGTTAATTTCAAAAGCAGTTGAAGCTAAACATAAATTGCTATAAATTAAGATGATTAAATTATTATAATTAAATCCTGTTTTTGCTGAGGCAAATAGTAAAGGGGCATAACTTACACCAGGAAGTTCGTAACGAATAAATTTTTCAAATTTAGCATAAGTAGTAGACTTTTCTACTAAA
>CAZQGE010000010.1:0-37880 GCA_964592815.1 uncultured Bacteroidaceae bacterium | reverse complement strand
AAATCTATTGCTTTATCAGGCAAAAATCTATCGTGAATGTAACGTACAGACAATTTTACAGCCGACTTAATTGCGTCCTCTGAAATAATAACGCCGTGATGCTTTTCATACTTTTCTTTCAAGCCTTTCAAAATTTCTATGGCTACCTCATCACTAGGTTCGTCAACGGTAACAGGTTGAAAACGTCTTTCTAGCGCGGGGTCTTTTTCAAATTGTTTTCGATATTCTTCTATTGTAGTTGCGCCTATTGTTTGCAATTCGCCCGTTGCCAGAGCTGGTTTCAAAATATTTGCAACGTCCAAACCTCCCTCAGACGAGCCTGCTTTTAACATAGTGTGAATTTCATCAATAAACAAAATTATGTTACCCTGTTTTTTGATTTCTTCTATTGCGCCTTTAAGTTTTTCTTCAAAATCACCACGATAGCGAGTTCCCGCGACCAAAGCAGTCAAATCTAATGAAAACAAAACCTTAATTTTAAGCATATCAGGCACGTTTCCAAGCACGATAGCTTGCGCCAAGCCTTCAACAACAGCCGATTTTCCAACGCCTGGTTCACCAATCAAAACGGGGTTGTTTTTTGTTCGCCTTGCAAGAATTTGAATGACGCGTTCAAGTTCTTTATCCCTACCAATTACGGGGTCAAATTTGTTTTCTTTGGCTTTTGCCGTCAAATCTGTTCCTATCAGCGACAATTCAACTTTTTTGGTTGATGAATTTTCATTTTTTGCGTTATCAAAATTGGCTTTTTTAGTCTTTTCAAAGTTTTGGTCAAAGTATTTGTCGTAATCACTTCTTGAAAATGAATCTGAAATTTTGGCGTTATTTTGTGTATATTCATTTTGAGTTTTGTTTTGAAAATTTTGGTTTGAAACAATCTTTCCACCACTTAATTCAACAAAATAATCATACAGTTTTTTAAGCACCAAATCTACGTTTCCCACACGCTTTTCAACAAGTCGTGAAGCAACCGAGTTTCTTTCTTCCAAAACCGTAAACAACAAATGCTCTGGTTGCGCAACGTCGGAAAGCATTGACATTGCAAGGTCACGTGTTCTTTCAACAGCAAGCCCCGCATTTGGTGACATTTCAACCTTGACACATAGTGTCTGTTTCTCAAAACAACTTTCTAAATAATCGGAAGAAATATAGATTTCATTCAACAGTTTTTGAGCATAACAACCTTGTTGTTTTGCAACGCCCAATAACAAATGTTCAGTACAAACCTGTCCGCCAGTAAAAGAGGCGAATTTGCTGGCAGTTTCCAAAACCTGCATCAAAGACTGTGAAAATTTTACCATTTATCCTCCGAAAGAAGGTTTCTTACCAATCTAGCGCGCAAAATATCTCTTTCCTGCGCGGTAACCTCCCCAATTTTTAACGTAAGCGACGATGGTGACGCCAACCATATAAGTTTATCAAGCGGACGAGTGCTTTTCAAGGGCAAAACGTCTAAAATTACTCCTAATTTTACGTCAGAAATAAGCGACATTAGCTCTTTTGACGAAATTGAATAGGCAAATTTCAAAATTCCGTAACTTCTGCATATCTTGTCAAGGAAGAAACTTGACTTTTCAGAAGCCAATTTTTCAAGTGCTTTTCTTTCGCAAAAACAGAGTTCTTCCGTCGCGTATGAAACTTGTTCTAATATCGTTTTTTCATCAATTCCAAGCGTGCGTGAATTTGAAAGTTGATACATATCTCCGTGCGCCGAACTTCCTTCGCCGAACACACCTCTTATTGTTAAGCCATATTCTTCCGTAAATTTGCGTACTGCATCGTCTATTGCTCCCGCAAGTTTCAATGCTGGCAAAAAAAGCATTGTTGACGCTCTCATTCCTGTCCCAATATTTGTGGGACAAGCAGTCAAAAATCCGAATTGACTGTCATAGGCTATTGGCAATTCTTCAAGCAAACAATCGTCATATTCGTTAACCATATTGTAAGCAGAATTCAAGTCAAAACCGTCCACAACGCATTGTTCTCTGACGTGGTCTTCTTCGTTGAGCATAATTGACATATTTTCTGCGCCACGCTGAATTATAACCGCACCCGTAGACAAATTGTTTGCAAGTGGCAATGAAATCAAATGTTTTTCAACAAGCGACATACGTTGCAATTTGTTAAGCCTTGACATCAACAACAATTCGCTTTCAAAAAGTTTGTCAGCAGATTTTTTTGCGCCATAAACCAACCGCAACATTTTTTCTGGCATACCACTTTTTCCAGAACGCGGAAAAGGCAAGCCCTGCACGTTTCTTGCAAGTCTAACACGTGACGATATAACGTTGAAATTTGTCAAACTGCATTCAATTGTCATTTTGTTTTTATACCTTTGCCTTTATGACGTATTGCGCCCTGCGCACTAAAAAGTGCAAATTCTGCAACTTTACGCATTTCAATGTAACAATCTGGGCAACCAAAAAGAAAAGAGTGTTGAAAGTCCTTTACGGTGCTTCCACACGCTCTACACATTTTTCCGTTGTCGGCAAGTCTTTTTTGCATAAACTCAAATGCTGACAATCCCGAATTTTTTATTTGTTGAAAACATTGGTCGCAAAACGAATATTCAACAAGTCCGTTGTTTACGACCACCCTTTCAATATGATAAGCGTTTTCTTTTCCGCACAAATCGCATTTTCTCATTTGATACTTCTGCCCCAAAGTTTGCTCTGCTCAAGCAAATAAATTATGATATATTTGAAATAATTATACATTATATAAACTTGTTACGCAACACTAAATTGTGTATAATGTATTTATGGAAAAAACAATTTTGCATTGTGATTTGAACAATTTTTACGCGTCGGTGGAGCAGAAAAACCATCCCGAATACGACGGGCTTCCGCTTGCCGTATGCGGAAATCCTGAACTTCGACACGGAATTGTGCTTGCAAAAAATCAACTTGCAAAAAAATATGGAGTAGAAACGGGCGAGGCAATTTGGATTTCAAAGAAAAAATGCCCTAATATAGTATTTGTTGCGCCTACGTTTGAGCAATACGTTTATTACTCTGAAAAAGTTTTTGAACTTTACACCGAATTTACTGACAGAGTTGAGCCTTTCGGTATTGATGAATGCTGGTTGGACGTTAGTGGTTCGCTAAAAATTTTTGGTTCTGGCAAAGAAATAGCCGACAAACTCAGAGAAGAAGTAAAAAAACGCTTTGGACTGACAATATCAGTTGGAGTATCTTTTACAAAAGTTCTTGCAAAACTCGGGAGCGACCTTAAAAAACCCGATGCAACAACGGTGCTGACACCACAAAATTATATGGACTACGTTGGAAATTTAAGCCCGTCGGAACTTATTATGATTGGCAAACGCACGTCTGAAAAATTATATAAACTCAACATTCACACAATCGCGCAACTTGCAAAAGCGGACAGACAATCTCTTAAAAAACATTTTGGAATTATTGCAGATAATATGATAAACTCTGCGTTGGGCATAGAAACAGAACAAGTTAAGCTATACTATGACAACCATATTCCAAAAAGCATATCAAACGGAACGACGACTCCAAGAAACATTGAAAATTTTGATGACGCAAAAATTGTTATTTACGCTTTATCAGAGCTTGTAGCCGTAAGAATGCGTAAATATAATCTTGTTGCCGACGGAATATCTTTGTCAATAAAAAACACAGATTTACATTCCGTATCACGGCAAGTGAGTTTGCCATATCAGTCGTCAAACGCAAGCGATATTGCTGAAACGGCAATAAATTTGCTTTTACAAATGCACAATTTCTGTCAGCCATTGCGCTCAATTACGGTTGCCGCAATTAGGCTTTCAGACAAAAATGTATCACAGCTTTCCATGTTCGACAACGGAACTCGAGAGGAAAAACTTGAACAAAGTATTGATGAGATAAGAGAAAAGTTTGGCTACCATTCGGTTAAAAGAGGTATTTTACTAAAAACAGATTTGGCAACAGATTTACACGACGACGATGGCTTTAAGCCTTTCAAAAGATGATTTTTCAAAAAAATTATCCCTAATTACTTTCATATAGTTTACAGTCTCAATTCAAAAATATATAATGACTATGTTAAACAGTTAACCTGTTAAGGAGATTTCAAAAATGACCATTATGTACAAGGAGTTAAACGAAGCTCCATCAGTTGTGAAAAATGCAATCAACCAAAACATCGAAGTAAGCAAAACTGTTAAAAAAGCAGTTGAGGCAAAAGGTCTAAAACGCGTTATCATAGCAGCAAGAGGCAGTTCTTTGCACGCAGGCATCGCTTTCAAATTTTTTCTTGAAACAAATACTCCTTTATCTGTGGCATTTGAATACCCGTCAATCGCAACGTTATTTAAGGCAAAAAGGGATATGTCTGACACTCTTTATGTTGTAATCTCTCAATCTGGAGCAGGTCCAGACACAATCAATATGACAAACTATGCATTGGACGCAGGCGCAACCGTACTCGCAGTTACCAATGATATAAATAGCGCAGTTGCAAAACTTGCAAACTACAATTTGGCTGTCGCCGCTGGCCCAGAGCTGGCAGTTGCCGCAACAAAAACTTTGACTGGTGAGATTATCGCCCTTGAAGTTCTTTCATTGATTTTGGGCGGAAAAACAATCAACGTCACATTTGCGCAAGACGCATTAAAAAGCATTCTTGCAAACGAAATAGCAAAAATGCCAGAAGAACTTGTAAACGCATCAGCCGTTATTGCTCTTTCAAGGGGTTATACAGAAGTTGTTGCTAAGGAATGTTCCTTAAAACTTATGGAAACTTGCTATTTGTTCACATTTGCTTCTTCAACAAACGAATTTCAACACGGGCCTAAGGCTCTCGTAAACCAAGGCACTCCTGTTCTTTTGTTTGCTCCTAGCGGACGTTGCAAAGACGACTATGTTAAAGTTGCAAAAGATTTAAGTGAAAAAGGAGCTTTCTTGGTTATCTTTTCAGATATGGATGATTTGAAACAATACTCAAAACTCTTTATCAAGATGCCAACCGTAACAGAAGAAGAAACATCAGTTTGCTACCTTGTTAAGATGCAACAGTTTGTTGAAAAATTATGCGTATCAAAAGGGTTGTCGCCCGACACTCCACGAAATCTAAACAAAATCACTATTACGAAATAGATATTTTCACGCAATCCGAATTCATTTCGGGTTGCGTGTTTTTTTTAATACTTAGGAGAGAGAGATATATGGCTATTTTAATTGTAAATTCAATTTTTACTTTGCTTGCAGGTATAGGAATTTTCCTTGTAGCAATTAAGATGATGAGTACAAATCTTGAATTACTGTCTGGCGATAAATTAAAGGTTCTTTTTGCAAAAACATCAAAGAGTAAATTGTTGGGTGTTGGAATTGGAACCGTAGCTACTGCTGCAATTCAAAGTTCTGGCGCAACTAGCGTTATGGTAATCGGTTTTGTTAACGCTGGGCTTATGTCTCTTACACAAGCCGCAACAATAATATTCGGCGCAAACATAGGTACGACTATCACCGGTCAAATTGTGGCACTTGGTACTTTCGGCGCGAACGGACTTTCTACAACTATAATTTTCTCTGCTTTTGCTGGCTTTGGTGCGCTTGTTCTTATGTTTACAAAAAAAAGTAAAATTGAACAAATTGCAGGATTGATTACCTCTTTCGGTATGTTGTTTGTTGGACTTGACATAATGAGTCGCGCTATGGCAGCATTCAGCGAAATGCCCGAATTTATAGGTTTTTTGGCTACAATAACTCATCCGCTTTTGTTGGTTTTGGTTGGCGCAATCTTCACCGCTTTAATTCAAAGTTCGTCAGTTATGACAGGTATTGCCATAACAATGGTTTTCAGCGGACTTATTTCTATCGACCAAGGTATTTATTTGACGTTAGGAAGCAATATTGGCTCTTGCGTTGTTGCAATCATAGCTTGCTTTGGTAGCTCTCAAAACGCAAAAAGAACTGCACTTATCCACTTGTTGTTCAATATATTTGGTGTAACTGTATTTTTGATTATCGACGTTATTATGCGTAAAGCCTCAGGCGATACAATTACGTTTGGCAAACTCTTAGGTCAGACTTTCCCTGGACATACTTCAACACAGCTTGCAATGCTACATACCTTCTTCAACGTAGGCACAGTTATCGTAATTTTACCGTTCACAAATATGCTTGTGAAACTTGTAACAAAAATTATCCCAGACAAAAAGCAAAAACCAGACCCGAATATGCCTCACCTATTTTACATTGAAGAACACTTTTTATCAACACCACCTATTGCTGTTGCGCAGGTAAAAAACGAAATTACGAATATGGCTGAAATCGCTATGCGAAACTTCAACCTTTCATTGGATACAATTTGCTCAATGAACTTTGAACAAAAAGAACAATTTGAAAGAGATGAAAATGAATTAAACTATTTGAACAAAGAAATTGTAAGATATATTGTTAAACTTACAAAAACTGACATCACCGAACACGACCACCTATATTTGTCAACTGCTTTTCATTCAATCACCGACTTAGAGCGTATCGGCGACTATGCCGAAAACATAATAGAATATGCCGAAAGTTTGAAATCAAGCAACAAAGGTTTTTCAGAAAATGCAATTCAAGAAATACGAGATTTGCAAGAGCTTTTGAACAACCTTTATGACAAAGTTATGAAAGCGTACGTTAACAACGATGAAGAAATGCTTGAAGAAGCCTATGAACTTGAAGACAAGGTTGACGAAACCACAAACAAAATGTCTATGTGCCACATTATGCGACTTGACGAAGGCGTATGCACACCTGACGTTGGAGCGCACTATCTCTCTCTTTCTTCAAACGCTGAAAGAGTTGGCGACCACTTAATTAACGTAGCTCAAACAATTCAAAATAAAAACAGAAATAGAAAAAAACAAGGCGCTTTGGTTGGTTAATATGGAATTAGTTATAGCAACAAACAACAAAAACAAGCTAAAAGAAATTAGAGCAATATTAGGTGACAAATTCACACGTTTATATTCTCTATCAGATTTGGATATAAATATTGAAATCGAAGAAACAGGCTCAACTCTCTGGGAAAATTCATTGATAAAAGCTAAAGCTATATCCGACCTTACCAAAATGTGCGCAATAGCCGATGACAGCGGTCTTATGGTCGACAGCCTTGACGGTGCGCCAGGAGTGTTTTCAGCAAGATATGCTGGTTTAGAACACGACGACAAGAAGAACAACGCATTATTGCTCCAAAACTTGCAAGGCAAAGCTAGAACCGCACATTTTTGCTCTGTTGTTACATTGTATTATCCAAACGGAACGTACGTTGCTGCGGAAGGCAAAGTTCAAGGCGAAATACTTTTCAAAGAGGAAGGAACAAATGGTTTCGGATATGACCCCCTTTTCTATTCTTATGAGCTAAACAAATCATTTGCCGATGCAACTTCAGAAGAAAAGAATTCAGTCAGCCATAGAGGTAGAGCCTTAAAAGAATTGCTAAATATGTTGAATGAAAAGGAGAAAAACTAAAATGATACACACGATTGTTGCCTTTTCGGACAGTCACAACGTTAAAATACCTGAAAGACTTTTGGACATTATTGATGAAAGTGAATATGTCTTTTTTTTGGGTGACGGAACAAGTTCAATAAGCGACTTAGCGTTTCATTCAGGCTTCCACGGGGTGTCAGGCAACTGCGATACCAAGATATTACCAGAAGAAGACATATTAGAAATTGAAGGCATCAAAATTTTGTTGACACACGGTAATAATTACGGCGTAAAAAGTGATTTAACAAGGCTTGCTTTCCACGCGCAAGAACTAGGCTGTTCGGTCGTGTTTTACGGCCATACGCATTTTGCAGAAATAGACAGATACCAAAATATTACGTTTGTTTGCCCAGGTTCTATTGTGAACTGCAAGTCAGGTTGCCCCTCTTATGCGTACGCTACGATAGTAAACGGACAATTTCTTGCAAAAATTGTAAAATTAGATTGAAATTGTTGACAATAGTTTAACAATATGCTAAGCTTTTCAAGCGTCAATTTGAGCGAAAAATGTAAAAATTTTTCTCATCTTGAATTTATGCGGGTGTAGTTCAATGGTAGAATTCCAGCCTTCCAAGCTGGCCGCGTGGGTCCGATTCCCATCACCCGCTCCAAATTTGAGCCTGTAGCTCAGTAGGATAGAGCAACGGCCTTCTAAGCCGTGTGTCGGGAGTTCGAATCTCTTCAGGCTCGCCACTTCGGAGGATAGTTTGCACTATCCCCCGAAATTTTAAGACCGATATGGTGGGTATAGCGCAGTTGGTTAGCGTGCCAGGTTGTGGCCCTGGAGGCCGAGGGTTCGAATCCCTCTACTCACCCCACAATATAAAAAGGTATTTGCAGACAGCAAATTGAAGAAAATATAATAAATTTGAAAAAAATCAAATTTGAGCAAAAAAGTACCTTAATTTCCTTGTCATAAGAAAGCATTTGATATATAATAGCTTTCGTTACTGGCAGAGAACACGAATAGGGGTATCGCCAAGCGGTAAGGCACCAGATTTTGATTCTGGCATTCGTTGGTTCAAATCCAGCTACCCCTGCCAAATAAAAACAAAACTCAGAGGTAAACCAATCGCACGATGTGCAAGGTGGTGAAAACCAAGCCGAAAGAGTTTTCAAATATATGACTCACTAGCTCAGCCGGTAGAGCACCGCACTTTTAATGCGATGGTCCGGAGTTCGAATCTCCGGTGGGTCACCAACACTTTACTCTATACTCTGTATAGAGTAATTTTTTATTATTCAACTTACCCTATTTTCTTGATTATTTGTACCTTTAATTCTCTTGTTAAAATTGTCTATTTCGGCATACTCGAAATCATTGTTACAATGCGTATATACGTTTTCCGTCATATCCGACGTCGAATGTCCTACCCACTTTTGCAATAAATGTCTTGGCACTCCATTCTCTGCGCACCGAGTTATAAATGTATGTCTTAAATCGTGCAAGAGTCAATGTTCGACGTCTTGCCAATGCCACAAATATGATGTGTCATTTTTTGTCTACTATTTAAGCCATATTCAGCTTAATTGCCACTTGCCACAGAAGTTCGAGGGTAATACTATACCCGAATTTTCAAATTTTTGTAAAAAAATATTTAGTTCATAATAAAAAAATCCCCGAAATTAGCCATTCGGGGCAATGCTGTACATCAATATGATAATCAGCGGGCGCAAACAATTGTTTGCCTGATGCAAACTCTATCATACATATAATTTATTGTCAAACCTAAAAAAATAAGTAACCTCCCAACTACAACAATAAAATATTGTTATGTGAAACTATCCGACAAGCGGAAGCAAGTTACTTCTATTTGAAGTTTACATAAAAAAATAAAATTGTCAAACAAAAAAAGCCTTTTACGGCTTTTTTTATTGCGAAACTCACAGCGTTTTTTTTCAGCTCCCTAGCTATTTCGCACGGTTAGTCCGCAATGCCTCTAACTTTGTTCTACATAAGAACATTGGAGCAATTTAATTGTAAAACATTGATTATATTATGTCAATGCCTATATTTTTAATTTTTATCTATCAACTTTAGGAACAGTAACAAACTGCTTATATAAAATCTTACCTAAATAATCACTTTCAAAAGTTGTTAGGTACGGTTCACGTACTGTTACGCAATTATCAATTATTTGACATATAATTTGCTCGTCCGTATGTTCAATTGGACTGTCAAACTTTACAAAGTTTTAATTTTTGCGAACATTCTTCAGACCATTCTACATCAGTATAAATGCAAGGCATAGTTTGGAATTTTACTGTTTAATATACATAATCAATTTTAATTTTCTTATTTTTGCTATTGACATATTACTAAAATAGCTTTACTATTTCATTACCTTGGTGTTCATAAACGAGCAAAGTTAGGAATTGCGTATTGCCTAACCGTGCGAAATAGCAATAAGGTTGAAATAATTTAGCTGTGAGTTTCGCAAAAAAAGCCACCAGTTTATTTGGTGGTTTTTTTATAGAAAAAATCACTAGCTCAGCTAGTGATTATTGTGGTACCCCCGTGGGGAATCGAACCCCAGATTCCGCCGTGAGAGGGCGACGTCTTAACCGCTTGACCACGAGGGCGTTTCTTTTACAGACGAATATTACCATAATCATTCACTTTTCGCAAGTAGATTTCCATATAAATATTTGGAACTTGAAATATTGTGCTTATTTTTTAATATTAAAATACATATTCAAAAAACCGTTATTGCAAACATTTTTAATTTGTGCAATAATACACAATGAAAAATATAATATAGTATGGTGAAAAAAGTGGGAAAAGAAATTGTTAAATATCGCTATTTGATTTTGGTTTTATTTTTGGCTTTAATTATATTATCTGGCGTTTTGATGCCTAAAATGATTGAAAAAGTAAATTATGACCTTACATCATATCTTCCTGAGGGCTATGACACTTACGACGGCTTTCAATTCTTGTCAAAAAACTTTAATATTCACGGCGATATCGAAATTGGAATTAACGCTACTTACGCAGAAGCTAAACAAGTAGCCGAAAAAATAACAAAAACGTCTGGTGTCACAGGCACAACTTGGGCGGCAATTTTAAGTTATCTTCCTGAGATTGGAGTTCTTAATAAAGACAGCGTTCAATTCAAAAAAGTTTGGGGAACAATGACCGACCGCGCTTTTGATACGGAAGCGAACCTTGAAGCGGATACAAACAAATATAATTGGGCGGTTTTGGTTACTTTGCAATACCCACCGTCTGACACAAAATCAATAAAGATTTTTCAAAACATTCGCTCAGATATGAAAAGTATAATCGGTGATAACTATTCAATGAGTGGTATGACCGAACAAGCAACTGCGTTATTTGACACAGTTTTTGACGAAATTGGATTGTACGTCATAATTGCAGGAATTGTTGTTTTGATAATTTTGTTGGTTACAACTAACTCGTTGATGGAACCCGTGATTTTGCTTTCTACTATGGCAATTTCAATTCTTATAAACCTTGGCACAAACATTATCTTTCCGTCAACGTCAATCATAACGTTTGCGTGTTCGGCAATATTGCAACTAGGTTTAAGTATGGACTACGCCATATTCCTTTTGCACCAATATAGGCACGAACTCACACTCTGCCCCGACCCTAAACACGCTTTAGCAATGGCAATTCCTAAATCTGCAAAATCAATTTTTGCTAGCGCATTAACCACCGTTTGTGGTTTGCTTGCGTTGCTTTGTATGAAATTTGGAATTGGTTACGACTTGGGACTTACCATAGCAAAAGGTATTTTATGTTCGCTTGCTACCGTTTTATTCTTGCAACCTTGTCTTATGCTATTGTGCAACAAAGCTAGAGTGAAAACACAACATAGATACATAAATTTGACCTACAAACAACCTGTAAAAAGAGTGCTTCGCGACAGAAAATGGATTGCTGCAATTTTTGCGTTGCTGATTATTCCTATTGCTTACGGTGCGCAAACTTTGAACTACGCTTATTTGAAATTTATGCCTGACAACACAGACAACTCTGTCAAGGCTGTAATGGCAAAAGAACTTGGCAACCAAGTTGTAATAGTTGTGCCAGATACGCCATCGCAAAACTATGCTTTTGTTGATAAAATGAACAAGGAGTTCAAAAACGGCGAATTATCCTACATGCTAGGACTTTACATAATGTTTCCGCAATACAAAACTGACCTAAACGGCACAGTTTTGACAGATTTGAACGGCGACCCAATTATTAACACCATAGATGGCAAAGTTATGTGGAATATGATTGACAGTTCAGGCACCCTTGACAGCATTGATGCCACTACTAAAGCTGTGCTGAAAGACTACTTAGTTGACAAAGATACTGGCAATGGCAAGCCGTTGACTTTGCAAGATTTGCTTGGACTTATGCAACTTATGAATACGTTTATGGATAGTTTACCCCCAGGCACTACTTTACCTTCGGAGTTTTCTATGATTACAAACTACGTGTCCAACGGTTACACGATGTACACGTGCGGAATAAACCCTAACATAAGCAATGAAAGTCAACAAAGTTTTGATATATTAGACAAAATAAAAGCTATAGCTGGCGAATGCTTTGTCAATGACAACGATACGCCTAAAAAGTGTTATTTTACAGGACTAACCCAAACAGCTTATGACTTTGCAGTTATAACACCAAACGACTTTATGTGGGTTTCGATAGTGTCGATTCTTGCAATTTTCTTAATCTTAATATTCACGTTACGCTCCATAAAATTCCCTATTTTGTTGGTTTTAGTAATTCAAGCGGGAATATGGTTAAACCTATTAATGCAATACATATTTACCGCAGGCGCAGGCTCAATCAACTTTATGTCGTATCTATTTATATCGGCAATTCAGTTGGGGGCGACTGTTGACTATGCAATTTTGCTAACAACAAAATACAGAGATTTCCGCAAGAGATTTGAGCCTATACAAGCGTCGTATCTTGCAACAACCAATTCCGCAATGTCAATTACAACTTCGGCTCTTATTATGGCTGGTGCGTGTTTCAGCGTGTTTGCAGTAGCGTCAAACCTTGTAATTAAAGAAATGACTTTCCTTATGGCAAGAGGTTCAATCATAAGTGCAATTCTTGTAATATTTGTGTTGCCTGCCCTCTTGACTTTAATTGATAAACGAAACGGAAATGAATTACATTTTGAACTTACGCCAACGTTAAGACCATATCACTATAAAAAGCCAAAATTTAAGGCTTGTAAATTTAAGAAAAACAACTTGAAAGAACAAGAAATTATGCTTAAAGATAGTGATACGCTTGAAAACAAAAACTCTGAAATTAGCGTAGTAGATGACATAATTACAGAAATTTCAAAAGAAGAAAAGCCAATTAAGGCAATTAAAAAATCAAAGCATAAAGACTGAAATTGAATATGTAGCAGTCCAACAAAAAAACATCAACATTTATTTTTACAACAAAAAAAAGTCCACCATTTGGTGGACTTTTCTTATGTTTAATTTTCAATCAACAGTTCTTAATACAAATCTCTCGCAACATAAGTTGTGTGCAAAATTTCGTGAGCTTTGTGGCTGTTTGGTTCGCCAAAATACTCCGTATAAATTTGTGTAATTGCTGGGTTAGCGTGAGATTTACGCAATTTTGCCGATTTATCTGTGTCATAAATTGCTTTAGCTCTTGTTGCCTTGATGTCTTCGTTGTTGCGAACAAATGCGCTCTTTATAGGTTGACCGCCACCGTTTACGCAACCGCCTGGGCAAGACATAATCTCAATGAAGTGATAGTCTGCTTTGCCAGCTCTAACGTCGTCCATAATCTTTCTTGCGTTAGCAAGTCCGCTAGCAACGGCTACTTTGACGTCAATTCCACCAACTTTATAAGTTGCTTCTTTGATGTCCTTTGTGCCACGAACTTCATTAAAGTCCAAAGATGGTGCTTCCTTGCCTTCAACAACTTCATAAACAGTACGCAAAGCAGCTTCCATAACGCCGCCAGTTGCACCAAAAAGTAAACCCGCTGTTGATGCAATTCCGAATGGAGCATCAAATTCCTCATCAGGAAGTTGTTCATAAATAATTCCGCAACGCTTTATGAGCTTTGCAAGTTCACGAGTTGTCAATGCGTAATCAATGTCTGCAACGCCTGCCGCTGCTTGATTTGGTCTGCCCTTTTCAAACTTTTTGGCGGTGCAAGGCATAATTGAAACAACAACAATATCTTTGGGGTCAATGCCTGTCTTTTCAGCATAGTAAGTTTTGCAAACTGCGCCAAACATTTGTTGTGGAGATTTACAGCTTGACAAATGGTTAAGTTGGTCTGGGAAATTGTGTTCGCAGAATTTTATCCAAGCAGGCGAACAGCTTGTAATCATAGGTAACACTCCGCCGTTTTTAAGTCTTCCGAGGAATTCTGTACCTTCTTCCATAATTGTGAGGTCTGCCGTATAGTTAACGTCAAACACTCTGTCAAAGCCAATTCTACGCAAAGCAGCAACCATTTTTCCTTCAACGTTTTTGCCCATTGTTATGCCAAACTCTTCGCCTAAGCCTACACGGACTGACGGAGCTGTTCCAACTATAACGTGTTTAGTTGGGTCTGCAATAGCATCCAAAACGTCGTCAATTTCTTCTCTTTCGTGCAATGCGCCAACTGGGCAAGCAACAATACATTGTCCACAACCTACGCAAGGAGTTTCGCTGAGCGGTTTTTCAAAAGCGCAACCGATATGCGTATCAAAACCACGAGCATTTGCACCGATAACTGAAACCGATTGATATTCTTTGCAAGCGGCAACGCATCTTCTGCAAAGTACGCATTTGTTGTTGTCACGCACAATGTAAGGTGTTGACGTATCAATAGGATATTCGTTTGTAACTCCGCTGTAATGTTTTGCATCGCAACCTAAGTCGATAGAAAGTTTTTGGAGTTCACAATTATTATTTCTGTCACAACTAAGGCAATCTTGTTTGTGGTCTGAAAGGATAAGTTCAACAGTAGTTTTTCTGCTTTCTCTTACTTTTTTGGTGTTTGTAAAAACTTCCATACCTTCATTTACGGGATAAACGCACGATGCAACAAGGCTTCTTGCTCCCTTAACTTCACACACGCAAACACGACACGCGCCAATAGCGTTTATATCTTTCAAATAGCAAAGTGTTGGAATTTTGATGCCTGCTTCTTTTGCTGCTTGCAAAATTGTAGAACCTTCCTCCACTTGCACAGGAATATTGTTAATTTTAATATTTACTTTCGCCATAATACCACCTCTTATTCCTTGACGATTGCATTGAATTTGCAAGTATCCATACAAACACCGCACTTAATACATTTTGCCGTGTCAATGGTAAATTTCTGTTTGATTTCTCCTGAAATTGCGCCAACTGGGCATTTTCTGGAACAAGCAGAACAGCCTTTGCAGTCATCAGTAATGCGATAACGTAAAAGTCCTTTGCAAACGTGAGCAGGACAACGATGTTCTTTGATGTGAGCTTCATATTCATCACGGAAATAGCGCAACGTTGAAAGCACAGGGTTTGGAGCTGTTTGTCCTAAACCGCAAAGAGCGTTGTCTTTTATGTAGTAGCAAAGTTTTTCCATATCGTCCAAGTCTTTCATTGTTGCTTGACCTTTTGTGATTTTGTCAAGATATTCCAACAAACGTCTTGTACCAATACGGCACGGAGTACATTTTCCGCAACTTTCATCAACTGTAAATTCAAGGAAGAATTTTGCAATGTCAACCATACAGTTGTCTTCATCCATAACAATCATACCGCCTGAACCCATCATAGAGCCAATTGCAATCAAATTGTCATAGTCGATTGGAATGTCAAAGTGAGAAGCAGGAATGCAACCGCCAGAAGGTCCGCCAGTTTGTGCAGCCTTAAATTTTTTGCCGTGTGGAATTCCACCGCCTATGTCCTCAATGACTTCTCTAAGCGTTGTACCCATAGGAATTTCGACAAGACCTGTATTAGTAATTTTTCCGCCTAAAGCAAAAACTTTTGTGCCTTTAGACTTTTCAGTACCCATTGAAGCAAACCATTCTGCGCCTTTCAAAATGATTTGCGCTATGTTTGCATAAGTTTCTACGTTATTCAAAATTGTTGGCTTTCCGAACAATCCTTTTACTGCTGGGAATGGAGGACGTGGACGTGGTTCACCACGCTTACCTTCAATAGAAGTCATCAAAGCCGTTTCTTCACCGCAAACAAATGCGCCTGCGCCAAGACGAATTTCAATGTCAAAATCAAATCCAGAGTCCAAAATATTTTTTCCGAGCAAGCCGTATTCTTTTGCTTGTTGAAGAGCAATTTTCAATCTGCGTACTGCGATAGGATATTCAGCTCTAACGTAGATAAAGCCTTGGTTTGAGCCAATTGCATAACCTGCAATTGCCATAGCTTCCAAAACTGCGTGAGGGTCACCTTCCAAAACGCTTCTGTCCATAAATGCGCCTGGGTCGCCTTCATCGGCGTTGCAGCAAACATATTTTATGTCATTAACTGAATTTTTAGCAAATTGCCATTTTAAGCCTGTTGGGAAACCTCCACCGCCTCTGCCTCTCAAACCGCTGTTTTTGATTACGTCAACAACGTCTTGAGGTTTCATTTCGGTAAGCACTTTTATGAGTGCTTGGTATCCGTCGTAAGCAATATATTCATCAATTTCTTCTGGGTTTATAACGCCGCAATTTCTAAGAGCAACACGAGTTTGCTTTTTGTAGAAATTGGTGTCCGACAACGCCTTAACAGCGTGGGTTTCATCTTTTTCTTTGTGGAGCAATCTAGTTACAAGTCTTCCTTTTATAATGTGTTCTTCCACAATTTCAGCAACATCTTCAACTTTTACACCGCTGTAAAACGCGCCTTCTGGATAAATGATGACAACAGGACCTACGGCGCATAAACCGAAACAACCCGTGCCAACAACTGCAACGTCCTTATCCAAACTCTTTTCTTTCAAAAGTTTTTCAAATTCTGTTAAAATTGCCCCGCTGTTGTTTGAGTGACAGCCTGTGCCACCGCAAATCAAAATGTGACTTCTAAACATATCTATCTCTCCTCTATTTTACTCATTGGTAATCAAATACTCATTGCAAATATTTCCGTTGACAATATGATTTGCAATGATATTTTTTGCCTTTTCAGCATCAACGTGAATATATGTTACCTTCTCTTGACCTGGCACAAAAACCTCGACAATAGGTTCAAGTTTACACATACCCAAGCAACCTGAGCGCGTAACTTTAACATTTTTCAGTTGTCTTGTGGCAACCTCATCAACTAAAGTGTTGAAAACGGGACGCGCGCCTGCGGAAATTCCACAAGTTGCCATTCCCACAACAATTCGAGTTTCCTGATTTTCATCATTGTTATCACGCAAAATAATCTGTGATTGCATCTTGTCTCTGATAGCTTTAATTTCAGCAATACTCTTCATAATTTATCTCCTCCAATTTCCATTAAATTCTCATTGATCATATCTTTGACAAAGAGCAAAATTTGAGGTTCTGAAACAGAGAGTCCGTTCAGTTCCCGTTTAAGTTCTTTGGTGTCAAATTCAAATTTTTTGTCGTCAACCGTAACACGCAAAAGAAAATCCGTTGGATATTCGTCACTTAACAACGTCACCATTGTTTCTGCCAAGTTGCCAAGGGGCGCACGGTCAATGTTGTCAATTTGAAAGCTAGCTTTTACAACCGTGCCTTCAAAAGGCTTTGAGGCAATAGAAAACTCGCCTCCCGCTATTTCAGCAGCCATTTTGAAAAGAGGTATGCCCATACCGACTTTTCTTGTAGTTCTTGTAGTTGTAAAGGGGTCTGTCACCCTAGCCAGAAAATCTTTATCCATACCGCAACCGTCATCTGTAATCGTGATGGTAAGCAAATTGGACTGGGCGACTATATCAATAATAACAAGCCTTGCCTTAGCTTTTACGGAGTTTTCCGTAATATCTAAAATGTTCAATGCAAGTTCTCTCATTCTCTCCCCTATATAAACACGCATAGCACGCTATAAACAGCATTTATTATACACTACGTCTTAAAAATTTTCAACACAATTCATCATTTTGGTAAATATTTATCGATAAATACATATTGATATTTTTATGCCGATATAATAGCTTAGATACTCATTATAACTTTAATTTTTCAATTAAAGCATCAATGCTGTATTCTTTCAACTCAATTTCTCCCTTAGTGGAAATATCGTTTAAGGTGTGAGCATCGCTGTCGATTATCACCATACGTTGATTTTTCCACATTGCCAAAAACTCATTGTCAGCATTGTTTGAAATTTCTACCGTGTCATATCCGTCTGTTATTGCGCCCAACATTTGCAACATTCCGTTCATATCTCTGTCGATATGCGCAGGTATTGCAACACCGTCAAACTTATCAACCAATTTTGGCACGTCCTCAGATGAGATTTGTGCGCTGTCCAACAACATATTTTGCTCCTCGCCTATTACGTTGTCGTCCTCGTCAAGCAAAAGTTGTTCGCCAAAAATCTCTTTTCTATTCTGTCTTGTTGAAAACTTTATAGAATTGTAAAAGTTTTCTAGGCTTTCAAACTTCTTGAAAAGGCACAAAATATGCACGTCTTCATTTGTTTGAAGCTCAAAAGCAGGTACAACCTTAATTCCATATTCTATTCCCGCCAAAATTGCAACTTTGACGTTTCCAATGGCATTGTGGTCGGCTATTGCAACGTAGTCCAACCCCAACAATTTGGCAGTCCCAACAATATTGACGGGTGTCATATCGTTGTCAGCACAAGGCGACAACGCAGAATGAATATGTAAATCGTATTTATACAACATCACCAGAGTTCTCAACAAATTTTTTTATCGCGTTAAACACGTCCATAGGTACACAAATTGCGTTTACGTCTTGTTGTTTGAACTTATCTTCCAAAGCCTTATCAGGCATAACGCCGTCGCATAACGCCACAACCGAAACTTCTGCAAGTGTTGCAACAGCGCAAACGTTTACGTTGTTCATAACCGTAAACCAAACGCAGTCCGTTGGAGCTTTTCCTATAACGTAACTCAAAAAATCGCCAGCATATCCATCAATGACTTGTCTGTTTTCATCGGCAATATTAACTATTTTACCGCCTAAAATTTTGCATAATTCACGACAGTTCATTTTACTTTTTCCTCATTCAATCTTGGGCAAGCGGTATCTCGTGGGATAATTTCATTTACCAAATCTTCCGCAAACGCCCTACAACTTGGAGCTCCACACAAACCGCAATCAGCGTGTGGCAGAGTTTCAAAAATTTTATCCATCTCAATAAGTTTTTCCATAGCGAATTTTCGGTTTATATCAAGTTTGAAAACGTCTTTAACCAGCGGGTCAATTTCCCAAAGAAAGAAGTCCATACCTTTGCCAATATCTGTAATTTTGTTAAGCGTATTAGGCAATTTTTTACGCAAAATATTTATTCTTGCTCTCGCTACAAAGGGGTTTTCTACGTTCATAACACCACCTACGCAACCGCTTGTGCAAGCGTTAAGTTCAACAAAATCTATATCTTGCAAAGTTCCGTCTTCAATAGCTTCCAAAATTTTTATGCAGTTTTCTATGCCATCAGCCGCAATAGTTTTATCGTGATAAATTGCATTTGCTTCACCCCTTGACAATCCCCAGTTTAAGCCCGTGCCGCTAATGCGCGTCATTGACTTAACCTCTTTCAAATCTTTCATTGCTGGGACAAGACGCATATATACGTCAGATGCAGACAAAATTCTGTCAACGTAAGGATATTTAACGTTTATACCCATTTTTAATGCAAAAACTTTTGCTGGACAAGGTGAAATAAAATATATACCTATGTCCTCATTTGGTATTCCGCGTTTTATTGCGTTTTCCCTTGCAAGTTTTGCCGCAACGTCAACAGGCGCTAGAACACTCAACAAGTTATCTTTGAGATTATGGAATCTCATCATAATAAGTTCAACAATAGCGGGACACGCACTTGAAATCACAGGTTTTTTGATTTCTTTTGTGTCAAGAATAATTTTTGAAATTTCTGAACAATATTCAGCAGCTCTACCGACCTCGTAAACTTCGTTAAAGCCAATGGCTAAAAGCCCGTTAAGAACGGTGTCAATGTCTGAAAGATTTGCAAACTGCCCGTAAAGCGACGGAGCAGGCAAAGCTATCTTATATTTGAAGTCGTCAAGAGATTGAAAACTGTCGTGAGACGGAAGTTTTGCGTGTTGCTGACAAAGTCTGACGCATTCTCCACAACCGATACATCTGTCATAATTAACGCTAGCTTTTCCGTTTCTTACTCGGATAGCCTCGGTTGGACAACGTTTCATACAATTTACACAGCCAATACACTTATCCCTGTCCAATGTGACAGTATGTAAAGATTTTTCATCTAAAACGCAGTTAAACTTTTTTTCCATTCCTTATCACCTTAATGAAAATAAATTACAATCGTAACAGTAGTGCCAACGCCAACCTCACTTTGAATGTCAAATTCATCGGCGTAATTTTTCATATTTGGCAGTCCCATACCTGCGCCAAAGCCTAACGACCTTATGTTTTCGGGCGCAGTCGAATAACCAGGTTTCATAGCAAGAGATATATCTTCAATTCCCTTGCCGTGGTCAATCAATTTGATTTCGATTTTATCCAAAAAAATGTTTACTTTTGCAACTCCGCCACCAGCGTGAATGACCATATTGATTTCACCTTCATACATAGCAATAGCCACACGCCTAATATCTTGGGACGAAATGCCCAATTTACGCAAAGTGCTTTTTACATTTTCAGAAGCCGAACCAGCAGATGCAAAGTTGTTGCCCGCTACAATGTATTCCTGTTGGACGCATTGATTTTCCATACGCTTATGACCTTATGCCCGCTTGGTACAAAATACCTGAAGTCTCAAACATTTTGCAAGGAGTAGAAATAATCAAAATATCCTTGGCATTAGCTAAATCAATGACAGATTGTTCGAGTTTTTTGCCTCGAACAATGATAATTGCAGTCATATCCATAAGCTCAGCCGTGCGAACAATTTGTGGGTTTGTAAGTCCTGTAATCAACAAACTTTGGTTTTGGACATACGCCAAAACGTCGCTCATCATATCAGATGCAAAAGCAGATTCAATGTCAACCTCTTGCTTGTGTTCGGCTGACAAAATCGTTCCACCAATTAGCTTGGATATTTCGTTCACTTTCATAATAAGCTCCTAAAAAAATGAGGGCAAAATTGCCCTCAATAACTTTATATTAGATTATTTGCGATATTTTTCAACAATACCAGCTATGTCTGCGGTTGTAAGTTTTCCGTAAACATCGTCATTTACCGTCATAACTGGCGCAAGTCCACAGCATCCTATACATCTTGTTGAAGAAAGCGAATATTTTCCGTCTTTGGAGGTTTCGCCGTCTTTCAAACCCAGTTGTTTTGAAAGTTCTTCAAAAACTTCGCCCGAACCCTTAACGTAACACGCTGTTCCCAAACATACCGAATATGTAATTTCTCCTTTGGGATTAAGTGTAAATTGAGAGTAGAAAGTTGAAACACCAAATATATCTTCAAGTGGAATATTCAATTCCTCTGAAACAATCTTTTGTACTTCAATCGGCAAATAGCCATAAATTTCTTGTGCAAGTTGTAAAGCAGGCATTACGTTGCCATTTATACCTTTCAACTCTTGCAAACCAGTTCTAAGTTTTGTTTCTTGTTCCGCTGTTCCCTTAAACGACACGGTTGTCAACTTGATTTTTGACATAATCTCCTCCTATCCGTAACTTAGTTTTCCACAAGATTTTAACATAACTTTTTTTTAGTTGCAAGCCAAATGTTACATTCATCAATATTTTTTTATCGAAATAATTTTATCGTTATATTTTTAACGACTAAAAAGTGCGCTAGCACACATAAAAAGAGTTTCGTTATTATTTAGTTTGAGTTACATTATATATAAGTATTCTTCTCTAAATAGAAAAGCAACCGACCCAAACCATAAAACTATCGTGAATATTTTTCTGGCATTCTAAGTTTATGCGCATTTCTTTGCTTTGCTTTTTCAATAATTTCTTTTGCCTTTTCAGATACAGCTTCTCCTTTCAAATACTTGTCGATTTCACGGTAGCTTATACCCAAATCGTTTTCGTCTGTTTGCCCTTGATAAAGACCTGCTGATGGAGCTTTTCCAATTATGCTTTTTGGCGCATTCAATTCCTCTAAAAGCATATAAACTTCCGCCACGTTTAAGTCGGCAATAGGGTTAAAATCATAAGCTCCGTCACCCCATTTGGTGAAATAACCCATAGTAATTTCATCAAGATTTCCAGTCCCTGCAACCAAATAACCTTTTGCTTGTCCTAACGCATACAAAGTTGTCATTCTTAGACGAGGATTTACGTTTATTTTTGACGCTGAAAGACTGCCATCGCTTGCTACATTCTTTGTCAAATTTTCACCAAAAGCAGACATTATTGTTGTTTTTGTATCTGTAAGGTCAACTTCAATTTGTTCAATTCCAAAAAAGTTGCCTGCCAGCAATGCGTCATCACGGTCAGACGTAAAATTTTGTTTTGATTCGCAAGGCATAATTACACCTAGCACATTTTTTGTGGCAAGAGCGCATAATGCGCCAACTAAAGTACAATCTTTTCCACCGCTATTGCCGTAAATAATACCTTTAGCTCCACTATTTTTCAAAATATTTTTTATCCAATCAACTCTATCTTGTATCTCAATTTTAGCGTTCACTTTTTCTTCCTCCTCTTTCATTATAACCGCTTCTAAACAAATTACAATTTATTTTGTTTTTATTTTGCAAAAATACCGTTTTTAAGCAAAATTTATCTTATATTTTGTAATTTTTGCATTTTATTAACTAAAAAAACGCTTAATTTTGAATTTTTGACCTTTTGACTATTGAATTTTTATTTATCCTGCTTTATAATATGTTCATTAACTTTTATAAGGAGACTTTTATATGAGAAAAGCATTTATTTGTCCATCCAAATTCGTAATGGGTGAAGACGAACTTCTCAACCTCGGTTATTTCGTAAAACTTTTTGGCAAGTCAGCATTGCTTATTGCCAATCCTGATGACGTTAAACGTGTTCAAACTCAACTCGACGCCACACAAGCAAAATTTGGTGTCAAATTGGTTGCTTGCGATTTCGGTGGTGAATGCTCACGTCAAGAAGTAGAAAAACTTAAAAAAGTAGCAAAAGATAACAAATGCGCTTGCATTATCGGTTTGGGTGGTGGCAAAGCTATTGACACAGCAAAATGTGTTAACGCTGCAAAATCACGCCTTATCATTGTTCCTACAATCGCTGCAACTGACGCTCCTACGTCACACAGCGCAGTTTTATACACTCCCGATGGAGCGTTTGACGACTATGCTTATTTTACAAGCCCAGACGTTGTTCTTATCGACACAAAAATTATTGCACAAGCTCCTGTTCGCTTCTTAGTTTCTGGTATGGGCGACGCTTTGTCCACATATTTTGAAGCAAGAGCAAACCACTACTCTTTTGCAAATATCAACGCTGGTCTTCCCTGTGGCGCAAGAGAAAAGAAATGCGCTCCTGCAAAACCAACAATGGCAGCTTATGACTTGGCTCAACTCTGCTATGCAACTTTGCTTGAAGATGGTTACAAAGCAAAACTTGCTTGCGAAAGCAAAAAAGTTACTCCCGCTTTGGAAAATATTATTGAAACAAACATTCTTTTGTCAGGCTTAGGCTTTGAATCAGGCGGTTTGGCTGGCGCACACGCTATCCACGATGGTTTGACAGTATTGGAAGAAACACACCATATGACTCACGGCGAAAAAGTTGCTTTTGGAACACTTTGCCAATTAGTTTTGGAAAATGCCGACCAAGACGAAATCGACGAAGTCATCGACTTCTGTTTGACAGTTGGACTTCCAGTATGTTTGAAAGATTTGGGTGTTGAAAAAATTGGCGACAGAATTACTGCTGTTGCTGAAAAGGCTTGCATACCCGAAGAAAGCATTCATTCAATGCCATTCCCTGTTACAGCAGACGCAGTTGCGGCAGCAATTCTTACAGCTGACAGAATTGGTTACGACGCAAAATACGGTTTGGAATGCTAAATAAAAATTAAGTTTGAGATACCCTAACTTTTATGCTAGGGTATCTTACAATTTTTAGGAGAAAAATAATGAAAAAAATTATGAACACCCCCGAAACTTTTGTTTACGATATGTGCCATGGTCTTGCCAAGGCGCATCCTGAATTGGAGTTTGTGGAAAAATTCAAAATTGTAAAAAAGAAAGAAATCAACCAAAACAAAGTTTCTTTGATTTCAGGTGGCGGAAGTGGTCACGAGCCAGCTCACGCTGGCTTTGTTGGAAAAGGTATGCTTGACTGCGCCGTTTGTGGTGACGTTTTTGCTTCACCTTCTCAAATTCAAGTTTACAATGCAATCAAAGAATGTCAAACTGAAAAAGGTGTTTTGCTCATCATCAAAAACTATTCGGGCGACTGTATGAACTTTAACAACGCCGCCGATTTAGCAAAAGATGAAGACGGCATCAAGGTTGACGCAGTTTACGTAAACGACGATATTGCTGTAAAAGACTCTCTCTACACAGTTGGTCGTCGTGGAGTTGCTGGCACAGTATTCGTACATAAATGCGCTGGCGCAGCGGCTGAGCAAGGCAAAGATTTACAAGACGTCAAAGCTGTTGCAAACAAGGTTATTGAAAACGTACGTTCTTTCGGCTTTGCATTCACATCTTGCACACCTCCTGCAAAAGGAACTCCTATTTTTGAAATCGCTGATGATGAAATGGAATTTGGTGTTGGCATTCACGGCGAACCAGGAAGAAAAACTGAAAAAATTCAATCGGCAGACATTCTTGCTGAGCGCATAGTAAAAGACCTTATCGATGACCTTAAACTTAAAAAAGGCGATGAGATAGCTTTGCTTATCAATGGTTTTGGCGCAACTCCGCTTATGGAACTGTATTTGTTTAACAATTCAGTTTCAAATGAACTTGAAAAAGCTGGCATTGCTATTCACAAAACTTTGGTTGGCAACTATATGACGTCTATCGATATGGCTGGCGCATCCGTTTCAGTCCTCAAAGTAGATAGCGAATTAAAAGAATTGATTGACTACCCTGTTTCCACCCCTGCTCTTACTTGGGGTGCAGCTATGGATGATTACGCATCCTATGCAGTTGACGCTATGAAAGCTATTTCAAAAGCCTTGGGAGTAACACCGCAAGCTCAAAAAATTGAAAATACAAAACAAACTTGTAAGTGTGAAAAGAACGAAAAGGTTGCAGAAAAAATTCAAACAGAAGTTGTTGGCGAACCAAAAGTTTGCCAAACAATCAACACCCCCGCTTTTGTAAAAATAGTTGAAAAAATGGCTGACGTCATAATTGAAAACGAAATTCCATTCTGCGATGCAGACAAAATGGGCGATGGCGATTTTGGTATGAGCATTGCAAAAGGTTTCAAACAGCTCAAAAAAGATTGGGCAACCCTGAATAAAGCAAATATCGGCGCATTCTTGAGAAGCTGTTCTGGCATAATTATGGAATTCTGCGGCGGAGCTTCTGGTCCAATTTGGGGAAGTGCATTCCGTTATGCAGGCAAAGCTATGGCTGACAAAGAAGAAATATCCTTGACAGATTTGGCAGAATTATTCCAAGCAGCAAATACTGGTGTTTATGAAACTGGCAAGAAGTCTTTTGGTAAAGGTGCAGTCATTGGCGACAAAACTCTTGTTGACGCACTCAAACCTTGCGCTGACGCATTGACAAAATGCGCTCTTGACGGTTGCAAAATTAAAGATGCAGTCATAAAAGGCGCACAAGCCGCAGTTGCAGGTGCAGAAAGCACAAAAGCTGTCGTTGCAACTTTAGGCAGAGCAGGCACAGTAGGTGAAAAATCTATTGGCTACCCTGACGCCGGCGCATACGGTTTAGGTGTTATCTTTACAGAATTGTCAAAATTTATCAATACTTTATAAACAATTTTATTGCTAAAATGCTAATAAAAAAGCCGTCATAAATTGACGGCTTTTTTTTTTGAAAAATTTATCGCATATTGATAAATTTTATTACCATTTATAATTTATCACCTAATTTGCTTCATCTTCAATTTTCAGCATAACAACACCTTGTTCAGCTTGACACAATGGACAAACTTGCCACGCTTTTTCTGCTGTTGCCTCATAACCACAAGAAGAACATTTCCATTTTACTCTTTCAGTTTTTTTATACATCGTGCCGTCCTTCATTTGTTGATGCAACTGCGCAAACAATTTTCTGTGACAATCTTCAACTTGTCTGATATTTTTGTAGAGTTCTGCTATTTCGTTAAAACCTTCTTCTGAGGCAATTTTTTGATAACTTTCATAAATTTTGTCACATTCAAAACCTTCATCTTCTGACGCAAGACGCAAATTTTCAATCAAATCCCATTTTTCCTTGAACGGATAACCTGAACAAATGTCAATGTTTGTTATTGTCTTATCGTCTGCTTCTTGCAAAAATGTGTAAAACATTCTTGCGTGGTTGAATTCGTTGTAAACGACTTTGTCAATGGTTTCAGCCAAAGCTGTATAACCTTCCTTTCTTGCGCCATATTCGATAAATTTATATCTGACGTGTGCTTGGCACTCCCCTGCGAAAGATTTTGCTAAATTCAAATACGTTTTGCTATCTTTAAGTTTCATAAACTGTTGCCTCCTAAATGTTAATATTGCCTAATAAGATGGATAATATGCATACAAAAAATAAAATTTTTTTTCAAGGTAATTTGTAAAAATATTGACTTAAACATCTCAGATGTTATAATTATTGCATAAAGAGCGGTTATTTTTTTGACATATATGCAAATAAATGCTCTAAATTTCTTTCTATTAAGCGTTATTTTGCATATTATAAATTCGCGCTTAACAAATTTTTTATTTCTTTTTTTTTGATGTTTTTCGATAAGTCTATTTCGTATTGCTTGATTATTGTATGAAAAATTGTTACTCCGTAGTTTACGGACTTACAATAATAATTATACTTGGGGGGACGAAAAATGAAAAAAAGAAACTTATTGCTTTTAGCTGTTCTAATTGTCGTTGTTGCAACTTCACTTATTTTAGTGGCTTGCGACAAAGGCACTCCTGATAATAGCGAAACCGAAACAGTTTGGACAATTCAGTCAGCTTATGCAGAAGCGCAAAGAGAAGGTTTTACAGGGACTTTTGCAGAGTTTTTAACTAATTTGTCAGGTATTTAACGCTTTGAAGTTGACAGATACGGTTATCTATGGGTTACTTATTCCAACACATCAACCAACAAAATCAACCGTTGTAATGCAAAGTAGCATAGGAACAAGCTATCTCAAATTCAAACTTATTGACGCCTCTGGCATAAATGTTTTGACAGCAAATTCCGTTTTGCTTACCACAAAGCATTACTCTTACCTTAATGGAACAGGAACAACACAAGACGTAAGTTACGGCTTTACAACTGCTGACAACTCAAGTGACGGATATATCTTAGCTATGTACCCTGTTTACTTTAATGGAACGTTGCCAGATACAAGCAAATATTGTGATAGAGTTATAACTTATCAAATTTATGTTGTAGGCGTTGGTATATGTGAATATACAATCGTATTTGACAACACGGTAAACACAGTTGATACAGCAACCAGTTATTTGGCGGCATAAAGATTTGTAAAACAAGAAACACAATATCTTAACAATAAAAAAGGAAGCATCTTGCTTCCTTTTTTATTTGTTTGGCAAAAAATAAAACGAACTCATTATCTGGGTTCGTTTTATTATAATTTGGTGCGGCTACCGGGACTTGAACCCGGATGTCATGGACATACGCCCCTCAAACGTACGCGTCTGCCAGTTCCGCCATGGCCGCACACAGCTTTTATATTATATGATTGATAAGATTTCTTGTCAAGAAAATATGAGCCATATTTTTTTGAAAAACAACTTTTATCTCATTTGAATATATATAAATATGGCTTTTAGTTGCGATGACTCAAACAACAATATTACAAACGACAAAACTACAAGTTTATCCGACCCAATGGCATTGAATACTCTTGCCATAATTTTAGCAAAATCGCTGTCGGAAGGGAAAACAGATAGCGAGCTTGCGTGTCTTGTTCAATTTTTCACGTTGCTTACGAGTGCAATTCGCTCTTACCTACTCAAATAAACAACTAATCCTCAATAAGTTTGCGTTTTCTGTCGTTTATAATTGAAAGCCCTTCTTTTACAGACTGTTCTGCTTTATCTAAAATGTTATAAGCCAACGAACGCGCCTCATAGTCAAGTTTGCGATAGTTTTCTTCGGCTTCTTGCCTCATAATCAAAGCGTCAGCCTCTGCTTTTTTCATAATTTCTGTGTTTGTAACCAAATTTTTGGCGTGCGCTTCTGCAGCATCCATTGTTTCGTTTGCGTATTTTTCTGCTTTTTTCAAAATTTCGTCACGCTCTTTAACAACTTGATTTGATTCTCGAATAATTTGAGGATAGCTTTCTCTAAATCTCGAAACCAATTCAATCAAATCAGATTTGTTTAGCATTATATCGGTGTTGCTGAACGGCACTTTTTTTGCTTGTAAAGCTAAACTTTGAAGTTCGTTTATCAACATATCAATGGAATCCATATCTCTGTACCCCTATTATTTTTTTCTATCTAAAATATTTTTTATTGTTTCAATACATTCATTTGGAATGTCGTCAAAAATACCTTGATTGATTTTTTCTTTGACTTGCGTTGAACTCACTTGTCTAAATTCATCAACTTCAACAAAAACCGTATCAATTCCGCCTGATGACAAATTAAACTCTCGCATTTCGTTTTCGTATGATAAATCGCTTTGATTTCTTATTCCTCTAACAAAAACGGACGCTCCAATACTTTTTGCGACGTTGACTGCAGTATCATCTGAAAAAAACACGTCAACGTTTTCAAGATTTTCAAGCGCAGCCTTTGCAATTTCAAGTCTTTCATCACTTGTAAACAAATAATGCTTTTGGTCATTTATTAAACAAGCCACTTTTACTTTGTCAAACATATCTAAAGCCTTTTCAATTACTGCTTTATGCCCTTTTGTTATAGGGTCAAAACTGCCTGTAACCAAACAAACTTTTTGTCTTTTTATGAAATCAACAGTAACCGAGCCCATAACCTTGACACGAGTTTTGTAATTATCGCGGTCAAGTTTATACTTGTTTTCCGTTCCGTGCTCATATACAATTATACCGTTTTCACTTAATAAATCAAGGTCTATTATAGCTTCAACCGCAAGTTTTCCCAAAGGGCTTGCAAATGGCGGGTCAATAAAAATCAAATCGAACTTTTTTTTTGCCGTTCTAAGATAAGTCAAAAAATCTGCATTTATAACTCTAAAATTTCCATCTATTCCTTTGAGGTTTTCATTTATAAGTTCTATGCTGTCACGACTCTTGTCAACAAAAACCACTTCTTCTGCCCCGCGAGATAAGCATTCAATGCCCAATGCGCCACTTCCTGCAAACAAATCAAGCGCAATACAATCTTGCGTTTCACTTTGCAAAATGTTAAAAAGTGTTTCCTTAATTCTGTCAGTTGTTGGACGAACGTTATCATTTTCAGGCGAAAACAGCCTTTTCCCACGAAATTTTCCTGCAATAACTCTCATTATTATTCTCCAAAAAAGTTGTTTGCAACTCTTTTTTTCTTTGTAATAACTTGTTTTTCGGTAACCACCATATCAAGTGGAATGTCAAATTTTGAAATTTCCAAATCTGACACTTCCTGCACGTCAAAAGCCAATCCAATTTTGAAAGCATCACAACCTTCCATATATTTGTCGTAATATCCTTTTCCGTGTCCTAAACGATTGACTCCATCAAATGCAACAAGCGGCGTAATAATCAAATCAAAATCTGTTTTAATTTGTCCGCTTTGCGGCTCTAAAATTCCCCAATGATTAAGCCTAAAATTAGTATATGGCGTAATTATTACCGCATCCATAATGTCGCCTTTGACTTTTGGTACAGCCACAACTTTTTCAAGTCCTAAACAAAGCCCTACAAGTTCTTCCGTATTAGGTTCAGTATCTGTGCCTAAATAAACAAAAACCGAGCGTGCTTGTTTGAAGACGTCCAAATTGCTAACATAATCGATAATAGTTCCGCTTGCCCATTCTTTTTCGGCATTGGAAATATTTGAGATATTAAGTTTTGCTATGCGTCGTGCATTTTGTTTGGTTGTCAAAGTATATCCTTTCCACTCGTCCTTGCCAAGAGGTAAGCACGGTGTAATCTATAGTATTTCTTTCTTGCGCTACATCGTCTAAACTTTTTCCATCGCCAAGTAATATAACTTCATCACCGATACATATTTGCAAATTGTCAACGTCAACGGCAAACATATCCATACATATTTTGCCCAAAACATTGCAATTTTTACCTTTTATAAAAGCTGACGATGGACATTCTCTTTGAACTCCGTCTGCATATCCGCCAAAGACTAACGCAACGTTTGTATCTTTCTCAAGAATTGTATCGCCGTAACCTAAGTAATCACCTTTGCGGACATACCTTAAGCCAACAACTTGACTTAGAACAGTCATTGCGTTTTTATAACCGCCAATGCCAACTCTTACAAGGTCAAAATGTAAATCTTCACGATAAAGTGACGTTGTTGAAACAATGTGCCTACAAGCCCTTGGATAAACAGAAACGACTTTGTTGCTCATCGCCAAAAACTTTATAACTTGTTGATTGTTGGGCAAACGGAAATGCGAATAACAGCCAGCAATTTCCGTTTTGTTTTGTTTGCAAATTTTTAAGGCGCAATCAAGTTCATCATCTTCAAAGCCTAAGCGATGCATACCAGTATCCAATTTTAAGTGGACGTTTGCAGTTACCGCAAGCCTATTTGAATTTTTGATAACTTCCCTTAACTGTTCACAAGACGAAACCGAAATCGTCAAGTTTGCCTTCAACGATGTTTCAATTTCCTCTGTCAAACAAAGTGCAGTCAAAATTGGCTTTTTAATTCCACTTTTTCTTAACAACACACCTTCTTCAACGGTTGCAACTCCAAACAAGTCGCAACAAGGCTCAACTGCGAGCGAAACAGGAACAATACCGTGTCCGTATGCGTCCGCCTTGACCATAAAAAGCAGTCTGGCGTTTGTTTGACGCTTCATAGACAAAAGATTTTGCTTTATAACGTCTAAATCTATAAGTTGAATTAGTTTAATACGCGCCTCCGTATACATTTCTGTATTCGGCTACATATTATGACTTGCAAGAACCTTTTGTGCTTTATCAAAAGCATCTGTTTTAATTAAAATCAAAGTTTTTCCTTCGCTACAAGTGAAAGAATAGATATATTCAATGGCGATATTATTCTCATCAAACATAGCAAGAACATTTGAAAGCGTACCTGGTTTGTCTGCAACTTCAATGCCGAGAAGGTCAACAGTTGAAGCTGTAAAGCCGTGATTTTTGATTACACTCATAGCTTTCAAATTATCTGACGTTACCATTCGCACAATTCCGAAATCGCTTGTATCCGCAATATTCAATGATTGCACGTTAATTTGCTCGTTTGCAAGCGCTTTCATAAGGCTGTTTAGCCTACCTTGTTTGTTTTCAAGAAAAACTGCAATTTGATTTACCAGCATAACTACCTCCCTCAAATATTCCTTTTGTCAATTATACGCACAGTCTTGCCGTTTGATAATGGCAAGCTGTCTGGAGAAACCAAAGTAATTTTTGCGCCAACGCCCAAATTCCCCATCATATCGTGTTCAATATTTTTTCTTATCATTTCAATTTGTTTGACTTCATCAGAAAAATATCCTTCAGACATTTCAACTTGAATTTCCATACGGTCAAGATTGTTTTCTCTGTCAACGATAATTTGATAATGTGAGCCAACAATTCCCTTTACGTTCATCAAAACGGACTCAATTTGAGACGGGAATACATTTACGCCACGAATAATAAGCATATCATCGCTTCTTCCCGACACACGTTTCATTCTGACAAGCGTTCTTCCACATTCACACTTGGAATGGTCAAGTGCAGATATATCCCTTGTACGGTAACGTAAAAGAGGAATCCCTTGTTTATTAAGCGTAGTAAAGACAAGTTCGCCGTTTTGATTGTCGTCAAGTGGCTCTAAATTATTTTCACTTACAATTTCAGGATAAAAATAATCTTCCATAACGTGCAAACCAAAGCTGTCCTTGCCACAATTCATAGCAACGCCAGGCCCGCTTATCTCAGACAAACCGTATATGTCGTATGCTTTAATTTTAAGTCGTTTTTCAATTTCATTTTTCATATCCAAAGACCACGGTTCAGCCCCAAATATGCCTAGTCTAAGGTTAAAATCATCAATGCTCATTCCAAGTTTTTCAATTTCTTCACTTAATACCAAAGCGTATGACGGAGTGCAACAAAGCACAGTCGCGCCAAAGTCTTTCATAAGCGCAAGTTGTCTTTGAGTATTTCCAGCAGAAGCGGGAACTGTGACTGCACCAAACTTTTCAGAACCATAATGCAACCCTAAACCGCCAGTAAACAAGCCGTAACCATACGAAATATGCACAATGTCTTCTTGCGTGCAACCCGCCATTCCCAATGAGCGAGCAACACATTCAGACCAGTCATCTAAATCACGTTTTGTGTAGCCAACAACCGTCAATTTTCCAGTAGTACCGCTTGAAGCGTGAACTCTGACAATATCTTTCATAGGAACGGCAAACGTGCCAAATGGATAATTTTCTCGTAAATCTTTTTTTGTGGTAAACGGAAGTTTAGAAATATCTTCTATTCCGTGAATATCACTTGGCTTTAATTTGATTGCGTCCATTTTTTGTCGATAATAAGGTACGTTTTCATATACTCTTTTTACCAAATCGCAAAGCCTTTCAGATTGCAAAGCAGACATTTCGCTTCTGCTCATATTTTCTTTGGCTTCATCGTAATACATAATAATCTCCTAAATATTGTAACCGCGTTCAAGCGCAACAAGATTGATGTCGTAAAGTTTTGGTTTCACAGCCGATTTAAGCGCAAGAGCAATATCTTCAAAAGGAATATTCAAGTTTTTTGCAAGCGCGCCAATCATAACGACGTTGACAGTCTTAATATTTCCTATTTCCTCGGCAATATCCAAAGCGTTAACAAATATTGCTTTGCCAGCTTTTTTGGTTATTTCCTCTTTAATATTTTTGGGATATTCTCTGACGCCAGTAATAACAGGCATAGGCATAATTTCTTGATTATTAACAACCATAATTCCGCCGTCTTTCAAATAGTTTGTGTATCTGAGAGCTTCAAGTTTTTCAAAAGCCATAATAATATCGGCGTCTTTAACGCCTATAATAGGACTTTTAACTGACGGCGCAATTTTTACGTTTGTTACAACGCTTCCACCACGCTGACTCATTCCGTGAACTTCACTAAGTTTGCAGTCATCGCCGTAATTTATTGCAAGCGCGCCCAAAATTCTTGACGCCAAAAGTGTACCTTGACCACCAACTCCAACAATCAAAATGTTAGCTTTCATATTTAGCCCTCCTTGATTGCGTCAAATTTGCAAAGTTTTTTGCAAAGTCCGCAACCCACACATTGTGACGGATTTATTTTTGCACTCTTATCCAATTGTTTTTCTATTGCAGGACAGCCCAACTTCAAACACGCTCCACATTTTTTGCAATCGATAATTTCAAAAGGTTTTGGATAAATCTTGTTAAGCAACGCACAAGGACGTTTTGCAACAATAACAGAAACTCCATCACGGTTGATTTCTTCTTTGACTGCATTTTCAACGGCGTTCAAATCATAGCTGTCAACAACTTGCAAACTGTCAACGCCAATAACTTTGCAAAGTTCCACAATGTTAAGGATTTTTGCAGGTTCTTGCTTTAATGTTAAGCCAGTTGCGGGGTGTTGTTGATGTCCAGTCATACCCGTTGTTGAGTTATCCAAGATGATAAGTGTAATATTGCTCTTGTTATAAACCGCATTGATAAGCCCCGTAATTCCGCTGTGGATAAACGTTGAATCTCCAATTACCGCAACAGTATGTTTGGACTGTTCTCTGCCGTTGGCTTTTTCAAAGCCGTGAGCAATACCCAAACTTGCGCCCATACAAACAACAGTATCAACTGCGCTAAGCGGTGGTTGTGCGCCTAACGTGTAGCAACCAATGTCCGCTGAAACCGTAAGTTTTAACTTTGACAAAACGTAAAAGACACCTCTATGCGGGCAACCTGCACACATAACAGGCGGACGAACTGGCAAATCTTGTTGTTCCAAAACCAACTTTTCGCCCAAAAGTTTTTCTTTTATTATAGCAACTGAAATTTCGCCTTGCTTAGAAAACAAATTTTTACCTTCACAAGCAATTCCGTTAGCCTTAATTTGATTTTCAAAGAATGGTTCAAGTTCTTCAACAACAACAAGTCTTTTGACTTTTTTTGCGAATGCTTTAATGCGTTCCATAGGGACAGGATAAACCATACCCAATTTTAGCACAGACGCATTTGGCAAAGCCTCTTTTACATATTGATAAACGACACCGCTGCAAATAATACCCAAATCTGTGTCGGCTATTTCTTCTTTCAACGTAAACATATCATTTGCGTCGGATTGAAGTTTGTCTTCCCTAGCTTCAACAATCGGGTGACGCGCTATTGCGCTTGACGGCATCATCGTATATTTCTTTATATCCTTTTGATAAGGCTTGTTTGCAACCTCAACTCTGTCGCATTCCTCAACAAAACTTTGCGAGTGCGCAAGACGAGTAGTTGTTCTTACAAAAACAGGCGTATCGTATTTTTCTGACAATTCAAAAGCATATTTTGTAAAGTCTTTTGCTTCTTGACTGTCTGATGGTTCAAGCATAGGAACGTGTGCACTTCTAGCATAAAATCTGGAATCTTGTTCGTTTTGCGAACTGTGCATTCCAGGGTCATCTGCAACCAAAATCACAAGTCCGCCGTTAACTCCCGTGTAAGCGGCAGTAAACAAGGGGTCAGCTGCTACGTTAACCCCAACGTGTTTCATACAAGCCATACTTCTTGTGCCTGCAAAAGACGCTCCAACAGCTACTTCAACGGCTACTTTTTCGTTTGGGGCCCATTCTGCGTAAACTTCATCATACTTGACAATGCTTTCGCTGACCTCAGTTGAGGGCGTGCCAGGATAAGCTGACACTACCTTTACACCCGCTTCGTACGCGCCTCGGGCTATTGCTTCGTTTCCAAGCATCAATTTCTTTGCCATTTTATATTCCTCTCAAAAATTTTCTATCGTGTAATTTGAACTTCAACCAAACTTCCACCACAATATTTTTCGCGCAGTTTTGGTTTTTCAATTTTACCTGTTGGGTTTCTCGGTACTTTGTCAAAAATGATAGCCCTTGGGCGTTTATATCTAGGCAACGCTTCACAGAACTTTTCAACGTCCGATATGCTCACCTTGTCTTCGTATTCAGGTTTTAATTCAACAATCGCCGCCGCAATTTCTCCTAGCCTTTCATCTGGCAAACCAATGACTGCAACATCTCTAATATACAAAGAACCACGCATAAAGTCTTCAATTTGCACAGGATATAGATTTTCACCACCTGTTATAATTACGTCCTTTTTACGGTCAACCAAAAAGATAAAGCCGTCTTCGTCCTCTTTTGCCATATCACCCGTAAACAGCCAACCGTTTTCAAGAACTGCTTGGGTTGCGGTTTCGTCTTTGTAGTAGCAATCCATAACGCCGTCACCTTTGACAGCTAATTCTCCCACTTCGCCAACTTTTACGTCTTTGCGGTTTGAGTCAACAATACGCGTCTTCCATTTATAACCAGCTTTTCCTATTGCGCCAACTTTGGTTATATTCTCGACGCCAAGGTGAACACAACCAGGTCCAATGCTTTCCGACAAACCGTAATTTGTGTCGTATTGATGGTTAGGAAACACCTTTTTCCATCTTGTAATCAAGCTAGGTGGAACGGGTTGTGCGCCTATGTGCATAAGTCGCCATTGACTTAATTTGTAGTCTTTAAGTTCAACTTCGTGGCGGTCAATAGCATCCAATATATCTTGCGCCCAAGGCACAAGCAACCAAACTATTGTGCATTTTTCCTCTGACACAGTTTGAAGTATCCACTTAGGACTTACTCCCTTCAAAAGCACAGCTTTGCTTCCTGAAAGCAAACTCCCAAACCAATGCATTTTCGCGCCTGTGTGGTAAAGCGGAGGAATACACAAAAAGTTGTCGCCCCTAGTTTGTCCGTGATGATTTTGTTCAGTTATGCACGAACAAACCAATGCTTTATGCTTATGCAAAATCGCCTTTGGGAACCCTGTTGTTCCGCTTGAAAAATAAATTGCGGCATAGTCTTCGTCACATAGCTTAATGTCAGGTTTTTGCTCCGATTGCCCAGCAACCAGTTCATTATAGCTTTCTGCAAATGAAGGGCAATCTTCTCCTTCAAACAACAAACCTTCAACGACTTTAGGTAAACTGTCGCATATACTTTCAACTCTGCCTATAAATTCTTTTCCAAAAACAAGACACGAACAATCGGCCAAATCTAGGCAATACTTGATTTCGTCAGCAGTATATCTGTAATTAAGCGGAACAGCCAACGCACCTGCTTTCAAAATTCCAAAATATATTGGCAACCATTCCAAGCAGTTCATAAGTAAAATACCTATTTTTTCGCCACGCTTTACTCCCTTTGATAAAAGCAAGTTGGCAAACTTGTTGGCTTTTTTATCGAACGCATCCCAAGTCATCTCTTTGCGGTGTTCTTGTGACGGCAAAGTTTCAACCAATGAATAGTCTTTCCAAGTTAATTTTTGTTTTTCTTTTAGTTCAGGGTTAATCTCGACAAGACAAACCTCATCCCCAAATTCTTTTGCATTTCTCTCCAAAAAATCGGTTATCGGCATAATTTCCCTTTAATTTTGTTTATAGTAGTTTATCAGACAGCCGTCCAATATAATTTGTTTTTCACTTTCAGTAATAGCGTCCATACAAAGTTCAATGTCTTTGATTTCACCTTTTGTCAACAGTTTTGCAGTAAATTTCAAGTCGCCGTTTTTGACTATATTGCGTATGTTTTCAATCATAATTACGTCATTGATTTCAAAGTCGTTAAGCGAATTCAAAAGTGGCAACATTCCCCAGTTGATAAGGTTTGAGCGGTAACGCTTTGTCGCATATTCTCTGGCAATGTTTGCCGCTCCACCCAAAAATCTTTGACAGCTTGCAGCTTGTTCTCTTGCGCTTCCGTCACCAGGTTTGTTTGCAAAAATTACAGAACCGTACGAAACGTCGTTTGAATCAAGCCCCAGCTTATTTGCAAAATCAATCATATCTTTTTTGTCGCCGTCGCGTACCGCCTTTGAACGCCCTACGTATGCGGGGTCTTTTCTTGACAGCGCAAATTCGGCAAGACGCAACGGATTGCTTCTGTAAGAAGACGTTTCGCCTGACGGTATAAGTTCGTCTGTGGTTGTAACAGCATCTTTGATAACGCAAGCCAATTTAATGCAAATGTTATTCTTCAACGGTTCAATTTTAGGAATATCCGTAATGTTAGGTCCATAAATCAACTCAACACTTGAATCTGCCTTTCCAAAGCCGTTATAAATTCTTGCATCATAAACTTTTTTTGAATACTCGAAATCAGCAAACGCATCATCATAATCATAACCCAAAGCAGACGTCAAAACTCCGCCGTTTGCAGCTGTTGCCGCAATAGAACGAGCGTCCATAAGCGCAACAGACGCAATCTGCTTGTCGTTAGGCTTGCTTCCTTCTCTACGTTCAAAGTTGCGAGTTGTATGTCTAATTGAAAATCCATTGTTGCAAGGCACGTCGCCTGCGCCAAAACAAGGTCCACAAAAACAAGGTTTCAAAACTGCGCCACTTTGAATAAGGTCGCTAACTGCACCCTTTTCTATGACTGCCAAGTTTGTCGGCTGTGAGCCAGGATAAACTGTCAGCCCAAAAGCTCCATTTCCAATAAATTTGCCTTTGAGAATGTTGGCGGCGGTCATAATATTGTCGTAAGTTCCGCCAGCGCAACCTGCAATAACACCTTGAGAAGCAACAACTTTTCCGTCTTTAATTTTGTCAGTCAAACGGAAAGTACCTTTTTCCAAGCCTAGCAATTTATTTCCTTTTTCTTCAACTTTCGAAAGAATTTGCATAGGATTGTCAATTACTTCTTGCAATTTATAAACATTTGACGGGTGAAACGGCAATGCAATCATAGGTTCAACTTTGTTCAAATCAATTTTGATTGCGCCATCATATTTTGCACCGTTTTCAGGTTCAAGTTGCTTATACTCGTTTTCTCTGCCGTAATTTTTAAGATATGCTTTTACTTTT
>CAZQGE010000009.1:0-38171 GCA_964592815.1 uncultured Bacteroidaceae bacterium | reverse complement strand
AAACTTGCGATGGTGCGAATTTTCAAAAGATTCAAAGATGAGGGATTAAAATCTATAATAAATTTAGTTTGTGCTGTTGTATTAAAAATTGTTATAAATAGTTGACATAAGTTAGAGTCGGTGATAACATTTTTATAAACCGTTGAAGGGAAGAAAACAACAAACGGACTATGAGAGAGTTGGTGGTGGTGAGATGCCAACAGAAACCGACGTTGATAATATGGGTCCCTGAGGGTTATGGTGAAAGGCTTTTGCCGAGTAGTTGTAAACGTACGCTTACGTTAGTAGCAGGACTGTGATGGCAGTTTATGAGTGGGAATGATAGCGATATTGTTCCAAGTACGGTGGCACCGCAAGGAAATCTTGTCCGCACGAAAACTTGTTTTTCGTGCGGTTTTTTTGTTTGTCAAAACAATTAAACAGCCAATAAAACACTAATCGTGTTGTGAAAGTGCTTTTTTGAGTGTAAAAAGAAAATTAAATACACGAAACGTATTTTGTAACAAAAGATTAAGTGTTAAACAAATGTTGAAATTAAAAAAATAAAATATGCCGTTTACGGCAAATAAAATATTTAGGAGGCAACAAAAATGAACAAAGACATACCTTACAAAATCTATTTGAATGAAAGCGAGTTGCCAAAAGAATGGCTGAATATTAGAGCCATAATGCAAACCAAGCATCGCCCACTCTTAAACCCTCAAACCCTTAAACCTGTTGTTTTAGAGGATATTGAACCTGTGTTTGCAAGAGAATGTGCAAAACAAGAAATCAATGACCAAGACGAATTTATTGAAATTCCTGACGCTGTCAGAGAGTTTTATAAAATGTATAGACCATCGCCATTGATAAGAGCATATTGTCTTGAAAAACTTTTGGACACGCCTGCAAAAATTTATTACAAATTTGAGGGCAACAATACGTCTGGAAGCCACAAACTTAACAGCGCAATAGCTCAAGCCTATTATGCCAAAGAACAAGGCTTAAAAGGACTTACAACTGAAACTGGCGCAGGGCAATGGGGTACTGCTTTGGCAATGGCTTGCAGCTATTTTGGACTTGATCTTGACGTATTTATGGTGCGTTGTTCCTATGAAATGAAGCCACACAGACGTGCATTGATGTTGACGTATGGCGCAAACGTGACGCCAAGCCCGTCCGATACAACAGAAATAGGCAGAAAAATTCTTGCTGAGCACCCTGACAACACTTCTGGAAGCCTTGGAACAGCAATTTCAGAAGCTGTTGAAATGGCAATTAAGAGTAATGGACAAAGACGTTATGCGTTGGGTAGTGTGTTAAACCAAGTTTGCATTCACCAATCAATTATTGGTTTGGAAAGCAAAGAAGCATTGGAAAAATTTGATGATTATCCAGACATTATTGTTGGTTGCGCAGGTGGCGGAAGCAACCTTGCAGGGCTTATAGCTCCGTTTATTTCGGACAAAATCAAAAATAAAGGTAATTCCCACATTATTGCTGTTGAGCCTATGAGCTGTCCTTCTTTGACAAAAGGAACGTTTGCATACGATTATTGCGACACGGGCAGAGTTACACCACTTGCCAAAATGTACACTTTGGGCAGCGGCTTTATGCCAAGTGCAAGCCACGCAGGCGGACTTCGTTACCACGGAATGAGCCCAATTTTAAGCCAACTTTACCACGACGGAATTTTGGACGAGGCAAGAGCAGTAAGCCAAGTTGACGTTTTTGACGCAGCAGTAAAATTCGCAAGAGTTGAAGGAATTTTGCCTGCTCCAGAATCGGCACACGCAATAAAAGTTGCAATTGATGAAGCCTTAAAATGTAAAGAAACAGGCGAAAGCAAAACTATTCTTTTTGGACTTACAGGCACGGGATATTTTGATATGATGAGTTATGAACGCTTTTTGAAAGGCGAGATGCAAGATGCAACTCCAACGGCAGAAAGTTTGCGTGACGGCACAAAATATCTTCCAAGCGTAAAAGATTAGAAAAAAATCTAAAAAAACTAAACTGCATTCTAAACTGTTAATTTGAAAACAGATACCTAAAACGGTGTCTGTTTTTTTGATTTTAACAAAAAAAATAAATTTAATTTTGTTTTTGTCAAATAAAATGCTCGACAGCCTTGTTTATATAATATAAAATATATAAATGTTTTAATGTGCACCGCACGAAACATTATAAAATGCGGAAAGTTGTTCCTCTTAGCTGTTGCACCCCGTATACAAAGGACAAAAATGCGACACAACTCAAAAAAACTTCTTAATAAAATTTCATTTGCAACGCTTCTTTTGGTGTTGTTTGGCCTTTGTTTTTCAATGGTGCTTTTTGGTGTGACAACAAACAATTTTGATTTTAACGCTTCATTAACTCCTAACAATGCCGAAAACATTGCAAGTGCTGAAACCGTATCGGGACCAAAAATATCAAATGCAGGTATCACAAATGGAAATATTGATCACCAAAATGCGAGTATTACGTGGAATAATTGGGGTTTTGAGAACGGTAATGAATGGGCGATTGAAAGTAATGCATATTATGAAAATAACAGGCTTAAATATCAAGATGACGCTGTCTCGCAATGTCGAAATGCTTATAAGTTTGATACAGATATAGTTACATATTTGATAGTTCCAAACGGAGCATCATTAGTAGATTTATCTGTTGCAATGCAACATTGGTATGACTGTAGTGTCGGAAATTTCCATCCATATTGTAAGTGGGAGATTTCAGTAGGAAATGGTAACGTTGATGTAAACGGCAAAGTGACTAATTTTACAGGTACGCTTGTCAGAACTGGTAATCAATATGACAGGTATGCTAATGGTTGGGGAGCAGTAAATAATGATAGCTTTAATGATATTGATGTATCTGGTGGACAATTAGTTAGGGTTTCATTAAAAAACTGGTTTACTGGTTCGGGACTAAATGGATTTAGATTTGGTGTTTTTATCGATAAGTTACAAGCAGCTTTTGATGATAATGGAGCGTCTCCTACTGCCCCAACACAAGTAACACTTTCAAGTCCTGCAAACGCTTCGGGGTGGCATAAAAACGACGTTACTTTGACTGTTAGCGGTGCAATTGACTACGATGGAATACAAAAATATCAATATTTGACAGATGGAGCTGTTTGGAATGATTGTACTGGAACGAATAAAAATCAATTAACTTTAAGCAGTAGTATAAATGCAAATGCATTGAGATTTAGGGCAATTGATAATGCTAATGAAAGTACTGGCGCGGTCTATACTTATCCGAATGCAATAAAGATTGACAAAAGTATTCCTTCAATAGTGCAAGACCACCCTGGTGGTGCAGATAAAACGGACAGAACTTTTACTGTGACGGATAGCGGTAATGCGGGTGGAATTTCTGGCATTGCAAAAGTTGAATACACTAGAAACGGTGGAGCGACTCAGACTTTAACAACATTTATAACTGGAAGTGTTGGTGACCCAACTGTCACTTTCTCTGTCACAAGTGGTGGTTTGTATGTTTTTACAGTCTATGATATTGCAGGCAATGTATCTGCACAGCTTACTGCAACGGTAATATCGTACTATTCAATAAATCCAACAACTGGCAATGAAGGTTCTGGTAGCGCAGCAGACCCGTACATATTGTCAAATTTTGACGACTTTAAGACTCTAAGTACAATAGTCAACAACGGAAATAATTACTTAGGAAAATATTTTAAGGTTCTTGCGCCTAACGGAAACAATAATATTATTGATTTTGGAACAAACCTTCATATACCTATTGGAAATAATTACGATACTCACATTTTTAAGGGACATATTGACGGCAACAGTCAAACCTTGATAATAAACAACATTCAAGCAACGACTTCACACGTCGGACTTTTTGGCTTTATTGGTTATGGCGCAACAATAAAAGATTTGACACTTTCTGGCTCTTTTAACGCAAATGGCCAAAGTTACGTTGGTGGTTTAGTTGCTGAAATGCACACTGGTGATACAACAAAAATTGAAAACTGTGTAAGTAACGTTGTCATTACCAATGCATTAGATTACGTTGGTGGTATAGTTGGCATTCAACACGCAGGTGAAGTTTCTGGTTGCACCAATAACGGAAAAGTGGTCGGCAACGATTACGTTGGTGGAATTGTTGGTTGGGCAAAAGGAACGCTGAGTGGCACGTTTACAAATACTGGCGCAATAAGTGGTAGAAATTACGGTGGCGGTATTTTTGGATATCTTGGTAGGAGTGATTTGCCAGCAGCGGCTTACACTCTTACCTTGACAAGCAACGTTTCAACCGCGCTCAATGCAGATGACGACGGAATTGCTTTTGTAAGTTATTTTGGTGGTGCAATAGGATATATAAGCAGCAACGTAACGCTAAACGGAACAATAACCGTATTAGGAAAAGACGTTGACAATTCCACAGGTAATTGTGGAATTATGGGTGGTGTAGTTGGTTTTAACGGTGGCACAATTAACGCAAAAATGGAATCTAGCGTTCGTGTTATTGCAAGAGGAGCTGACGTTTCAATAGTTCATAATTCTGTTACATATACCGGGGCAATAGTAGGCGGTTTGGTTGGATTTAACGCTGGCACTATAAATGGTGATAACTCTGAAAGAAAACTTGGCGACGTTATATCGGCAAAGAGCGGTAAGAATGATTTTATTGGTGGAGCTGTTGGAATAAATATTGGCGTATTGTCTAACGTCAAGGTATCGGCAAATTCCACAGTCGGCTTTATTGGCAACAGCAATTTCTTTGGTGACTACGTTGGCGGTGTTGTAGGTTATTCAGTTGGCAGTATTTCACAATGCGCTAATTACGCAGAAGTCCACGGCGGGCAGTATAGTGGCGGTATCGTTGGGCGCACGACTGGCACTATTGCTAATTGCTATAACGGTGGGAAGGTTGTTTCAACTTCAAATAACGTGGGCGGAATTGTTGGTAATGCCACAAACTCTGTAAACTATTGTGCTAATATTGGCGAGGTAACGGGCGCAGAAAACGTTGGTGGTATCGTTGGCAATTCATCATCAACAATAGATTATTGCTTCAATCTAGGCGTTGTTAGCGGTACAACTGCAAACAAGGTAGGCGGAATAGCTGGTTTGGGTGGAACCATAACAAACTCAGTAGCATTTTATTACGGAAATAAAACTGCAAACCATAATAGTTTAGCTCCGTTCGTTGAAAATTTGCTTACTTATTCTGACGGGGGAACTACTAAATATAGATTGTTTTTCCCTATGTTAGTTGCTGGGGCTGTATACACAGCTAAAACTTGGGAAGACGTTTTGACGACAAACTTAAACGGTTTTGGTGTAGAAAACTTTACAGTTGCAAGTGGCAAATATGTGGAATTTTTGAATGGCAACAATTCTAACTCCTTGCCTAGCAACAAAACGATAGCGCACAACGGAACTGACCATACTGTAAGTTTTGCTAATCTTTATTACAACGTAAATTTTGGGCAAGCATCACTACATTTGGAAATATTAGATATCACCCCGACAATAACAAACAACGTATTTAGCGCGGGAGTTTATTCATATTCCTTTACCCCGAATGCGGGGCTTTCAACAAACTTTATTTATACTACTTCAACAGGTAGTTTGGTGAATAATAAGCCTTATAACACGGGCGCATATACGCTTGAACTTCAAATAAAAGACGGCGAAACCATTGTTGGGTGTTACTACTCTGCATTTAATATAACTGCTAATGACATTCAAAACACAACAAACGGCACGTTTAATATTGCAGTAACGTCAACAGGGTTGGTCTATAACGGAGCGGAACAGAGTGTAACTTTTATAGTTACGTGGAACTTTAACGGCTCAGATTATGTTTGGACTTGGAACGGTTCGGCATTTTCAACGGCTAACGCATCTGCTTTGGGTGATTGTTTTAACGCTCCGACAAACAGCAAATATACAAATTCAAGTTGGAACGGCGGAGATGCAAGCAACAACTACAATTTATCCTTAACAGCGAAAAACAATTTTACGGGTACAAAATCAGCGACTTGGCAAATTGCACAAAAAAACATAGGCGATGGAGATATTGTCTTTGCAAATCAATCGACAAATATTTATTCTGCTGCTGCGCAAACTTTTACGTTTAATTTGGTTTGGAACAATCCTAATGCAAGTGAAGCGAGTTATACGCTTATATCTACGGAATATGGCATAAAATCTGGCTCGACGTTGACGCACACTAATTCAAGTTATGTTGGAGAAAATGGTGACGGTGTCGGTTCAAATCCTTATCATTTCAAATTAACAGGTTCTGGCAACTATACTGGTGAAAAAGACGGCACGTGGGTTATTCAAAGAAAGAATATCTCTGACGCAAACAAGAATGGAAATGCGTCTGAATTTGTTGTTAGCCTTACGCAATATGAGTTTGCGTATAAACGAAGTGCATATAACGTTTACGATTATATTACTGTGGCTTGGACGGGACACTCTAATTTGGTGAAAAACACCGAATTTACGCTCACGGGCGACTATCAGAAAACAAACGTCAAAAACGACGTTAATAATCTTGCAACAAATTATGTGTATCAAGTTGTTGGACAAGGAAACTTTGATGGAACAACGTCCTATAACTATGACGGAACAGCAAATGGTTTTAATTGGAAAATAACCAAAAAATCAATAAGAGGCGCAGATTTTGTCATTGCAGTAACTTCAACGCATACATATAACGGTTTGGAACAAACTGTTCAATTTACTGTAACTTGGACATCTTTCACTTGGACTTATGACGGTTCTAACTTTACCGCTTCCGATACGTCTGCGGTTGATAATTGCTTTACGGTCAGCGGTCACAAGCACACGAATTCAAGTTTCAATTCAACTCATCCCGAAACACCTAGAAATGCAGGCAACAATGCTTATACGTTTACGGTTACGGCTATAAATAACGGCAATTTTGAAGGTGGACATTCACAAGAATGGCAAATTTTGCAAAAAAGTTTAACGGATAACGACATATATTTCGGCTATTTTGGAAATGTTGGAAACAACTCTCTTGCAATAAACAAATGGGTGCAAACAAACAATTATTTTAGCCTTAACACAACAAATGATAAAGTTTTGGCTCTGTTACGTAAGAGTGAAGTTTACGCTGATGCAGGTTTTACAAGCGCAGACCAATCTAGGTTTAAGTTGTTTCAAACAGTAGGCGCAAGTGGCAGAACCATTGCAAGCGCAGATAATGGCGCAGAAAAAGACGATTTTGACGTTATTATTGTAAATAATGGACTGGTCAACCCAAGTGTTCTGACGCTTAGCGGAAAGGATAACTACACGTCAAACAGGGTGTTGTATGCGTGGATAATGGATAGCGATTTTGGCGGTGGTAACGGAACAAGCGTTAATCCATATATTATCAGAACTTGGCAACAAGCAGTACGTCTTTCTGAAATAACAAACGGAGTAAACCATTTCGGAATTGTTGCGACTGCGTGGGACAGCGATAGCAACGGAATTTCAAACGCTGCTGTTCACGACTATAACGGACGTTATTTCAAATTGGCTGACGAAATTGTTTCAGATTTAGATTTGAAAGGATTTAGTTTGGCGGTTGCCGATACTTATGGTTTTGAACCTATTGGCACAGTGGCTAATCCATTTAGGGGTAACTTTAACGGAAATAATAAAGCAATTCTTATAAACATTGACAATACAATCAAAGATTATGTCGGGTTATTTGGTGTTTTTGATGGTGGAGATATTAGCAATCTTACTGTCAAAGGAATTGTTAACGGCAAAAATTTTGTTGGCGGAATAGTTGGAAGGCATAACTCTGGTACTTTGTATAACGTAACTAATATGTCGGCAGTTTCAGCTACAAATTATGCAGGTGGACTTGTCGGGTATATGAAACGCGGTAATATGCTCGGAATTTTCAAAAATACGGGTAGTATTTCTGGCAGAGATTTCGTTGGCGGCCTTGTCGGTTGCGCCGAACCTGGTGTTGGAACTCAATATAATAATGAAAGTGAATACACGTTTGGTGTCAATGTTGTTGGAACAGGTGTAAACAAGACTTATACGCACTCGATTTTGAGAAACGAAGGCGCGATAACGGGCGCAAACAAAGTTGCCGGACTTATTGGCGGTTTTGGTGTTGAAGGCAGCGGAAATATAACGGGCTTTACGATATTTATGCCTGTTAGTCAAAATACTGGCAACGTTACAGCAAGCGGACAATACGTCGCAGGATTGATTGGCTACACAATTACCGCATTGCGTATTGAACTTATAAAAGTGCAAAAAGCCAACACATACGGCAACAATAACGCACTTATCCCAGATATTTTGTTGTCGTACAACGGATTTGAATCTGTTGACTCAATGACTACGATTATTGGACAAAGCATTGTTGGCGGTTTAATAGGCGACTTATGCGCGGCAGCGCACAAATTTGATAACGTTTTCAACACGGGTATTGTAAGCGGAACAAGCACAACTGGCATTGTCGGTGGTTTGATTGGAAACATAAGCGGAGGAAACCCCACCATATCAAATAGCTTTGTTATGCCAACAATGGCTGTTGTTGACGATAAACTGAACGACAACAACGATACAAATATTGTTCACGGAAAAATGAGCGTAGTTGGCAGCGATTTGGTTGACACCTCAACAAAAATTGGCGGTATTGTTGGAAACGCAAACAGCGGCAATATTTTGAATTGTTACACATTAGGTTTCAGATATAAAAACGTTACTGCCGACAAAGGCGGTATTGCAGGATATGCACACCCTACAAACGCAACAATTAAAAACAGTTGGGCAATATATATGGTTGACGCGTCAGATAACAATTCGCCGTACACATATTCAAGCACAAACAAATACGGCGAGTCTGTCATCATTGGCAACGACATTGCAAACCTTATGACTTTTGCCGAAATGAAATTGGCGGTTGGCATTACTGTTGACACACAAGCAAATCCAGTCGATAGAATTGCAAGTTCGTCCGCCATTATAATTAAGAAAAATTATATCAGCATAAAACTTAGTTTATTAGATAACAAACAACTTGTATTTTACGATGGTTCTGGCTACGAAAATTTTTCGCAGTATCTATACACCACCAATCCAAATGATAATGCATTGACATTTATAAATTCTGTTGTAACAGTCAACGACAACTCTGATACGTTTGTTATGTTGAGGTTCTCGGATATAATAGGTTCGTTTACAGTTTTTGCGACGCCTGTCAAATTTACAAATATTCCGCAAAAACCGAAGCCTACTGACTGGGCAACTTATTACGTGCGTCCTTGCAATATGGACAATTTGTACTTTGTCAACGACGTAACTGAAACCAACGAAAATGGCGGAGATGGCAAGATACACAACTATATAAACGGTAACGTCATATATAACTGGCGTACACAACCTATAACAAAGAACCTTGAAACCATTCCTGGTACACTCAAACCAAAGGGTGAGGTTTTGGACATAGAAGCGAAACCAACGGGCGGAATTTCAATAGGTAGCAGTTCACCAAACCCGATTACCTTTGGTGTTGACAACATAGTTGTTCCATATCTTAACGCATCTTGCTGGAATGATATTTTTGCATTGTTCAAGAAATGGTATAACGGACAATTATCAGTGGCGGAAATCGATGCATATATGGCTTTGGCTGTCAATCAAGGCGTTGACCGCACCGTTTATAACGGACGTCAAAATAGAGTTGAAAACACAGAAATAATTTATCACCGCAATGAAGATGGAAGCGGTTTTTATGCGTTTTACGATTATGTAAAAGGTAACGAAATAGACAATGGTTATAGACTTCAAAACGTAAAAATTGGTTTGCTCAATAGACTTGAATATTCAATCGGTGACGAAATGACACCGTTGCTTATTAAGGACCAAACCGATTGGAATGACCTTGTTCAAAATGTTAAAAATGGTAATTCTTATTATGGTCAATATGTCAGATTCGCCGACGACGTTGCAAGCGTGATGGACGGTACGTTCAGCACAACGTCAAGCGCAAACGATAAATATATTGATGTAGACATAAGCAACTTGGCAGGTTATGCGCAACCTGATATTGATATAAACAACAATACTTTGGGCGCAAATAATGCAGCTTACAAAGGTTTTCAAGGTACTTTTGACGGAAACGGAAAAACTATAAGAGTTCGCATTGACCAATCTGCACAAACAACAAATACAAGTTATTTGGCGATTTTCCCTTATGCAAGCGGAACAATCAAAAACTTGACCATTGAAGGCTATATAACCACAAAATATGATGATACGAATTATGGTTTTGACGTAGCAGCTTTTGTTGCGCAACCGACAGGTAACTTATCCCTTTTGAACTGCACAAATAAAGCGAACATCACAGCCCGCAGAGTTGGCGCGGGTATTGTTGCAAAAACTGGCGGACAAAACGTATCTATGATTGACTGCATCAATTACGGCTATATTACGACGTATCAAGATATGAACATAACTAATAATAGCAGTGTTTCAACAACAGGTTCAGCTGGTGAGTTTGGAACAGGTGGTATAATTTCTACTGTCAATGGTGGCGCAACAGTCTTGGATAGTTGTAAAAACTTCGGGAAAATTCGTTCTGCATCTAACGCAGGCGGAATTGTGGGATTAACTTCAAGCGCTTTGACAATTACAAACAGCGCAAACGAAGGAGAAGTTAGAGCGCAGAAGATTTATGATAGAACAGATGGTAGTTGGTATAAATATATACAAGACTATCACGTTGATAAAATAAGCAATGCTGGCGGAATTTTAGGCTGTGCTACATTTTCAGGTAGCATTAAGGCTTATGCTTGTTATAATAGCGGAGATATTATAGCAGGTTGCTTGAATGCTGGCGGTATCGTTGGAGCAGACACTACTGTAACAAACTCAGATACTTCATCAACCAACTCACCTATTACACCGATTGCAAACAATGTTGGTTCGGAGATTAAATATTGCTATAACACGGGCAATGTTTATGCAGGAAGCAAGGCTGAAAGCAATCAAGTTACAAACACGGACACTTCTTTGGCTGACAAACGCGATATAACCGCAGATTGTTATTATGCAGGAAATGATATAGATTCAGCTGGTTGCGGTGGCGGAATTATGGGTGTTTCATCAAAGTCAGACATTCAGTTCTGTTATAACACGGGAAAAGTTTTTGCAAATGGTTTTTCTGATGGTGACGGCGCTGTTGGTCAAGGCGGTATTTATAACATTATGGTCGGAGGAATACTTGGCCATAGTTCTGCAAGTAATGGTGCTCCCGTTACAGTAAAATATTGCTATAATATTGGTCAGGTTCAACTCAACTACGGCTATGACGGAGGTTATAACCCTGGTGGAGCATTCAACAGCAGATATGATAGACGATATATTGGCGGTATCGTTGGTTGTCACCAAAATGCAGATGCCGTTTATAACACGACTACATATGGCTGTTTTGCCTTAAAAAATTGCGTATATGACCCTTATGTCCAATCTGACAAACCTAAATATATTGATTATTTGACTGGTAGTTACGGTTCATTCGTAGGTGATGCCAACTGGATAAGAACAGGATATAGACTTGACTCGCTTGCTGACTTTACAAGTGTCCATAATAGCGACGGAACAATCAAGCCAAGCAGTCCATTGATGACAAAAACATATGAAGAACGTCGTGGAGACGTGGGTGGCGCAACAAATGCGCTTTTGGAAACATACGTAGCTTTCCCGACGGCTAGTTCTTCATCACTAATAAATTCAAGCGGAAATTATGCTGTTACCAACGCTTACACAAACGGCGGCGGTTTTGTTTATCCATACGGTTGTTTGCCTCAACTAGCAATCTTTGCTCTTGATACTGAAACTGGTCTTTCTATGTTGTCAAAAACTTACAACAGAAATGCTTACGGCAACTTTATTGAGCAAACTGCGGGAAGTGAACTTAGCCCTTACGTTATCAAAGACGGCGTTGATATGCTTTGTTTTGAAGCCTTGACAAATGCGCAAGGTGACGGCTCACATTGGACTGGTAAAAATAAATATATTGAATTTGCAACGGCAGAAAATAATATTGCTAAATTTAATGCTTTCAAAATCAATATGCCAGATACTGAGGCAAATAAGAGTAATTGGTACACGGCAAACGATAACGGCGCAAAAGGTAAAAACTATTACATTTTGAATAGAGGCGCAGTTTACGGTTCAGACTTCAACAGTTCTGCAAATTTGTACGACGCTTGGAAGCTAAGAAATAACATTTATAATTACACGATAAGTGGAAATATATCTGGCGTAAACGATTATGCATTGGGCAACTATACAAATGGTGGAAGTGGTACAGAAGACATAACAAAGCTGTTTGATAAAAACACAAATACAAAATATTGTGTCGCAGGTAATATTGCTTTTGTAGTTGGTTATAGCTCACCTAAATTTTTGAATACATTTACGTGGACAACTGCCAATGATACTGCAACAAATCCTAACAGAAACTTAAAAGAGTGCAGAATTTACGGTACAAATGACAGCACGTTGGCTGCTACCGCGACATATACTCCGTCTAACGGTTGGACAAAAATTTATGAAAATTCCGCAATGTTTGGTAGCTTTACTGCTGAAAACTACAAAGCATTTACGTTCAACGTTGCAGATTACGCTGAACCTTATCGTTATTATTTGATTACGGGTTCATCGCAAGGAGACCCGTTCCAAATGTCGGAATTGTCTTTAACGATTAAAGGCACGGGACTTACTGACGCAAACTTCTTTCCGATTGCAAATGCATCAGACAACAACGTTTTTGAGGGTATTTTCTCTGGCAAAAAATCTGACGACACAAACACCTACTTGAAAGATGTAAAAATGGTAGTTGGGTTGTCGGAACAAAATAGCACGGTAGGTTTATTCGGAAAGATAAACAATGCAATCATACGTAACATTACAATGACGGGCAGTTTGACTGCTACGCATACTGCAAGCAGTGGCACTTCCGCCGTTGGCGCATACGTTGGTGTGGCTTACAATAATTCTACGTTGAAAAACTTGCAACTTGGTATATTAAACGGCGCAATTAGAGTTCCATTTAACGTGACGTCGTTGACAAAAGCGTCGTCAATTATTTCTGACAACGTTGAAGATTACGTTGGCGGTATTGTTGGTAAAGCGGAAACAAACTTGAAAAACTCCAAATTATATATTCAAGGATGTACTGTTTTTAGTGGTAACGTCACAGGATATAAGAGAAACGTTGGTGGAATATTAGGGTATGCAACAGGACTGAAAGATACGTCTGTTCAGTTTGAACATTGTAAATTTTTGCAAGGTGTTGTCAAATCAATAGGTGCGTCTGCTCACACTTCTGTTGGTTCAAGAATTGGCGGAATTATGGGTTCTCAAGACAGAATTGAGGATTATACGGAAACTAAGGGAATTACGTCATCCTTTAAGGATTGTTCAGTTGGTGACAGCACAATTTTGACTCCACAAACTGCTGAAAACAGCAAAGCGTTTATATATGGTGAAAGCGCAGTTGGCGGTATCACGTCATTGGGTAATGCTACAACTGGTTTTATGAACTGCGCTGTTTACGGTGACGTTTATATTGAAAGAAAACCCGCAAGTGGCAGTAAGCCTGCCAACACCCGAAAGAGAGGCACATCATTTGGTGGTATTGTAGGTTATACTGAAAATACTTCTTCGTTTAACGGCAACATAGGTTTTTATGGAACTATTGACGTTGATAATGCAATAAGCGGTCAATGGACGAACACGCTTGACGGCGCATTACACAACGTATCATTGACAAACGTTGGTGGAATTGTCGGTTCAATCGGTGACGGTGGACAAACAGGCAAAGGAGCAACGTTCAAAGATATTATCATTACGGTACGCGGAAAAATTTTGGCAAACAGTTTGGTTGCGTCAGAAGTTAAGCAAATAGGCGGACTTGCTGGCAGAGCAAACAACTCTGTCTTTGACGGTCAATATGATATAGCTCCAGAAATTTTGGCAAATACAGCTACTGACGTAGGCGGTTTTATTGGAATAAACGAAGGCGAATGCGTCATAATTGCCAACCAATTTACAAATCAAGCTGGTGACAAAGTTAATATGGCTATCGTTATTGGCGGTGCGATTGTCGGAAAAGAAAACGTTGGTGGATTTTTAGGGTACAACAAAAACGGTTCTACAATAAAAATTGGTTTGAGAAATTATCTTGGTGTTCATTACAATGGCACTTTGATGCTTACCAATTCAGCGTTTATTGACGGAAAAGCGTGTATTGGCGGAATTGTAGGTAAAAATGACGCTTTGTTATCGGTTGAAGATTCAAACATTAAGAATACTGGTAAAGTCGGAACAAACGTTGTAAGCGTAGGCACATTAAATAACAACGTTCCTACAAACTTCTATTACGGTGGTGTCATAGGCTTGAACGATGAGAACGGCAATTTGTATTTTTCACAAAATGCATCGTTGAATAACGAAGGTCAAGTTGGCGTTAGTTCGGTGGTCAATACTAACTATATTTTCAGCAATTCGTATCAATTTTATATTGGTGGAATTTTGGGCGCGTCTAAAGGTCAAGTAAATATAGCTTGCGAATTGATAAACAAGGGCTGGGTGTATGGTTACAGCAACGTTGGTGGTACGATAGGCACTCTTGAGAAAGGTTCAATAAGTGGCAAATATACCAACTATGGTAACGTTATTGGATATTCATACGTTGGTGGAATTATAGCTGTTATGAAAAAAGACGGAGTTGTTACAAACATTGGTAACAACAATATGTCCGAGTTTGAAAACAGCGGAGAAGTTTATGCGGCTGAATCAATAATTACTGAACAAGTTTTAGAAAATAATGTGCAGAAACTTGTTGTGAAAAGTTCAACGCATAATGAATTTAACGTATTTGTTGGCGGTTCTATTGCGTTATATGAAGGCGCAATAAATTTGAAAGTAGTAGATGGTAACATTACAACAGGCAAGAGTGCAAAGTTCTATAACACAGGCAAAGTTTTCGCTTATTCTTTTGCTGGAGGTAGCATAGGTATTCTTGCAGGCTCAATCGACAGCGCAGTATTTACTAGTCAAGGACTTTGCAACTTCTACGGCGCGGAAGCTGTCGGAGGTGCAATAGGTATCATTGCAAATAGTGAAGCATCGGCACTTGACAGCAGCCTTAACAATCAACCAGACGTAACGTCGCAAACGACGTCTATTTCAAACACGACGTTTGAGTATTTAGGCGTTCAAGGCGTAAAACTTAATGCAGGTTTAGGGCTCAATTCTGCAAGCACAAGTTCGCTTGGTGGTATTGGTGGACTCATTGGCGTAATAAATGCTAATGAAATCAATTCTAACGAGAAATGGCTACAAAATACTTTCTACGTTACAGGTGACGTAGAAGCTCCAAACTGCAACAACGTTGGCGGTGTCGTTGGCTCGATTGATGGTGGTGCATATATTACAATTAAGAATATGTTGGCATATCACACCTCCGTTTCAGGCAACACAAACGTTGGCGGTATTATTGGATATAACAATTCACTTAATCACGAACAAGGTGAAAACGCTTCTTTGGTTGATTGCTACAACATTGAAGGCAACATTACGTACAAGGCAACAAACGCAAAAGCCGGCGGAATTGTAGGCGGATATGGCGAGTTTACTTATACGTATTCTAGTTATTGGTTCAAAGGTTTCAACAATGTATCTTTGGTCAACGCAAATATATCCGATTTGGGCAGTACGCTTACAGCAAAGTGGATAGAAGTCTATAACGTAACCCGTATGAACGACGATGACGACTATGGCAATATAAAAGCGCATTGGGGTGCAATCAACGTTACAAGCTGGGACGAATATTTTACATATGGCAATACGCTTGTGAATGGTGTTCAAAACGGTTTCTATAAAGAAGACGGAGCAACACTATTCAGAACGATATTGTATAAAAACTATAATGGTGATTTTGGTTATTACGAAATTGGAACAGCTTATTCCACAGGCAACGTGCATAGTGGATATTATACCGTTTACGCAAATGACGCTGGAACGATTGCTAAATCCAACATAAACGTTACTCACCACGACGGCGTCAACAATACTGACTTGCTTGCTTGGAAATATATTGCAAATGCTTATAATAGCGATGAAATTGCTGGCAAATTGAATAACACAATTGTAAATTCAAACATAATTCAAACAGGAGTCGTTCAACGCCGTACGTTGTTTGCAACGTCAACTGCTGCAACCGCCTCTGGCTATTATATGTTTATTGCAAGTTCAGGCAATCCGGGAACAGTTAAGTTCGACCAAAATTCTGATAAGTTCTTTGTTGAAATGCCCACCATAACAGCTGTTGGGGGTGCAACCGTAGAGGCTGAAAACTTGATATTGTTCTATCGCAAAGCTAACATAAAGAAGAACTTGATGTATAACGGAAAATTAAGATATTCACCTGTTAACGTTGGTGGCGCGGACGTTATGCTCAACGCTCCGCAAAATACACCTGAAATCGGCACGTATTATGCGGTTTTGAACGGTAATGCAGGAGTAAACTTTGGTAAAAACGTTGGGAAATACGGTGTTGATATTGCTATAAAGTTTGTGGATTCAAACCGCGTTGACTGCATGGTTGGAACTGTAAAATCGAACGCTTTAATTGACAGCGAATACGTTTGGAATATCATAAAACGCAGCACTACTACTTTAGGCGGTGTGTATAACGAAGATAAAGCACTTGTAACAGTAAATCCAAAAGCCACACCATATTCAAGTAAATATAAGTACGTTGAATTTATTGTGGCAGGAATTGTTGGTGCAGATATGATTGACGGTCAACCGACTCAAGCTATTGACTTTGATTTTACTGGCAACTGGGCGAATATGAATTTCTCCACAAAGAATACTCTTGCAACTATGGTAGACCCAAATGGAGTAAATACGTCTCATCTTAATAGGATAAATGCAAACTATTCGATGTCGCAATCTACTGTTCAAAAGGACAAAGAATTCAGTTGCACTCAATCTGGTGAAGGCGCAAATATAACCTATGCTATTGACCCTTCAGCTACAAACGTTTACACCTTTACTTATAGAGTTTTTGCTAAGGATAGAGGCGACTATAATATTTCAATCAGAAGAAAAGCAGTAGGGACGTACACAGACAACTATACAGCACAAGGCGTTGAGCAATCATTTATAATTAGTGCGGCAGCGTTGACGGTAACATATAACGACAATGGAATTAGTAACGGTCAAACTTATGAATACAACGGTAAAGTTCAAAGCGTTATAAGCCTTACAATTAACGGCGTTCAACCAAACGATATTCAATTTATGGATACGTTGTTTAACGTTACTTTTAGAAATTCTGTGACAAACGTTACAAGGACGCCAAATGGAACCACTTATACAATAAACGAAAACAGTAAATCAATTCTTGCAGCTACTTACTATTTTGTTGTTTCATTGAAGAACTTTAACGCCAATACGTCAAACTATACTTTTGGCTCTGGTGCAAATGCAGTTGGGGCAAAACAATATTATTGGACAATATCGAAAAAGATTGTAAATATATCTTTGGAGACGGGTTCAAAGACGTTTACTTATGACGGTACGACTCATACGTTCGGGTTCAGCATTGATGGACATACGACAGCGGGAGATTACGTTTATCCGCCAACAAGCGATACAATTAGAATTCCTGCAAATTGCATAAATTATTCGTTGAACGGAACTTCATATTCTGATGGCGCAACACAAGCTGGCGTATATACAGTATCGTTCAATGCAAATAACATAACGGCAAGCAATTCAACTGTGCCAAATAACAGAACAGATAGCTATGAATTTGTTGTTCAAGATGCGTCTGCAACTAGACAAATAACAATCACTCCAGCAAAACTGATGCTCAATTGGAGTGTTGATAGTTCGGGTTATGTTTACGGAAGTGGACTTGGACCAGTTCTTTCAACGGTTTCTTGTGAAGGTGGAGCGGCGAAGGCTGTTTCAAACTTAATTGTATCCACAATAGGCAATGAAAAAGTTACGTTTAGAGTGAACTATGAGGGTGGCAACGCAGGTAGAGGAAAAGTTGCAACAGCGTCCATTTACGCAGTAAGTGGAACAAATTCCGCAGGATTAAACAGCGTTGTTGCCAACTATACGATTTACTCGGGCGCAACTACCACTTACGATATAATAAAATCGCAACTTAAAGTTGTTGTTACAGATTTGGGAAACAAGGTCTATGATGCAACGAAGAACTTTGACGGTGACAAGACCACATTAGTTTATAGTTTTGAGTCCACAAACGGCGGTTCTGGGGCAGATGCAAGCGTTATTCTAAAAAATACATGGACGGCGCAATTTGCCTCTGTTAACGTTACAAACGAAGGGCAAAAGGTTAACGTCGATTTCAGCAATTTAGAAATTGAGACAAACTCAAACTTTGAATTGTCAGAATTTACGACAAGCGCAAACGTAGGTAAAGTTATCCCAAGGACTTTGCACATAACGCTCAATTTAGATGGAAATTCTTTTGCAAAGAAAATTTTTGACGGAACAAACGTGTTTGCGGACTTGACGTACACAACGTATAACGCAGTAATAAACAGCAATAATTATAGAACTGGTAGAGGATTTAGCGTAACAAACTTTGCGCCGAATGAAGATATAAACGCAAACATAAAGATTAGGGCTAAATTTAAGGAAATCATAAACGAAAGAAGCATTTATGATAGCTATGTCAACGGTGTATATTCAACGCAAGAAAACAACACCACTGTTTACAAAAAAGATGATGCGGCATACTTCAAAAAACTTGTGTTTACTCTTGAAAACACAACAAACTATAACCTTGTTGCCGATGACTTTATAAGTGCGCCGTCAACTGTGCTTTCAATTCACGATACGGCGTCGCCACAGCTTGCAAGCGGTCAAAATGCTCAAAGCACAATACGAATTGCAATAAACAGCGCGCAAGTTACGGCAAACTATGAAAATGCGCAACAAAGTTATGTTAATGAAGACAATACGTTCCGTACTGAATGGCTTGACGTTTTAGGAAGTTTGAATAAATTTGGTGCAAACGTGCAGTTGCTTATTACAAACGGCTGGAAAGCTGGCGAAGGCGGAGACGGCAAATATACCAAAGAAACAACAATAAACGGCACAGAAAATTCTGCTTGGTTAGGCGCAAAATTAACAAGCGTAAACGGGTATGAATTTAATTGCCGATTGATAAATCAACCGACTTTGTTTATCGGCTACTTCTCTGATGACGGAAACGCATACAAGATTACGTCAGTTTCAGGTTTGTTGCTTGCAAACTATTACTATATGATGAACTTTGATGCAAGTGCATTGGTTGAAACACGTTATGAATTAAGGCAATTATTGCCAACGTTAAGCGGTGTTGATTATGTTTTAACGGGAACAATTCACGACGGAACAGCCATTCCATCATCAATAAAAGGAAGCACACCTGACGAGTGTATTCAAGCCTTTGTCCTTTGGTATAATGGCAGACCTGAAAGAGTTGGAAACATTGAAGTTACGTTTAATGCTGAAACTGGACAATATGAGTTTTATGAACCGTATAAAGAAAAGATGCAATCTTATTTATCTTTCAAACTGTCAAACAACATAAATGGAATTTTATCTGACAATGATATAGCTGTGCTTAACGGAACTTTCAACAAGTTAGTTAATGGAAATAACGTAGCAGATTGGGGATATGGATATTCCTATTTGCAAAACTGCTATTTTGCAAAAGCTGGAAGCATTTTGACGTTGCGAGGCGCGTTGTTCCTAGGTACGTTTATTGGAGCCTTTGATGGAAACGGTTACGTTATTGAAAACCTTAACGTTGTTCAAAGTGTTTCAAGCGCAATGACGCAAACTATAAACGTTGGTTTGTTCAACAATTTGGGCAACTCATATTCCTATACAATAGACGGTGTAGAAAAGACGCTTAATGGTTTAGGTAAGGTTCAAAATATTCATTTGAGGAACACAAATATTCAAGTTTTCTCAACATCTTCCGCTTTGCTTAACGTCGGTGGAATTGTCGGATATTCTCATTCTTCAACGGGAATTAAGAACTCATCTTTCCAAGGCAAAATTTCTGTAAACGCACAAAATGCTACCGTTAACGTTGGTGCAATAGTCGGGCTGGATATGAGTGCACCGACAGATAACATTGCAGTTGAAAAAGCTATTGTTATTGCAGAAATATCTGTTTCGGCAAATATTGCAAACGTAGGCGCAGTCGTTGGTGCATTGAGGACTGAAAACAAATTAAGCAACACCGTGTCTATGTCTGAAATAATCATTTCAGCGACAACTCAAGGTTTGGGAGCATTGATTGGCAGAGTAGTTCCGGCAGTAGTTCATAATAATACAACATTATCATTTGCAAACGGAAACCTTACGCCATCTGAAACAAACGTATTTGTTGCAGGTTCAAGTTATGTATTCCTTAATAATGCGTTGGTTGTAGAGGGTACCACACCGTTATACGTTGCAAAACTTATAGGCAACCAAAGCGAAGCAAATTCACTTGATAAAGCAAAAACTTATACTGAATTACGCGCAGGCTCGGCCTCTGCATACGGTCAACAAGTTGTAGAAGGCGCATACGACGTTTTGCCTTTCACCAATACTCCGTTGTCGGCAAACGAAACGGCGCGCACGAGTATGAGGTTTAATGATATAGTTGACGTATATTTGCTAAAATACTCATTGACAGAACAAACTGTGGCAATGGAAGGTGGAACTTCAACAGGCAAGATATTCACCAAATCAGCAACTTCATATTTGGTTGGAAACAAAACTGGAACAGACAATGATAGAATTCAAATTACAACAAGCCAGCAATATACCTTGCTCAAAATTTTGAGATTTGCAAGTTTCAATCTTACTGCAAATGTTGTGCTTATTGCAGGAAACATTGAGTATGGCGCATACGGTGTTTTCGTAGGTAGCGTTACAAACAACACATTTACTGTAAACGTTAGGGCTTGGGATAGTGGGGTCAGCCAAATATTCAAATATCAAGTAGTAGGCGCAATTCCAAACGGTATGATTATAGTTGATTAAAAGTCGAGCCAATAAAATCGTTGTATATCGTGTATATATAAGTAGGAATATAATATAAGAAATTTTATATCAAAAAAAGTAGTATGGATGGAAGAAAAGCAAAAAAACTGAATAAAATATTTAGCGTTGCAAGTCTTTTGCTTGCACTTATTGCCGTAACCATTGCTTTGGTTGGGGCAAGTTTTTCGTATGCGTGGTTTTCGAGCTACTCAACTGCATCTATTGAGTCAATAAATTTTGCAACTGCTGACGTTGTAACGCTAGGTTTTACTGGCGCAACTGGTGACCCAAATGAAAACAAATATTCTGGAGAAATGGCTATTGATGCTGATGGTTATCTAGTTACCCGCAGTAACGCTTTAGCGGGTGGAATTGTTGAAAACTCTGGAGCGTATCTTCAATATATTGCAGAAAAAGCATTTGAAGTGTCAACAGTCATCAACATTAACACAAACGGTAGAGCATTGAACTTGAACGTTGATTTTAATGAACTTTTGATTACTGGCGCAGGAGCAGCTGAACTTGTTTCACTTTCGGGCAACAATGCAAATGACATAAATTATGGTTTTACTTGGTTTATGAAGAAAAAGACTGTTGGCGAAGTGGTTGATAATACCATATATACTCCATACGGAAAGTTTGACTCGACAGCAAGTATGAACATCACAAGTGCAAGTCAAAAAGCGCCAATCACAAACTTTTTGTCAAGCGAAACTGACAATTATGATTTTTATCTGGTTTTTGCGCCTGAAAAACTTTATTGGATGCAATACGGAACACAGGCAAGGACGCAAATAAATTCTATTTATACCAATGATGAAATCAACAATAAAATTTACTACAACGACGGAGTAGGCAACATACAACAACAAATCTATTATTCGACCGACACATTCAAAAGCGCAAGATTTAACGTAAAGATAAATTTGTCGGTTTCAAAGGCGTAATATGAAAAAATCAGTCATAGTCATATCTGCATTTGTTATGGTTATGTCCGTTATCGCTTTGATTGTGGGAGCGTCAGCGGCGTGGTTTTCTAATATCTCGCAAGGTACGGGTTCTATTGTTATCGACTCAGGCACAACTACTGGTTACGTAACAATTACGGCAGGTACGTCACCTGCAAACAAATTAAGCCCTGCAAAATATAACGAGGGATACTTTTTCAACAATGGCAAGGTATCGGGCGTTTTAGATAACGCAAATTTAGGCGCAGACAAGGCATTTAAGAGCTTGGCAAACGAAGTAAGTTATGGCTTTCAGTTTATATTTAGTGGTTCTCCTAACGCTGCGGACGGCAAAAGAAACATTGAAATAAGTGTTGAAGCAATTTGTTTGGAAAACCCTAAAAACGAACAAGGAAAAATTAAAAATCCATTGCCGACAAGCTATGTTGAGTACGTTGGATATAATTTGACTTGTGTAGGCGCGTCATCGAATAACGTCAATTTGAATGTTGCAACTCCTATTGAGCAAAACGTAAACGTTAACGTTGGATTATATTTTAAGGTTGCAGATGAAGAATTGCCAATTGAATTAGTTGACAAAACTTTTTATATCCTAGTTAGGGTAAGGGCGGTAGAATAATGAAAACTAAAAAGTATTTGTCAATATTTCTTGTTTTGATTATTATATCAACAGTAATTGCATCAATAGGCGCAACGTATGCCGTTTGGACAGGTGACGGCGGCACAGATACAACCATACCGAATGTATCAACAAGCAACTCTGCCCCTTGGGAAAAATATTTCAGATATCAACAAATTGGCACGACTGACACTTATGCCATTGTAGGTTGGAAAGGTATTACGACATACAGCGATGTTGTTTTTCCTACGGTAACGCCTAACGGCGCAAAAGACAGAAACGGAACAGCGGTTGCATCTGGCAAAGCTGTTGTTGAAATCAGAAATACTTTGCTTGAAAACAATGAGTTTACGGCTATTCCTACAACTATTACAATTCCGTCAAGTATAACTTTAATTGAAAATAGTGCATTTCAAAATCTGACAAACCTTAAAAAGGTTAGTTTTATCGGAAGTGCGGCAACAATAGTTCTTGGCGATTTTGCGTTTGCAAACTGCAAAAGACTTAGTGTTGTTACAGTTCAAAGTGGAATTACGTTGACTAATAGCGAAACCACTTTTGCGGGTTGTATTTACCAACCTATATAAGAGCAAAATTAAAAACAAACGACAAAGTTGAAACAATCTTCAAGTATAAAACCGTCTGAAAAAGGCGGTTTATTTATTATGCATATTATTTTGTCATTGCGAATTTTGTCGAATTGGGTTATTATATCTATGTACTTTCTTAAATAAAGGGAATTAGATATTGAAATCACAAAAAAATGCAAAAAAATTATTATTGTTGGTTTTAGTCCTTGCTTTGACGGTTTGTCTAAGCGTGGTTTTTGCGTCTTGTGGCAAAGATGACGCAAACAAAATTCAACTTACTGTTTACAAAGGATACGTTTCAAAAATAAACGGCGTCGAACTAGAAATTAAATCACCAGGTGGAAAATATAACTTAGGCGACGTTGTAACAGTTGTAGCTGATTACAAAAAAGATGAAGGCGAAACTTTTAACAACTGGACTGTTAACAGCTTAGAAGTGAGCAAAACTGCTACTTACACGTTTACGCTTGAAAAAAATACGATTTTATACGCAAATATCAATCCTGCAAAAATTCCTGAATCAACCGAGTGCAAAGTTGCAATTCACCATATTACGTCAAACGGTGAAATTTATAAATCAAGCACTATTGTTAAGAAAAACAGCCTTATGACAGTTGTTGCAAACAAGTCAAATCCCACGGCATACAGATTTAAGGAATGGCGAAAACAAGATGGTTCTTTGTCCAATTTGGTTGCCGAGGTTTATTCTGAAACAAGTTCACTTAACGTAGGTGTAAACAATTTGGACATTTACGCTTATTACGAACCGTTATACAAGGTGGAAATAGGCGAATTTGGAAAGTTTGTAAAAGCAACTAACAGCCGTGGCGGAAACATTAAATTCGCTGATGATTACACATATAACATAGGTTATTTTGCGGAAAATGATAAAGTTGAAATTTCATATTACAGAAACGAAACAAATAATAGGTTTGAAAGCTGGCAAAATGCAAGCGGAAATCATATTTCATACAGAGAGAATATTGAAATATTAGTGAACAAAACAACCGACACAAACAGCACGCAAAACAAATATGCGAGCAAAGTTGTCACTCAATATTTTGTTGAAAAGAAAGACTTTACTGCTTCTCGCAAATATTACGACGCAGGGGAAAACGTGTTTATTGAAGACCCGTCCGACGCGTTTATTTCAGAAATGAAGGTAAACGGCGTTAAGTATGAATTTGACAGAACTGTAAAGAATTATAAAACAGGCGTAGAGATTAAAAATTTGTCAGCAAACAGCACATACGAATATATAACCGTTGAGGCGACAAATATTTATATTAAAAACTTGGACGGAAAAGGCACGTGGGATATAAGAAAAGTCACTCGTGATGAAATGTTGGAAGCAGGGCAAGCGAAGTTAAAATGCACACTTCAATCTAATGCTGACATAATCAAAAAACCTTTTTCAGGGTGGATACTCAACGGTGTCTTGTTAAGCGATAAATCATCTGAAATTCAGCTTACAAAGGATAATATAAACTCAAACGGAATTATCGTATTGGAAGCAGTTTACGAAAATACGTTTACGCAAAGCGACAAAATTGAAGTTGAGTCTAGCGCGATTGTAACTGTTGACCAATCTTATGAAAAGCTCAATAGTGATGCATATTCAAGCATTAGAGATGCTTTGGTCGATAAAAGCAGCACTTTCTTGTTGCCAGGTCTTATAAAAAATGAAAATTTGAGTATAAAAGGTATTGTTTACGACACGACGTCCGATTGCTTCATTTTAAGCGGATATAGGAATTTGGTAGAAACTGTAACAGGCTCGCCAAACAACAGCGTTCTTATGCTTGTTACAAGCCCTGACATAATTGGTGGTGGAAAACTTGTTAAAACTATTTTCTTGCAAAATATTGACGGAACGTCGTTTACAGGCAAAATCAGCGGTTTGACTATGACTGGCAATAGCTTGTTTATTACAACGGGTGAAAACTGCATTTACCGCGTAAATAAATTGGACGTTGATAAAGCCTGTGCAACTGCATACGTAAAAATGCAAGAAAAAATCATCTTCCCAATAGCAATCAATTCTTGCACGTTTGCAAAATCGGATACAAATAATAATATGAACATTGGCAAGATTTGGGTTAGCGGAAAGGCAATGGATACGTTTACAGGTGTAAGCGTTGATGATGAAGTTATACTTGGTTATGCGTTCGATGAAAGAAGAACCGTTGCAACAAGCAACGAGTATATGCTTAACGGTTTTAATCGCGATAGGTATGTAAACGGAAAGCTATATCCTGATTGTGTTGTCAAACTTAAATCGGAAACAAACTATACAATTTCTTCTATATTACATATAAAGAAAGCTAATGGAACAACTAAATTCGTTATTATGTATAATGGCATTGCAACGCATTACGACGTAAATAATCTGGACTCTAAAATGTACGTTATAAGTTCGTTTGATGAAAGGATTAGAGCAAATATTTCTACGTCCAAAGTCGAAAGTAGCGTAGGCGCATTTGTAGATTTGAGTTTGGAAATGACAACTCCAAAAATCTGTCCTCCACTTATGGCAGGAATGTGTATCGACAAAAATAGTAAAGTGAATATTGTAAGTACGGGCGCATCGTATAGCAGATTTTGCCCTATTGTGGACGGAAAAACTTGCAAAGCTCCCGTAAGCGTATTGGTGAGATTGAATGAAAGCAAACTTTAATGAAGAATTGATTGGTAAGGCATACAAAATTGTAAGAGATAAAAAATATTCGCAAGAGGTAAACTATCTGTGCGGTATTCAGCTTGCAATAAACGACTTATGCACCAACTCCAAGGAAGATGGAGTTGTGGAAGATGCTACTGAATTCGACAAAATTTTAAGGACAAAGTTTTTGGAGATAGAAGCATTGGAAAAATTGCTAGATGAAGACGTATCTGATTATACTTTGTTGGATAATTTTGTTGTGGATACACACGCAATATTGGGCGGAATTTTGAAGAAAGAGCAGTTGATATCTGACCTTAAAGAAATTATTGATAATTGACATAAGATTATTTATATAAAAAAATTGCGAAGCGTTGTGGCATTCCGCAATTTTTTTGTTGCATTATGACTCGAAAATGATATAATAGTATGGTAAATTTCCCGTAAGGAGGCATTTTATGCAACAATATCTAGGGATAAAATTAGAAGGAAACCCTGAATTTGCTTCTGTCGATTGGTCTGATTTGGAAATAATCGAAAAAGTAACTAGGAAAATTCGCCTAAGCATCATCAAGAAGCATATTACCAATGGCGTTATATTCAAATGTTTGGATGATATTTATATTGATAATACCGTTATTATTGGAAAAGGCACAGTTATTGATAGTGACAATCATTTGATTGGTAATACAGTAATTGGTAACAATTGTGTTTTGGATTGTGGAAATATTTTGGAGGACGCTACAATTGGTAGCGAAGTCAAAATTATTAAAAGTGTTATCCGAAATTGTAAAATTGGTGCTAAAACCACAGTTGGTCCTTTTGCAAACTTGCATACTAATTCAAGAATAGAAAAAGAATGCAGAATTGGTAATTTTGTTGAAATCAAAAATGCTACCATTGGTATAAACACCAAAATGGCACACTTGGCGTATATAGGCGACGTGGATATAGGAAACCAATGCAACATTGGATGTGGTTCAATATTTGTCAACTATGACGGCAAGAATAAGCATAGAAGTAGCGTTGGTGACAGCGTATTTGTTGGTAGCAACAGCAACGTCATTGCGCCTGTCAGAATTGAAGACAACGCATATATAGCGGCAGGAACTACTGTTACGGTTGACTTGCCAAAGAATTGTATGTGTATTGGCAGAAACAGAGAAACCATCAAGGAAAACCGTAGCAAATATATCAAAAATAACTTTAATAAAAAATATTTTGGTACAGACGGAATAAGGGGAATATACGGAGAAGACTTGACGGATAGAATGGCTTTCCTTTGCGGAAACTTTTTGGGATATTCGTCTGACGGTGGAAAGGTTGTTATTGGCAGAGATAACCGCATAAGTGGTGAATCTTTGGCAAATGCAATGATTGAAGGAATTAAACAGGCTGGCGCAGAAGTAATTGATTTGGGCGTTATAACAACACCTTGCGTGGCATTTGTAACTACTCATATATGTGCAAATTACGGCATTGTTATTTCAGCTTCACACAATCCTTGGCAGTATAACGGCATCAAAGTTTTCAACTATGACGGACGTAAGTTGACGTCTATTGAAGAAGTCGAAATTGAACAACATATTGACTCTAACACTGTGTTTACGTCTGAAAAACCTGGCAAAGTTGTTGATGGAAAAGAATATGTTGAAGCATACGTAAACGATCTTAAAACCCTCATTGGCAATCTCAACGGACTTAAAGTTGTAATTGACTGTGCAAACGGTGCATCTGCAAAAATTGCCCCGCAACTTTTCAAAGATTTAGGCGCAGAAGTTTATGCGTTTAACACAAGCCCTGACGGACGTATAATCAATGAGAACTGTGGAGCATTACACCCCGAATTTGCAGCTCAAAAGGTAAAAGAACTCAATGCAAATATGGGCTTCACTTACGACGGTGACGCAGACAGACTTCTTGCAATCAACGAAAAGGGCAAAATTGTTGACGGAGATAGTATAATATATATCGCTGCAAAAATGTTGAAGGAAAGAAATGCTTTGACTAATGATGCAGTTGTTGGAACACTTTATACTAATATGGGTGTTGAGCAATCCTTGAAGAATATAGGCATAAAACTGCTTAGAACAGACGTTGGCGACCACTTTGTTATTGAAAGAATGTTGCGTGACAATCTTTTGGTTGGTGGTGAACAATCAGGACATATTATTTTGCGTGAACTCGCAAATACTGGTGATGGTGTGCTTGCAAGTTTGTATCTTTGCAAAATTATGAAAAATTCAAAAAAGACGTTGCTTGAATTGGACGACAGCGTTCATTTCCCACAAGTAAATATGAATTTGATTACACAAAAGAAGAATGAAATTATGCTTAGCAGTCAAGTTACAGAGTTTATTGAGGAAATAGAAAAGCATCTTGCAGGCAGAGGCAGAATACTTATAAGAGCTAGTGGCACAGAACCAAAAATTCGTATTATGGCTGAATGCGTTGACAAAGATTTGGCACAAGACGTAGCAGACAAAATTAAGAATTTTCTTGAAAAAAACTTTATTTAATTAAGCAATTTTCAATGTTAAAATCACAAAAAAATAACGCAGAAATGCGTTATTTTAATTTTGTTTTTAAGAAAACTAACTGCCATTGTAATTGAACCAATTTAGGTTAGATTGCTGTTTTTACTGGTTAACTTATCTTGATAATTTGAACCTAAATTAGGGTTTTAAGATAGTCCTTCATTTGATTTTGGTATTTGTCTAAACCAAGTTCAATGTTAGCTTGCAAAAATCCGAATTTATCTCCAAGGTCATATCGTTTTCCGTCAAAATCATAAGCCCAAACACCATTTTCTTTTATTTGCATATCAATTGCAGTAGTCAAATATTTTTCACCTTTTGTGTAGGGTGTTTTTTTCAATTTCTCATATATATCTGGTGTCAAAATGTATCTTCCAAGGCTGCACAAATTTGAAGGAAGTTGGTCAATTGAAGGCTTTTCAACCATTCCTAAAACTTCTGTTAATTTGCCGTTTTCTTTTCCTTTTTTTACAACTCCATACCTGGTAGCTTCTTCGTTTGGTCTTGTTTGAACACCCAGTATTGTAGTGCCTGTTTTATAATAGGCATCAATCATTTGTTTAGCACAAGAATTTGATTTGTTGATGATTACGTCATCGCCATACATAACCAAAAATGGTTCATCTCCTGTAAATTCTTTTGCAAGTTCAACAGCACCGCCTGTGCCGTTCATAATTTCTTGATTTGTGTAATAAATATTTACTTTTTTCAATAATTCATTAAGCTCTGCTAAGTTCGGGTTTTCTGACATAGCGTCGTACTTTTCATTTTTTCCGAAATAATGTTCCAAAACAGGCTTTTTGAATTGATTTACTATCAATAGAATGTCGGTTATACCTCCATCAATTGCTTCTTCAATGATGTATTGTATCGCTGGTTTATCTACAATGGCGAGCATTTCTTTGGGTACTGCTTTTGTAATTGGCAAAAAACGCGTGCCGTAACCTGCTGATGGTATTACTGCTTTCGTTATCTTTTTCATATTTTCCTCAATAAATTGTGAATATTAAAATTGTGATTTTATGTTACTACTGAACACAAAATTTTGCAAGTGTTTGCATTCACTCGACAAAAAGTGTCAAATGGTGGACAAAAAAAATAATTCCTTGTATTATATAACGTATGCTTATGGCGGCTTGCGATTATATTTGTTTTTTTAGAAAATTTTTCGCTATAAAGCAGACAATAACTAAAAATATGGTGTGATTATATATGAAAAAGTGCCTTATTGTTATAAATTATATGAGCGGTCATTCTAATTCTGTAGATAGAAATAGGCTCGTCCAAAAATTTTCACAAGATTACGAAGTAACTGTCAAAGAACTTTTTTCAAAAAAAGACAGTTGGAGTGCTGAAAATTTTGATTTGATTGTCGTCTGTGGTGGCGATGGCACTTTTAATTATGCAATGAATAATAATCTTGCGCCTGAAACTGATATTATTTACTACTCTTGCGGCACTTTTAACGAATGCGCAAAAGCAAAGGGTAAGAGAAAAAAAGATATAGAAAAAATTAAACTTGGCGAATACAGTACCGTAAACGACAAATTTTTCGGGTACGTTACGGCGGCAGGTTCTTTTACGCCTCTTGGATATATCGTTCCTTCAAACGTAAAAAAACGTATCGGCATTTTAGGTTATTTGCTTAAAGTCGTAAGTCAATATCGAGTTTACGACATAGGCGCAAAAATAAATGCGGATGGAGTAAACTATAAAGGAAGATATACTGTTATTATGGCAATCGACAGCATGCGATGCTTTGGTTTTCGTTTTAACAGACTTTATAAATCAGATGACGGAATGGTACACATTTTGCTTATTAAAAGTCCTGGTGCAAACACATTTATCAACAAAATTAAAATTTTCTTTCCTCTATTTAGGTCTTTCTTCATAGGTTTTGGCAAAGAGGTTGAGTCTAAAAATATTGTATTTAAGGCAGTAAAAAATCTTGAACTTGATGTTGAAAAACCTGAGCCGTTTAACATTGACGGTGAAAAGGTTATGGTCAATAAAACCTTAAAAATCAATGTTGTAAAGCCAGAAAACAACGTGTATATTGGAAACTTTGATTTGATAAAGAAGACAAAATAAATAATTAAACCGCTTGAGAGCGGTTTTTTTTGTACTCTATTTAATTGATAATTTATATTTTCTTTCCGACTTATTGGTGAATATCTATTTTGCTTGCAATTTGTTACTTAAAATGCTAACATAGTCTATAAGTATATTTGCGCGTACGTACGCGACGCGGGTCGATAGGTTTGTTTTATGGCTGTTGTCGTTAAAACAAAATAAACTAAATAAATTAAAATGGTTGTTACAATGAATAATATAAAAAAAGAAAAACTTAAAAATGATTTTAGAATTATAGGCAAAAAAGCTGGGCTGTTCTTTATTGATGCAATAATTTGCGCTGTTGGCGGAGTTTTATCAGGCGCAATTATTTATTCTGGTTATGGTTTTGAACCTTTCAACGTCATAAAAACAATGGTGTTTGCTGCTTTAATCGGAATTGCTATCCAACTTATTGCAATGTTTTTCTTCGGCGGATACCGCTTTATATTAAAATACTCAGACGTACACTACAACATAAGATTGTGCTTTGTTTTTGGCACTACCTGTATTTTGCAGACTATAATATGCGGCGCAGCTTTTGATTGGATGTCTGGCACCGTGTTTGCATTTATACAAACTGCAATCGCATTTTTAGGTGTTTTGCTTACAAGATTTTTTTATCAATACATAATTTCAAAAAAAGGATTAAGACGCAAAGCTAATGCAAGTGGCAAGCGTGTTATGATTATTGGCGCTGGTTGGACTGGCAAAAGAGTTCTTGCAGACTTAAGCCGTGACAAAGAAAAATATTGCCCAGTCTGCTTTATTGACGACGACATTCAAAAACAACATATGGTTATGGATAACGTGCCTATTGTTGGAGGCGTTGACTCTATTGAAAAAAACATTTACCGTTACAGCATAAACAAAATTATTTTTGCTATTCCTTCAGCTCCTTTGGAAGTAAAGAAATCTATTATTTCACGTTGTGTCGCGACGGGCAGAGAAGTTAATGTTTTGCCAAATATGGCGGACTTGGTTGCAACATCGGATATGACCACAGCTCTTAGAAAAGTTAAAATTGAAGACTTGTTGGAAAGACCAGAGGTTAAGTTTTCTTCTGCGGAAATTTCCGAATTTATAGAAGATAAAGTTTGTCTTGTTACGGGAGGCGGAGGCTCTATTGGCTCAGAGCTTTGCCGTCAAATTGTTAAGTTTAAGCCTAAAAAATTGATTGTTGCCGACATTTACGAAAATAGCGCGTTTGACATTGCTATGGAAATGAAAGATTTGAAAGGCATAAACGTACAAGTTGAAATTCTTTCAGTTGCCGACGAGAACGCTATGGATAAACTTTTCAAAAAAGAAAATATCGACATAGTATTTCACGCTGCAGCGCATAAGCACGTGCCATTGATGGAACACAATCCAGAAGAAGCGATAAAAAATAACGTAGTTGGAACGTACGTTACGGCAAAGATTTCAGCAAAATATAAAGTTAAAAAATTTATTATGGTTTCAACTGATAAGGCTGTAAACCCCACAAACGTTATGGGAGCAACCAAGCGTTTTTGCGAAAAAATTGTAAACTACTTCAACGCGCAACAAACAGACACCGTTTATGCTTGCGTTCGTTTTGGCAATGTTTTAGGCTCAAACGGTTCGGTTATCCACATATTCAACAGACAAATTGCAAACGGCGGACCTGTTAAGGTTACACACCCCGACATAATAAGATATTTTATGACAATTCCAGAGGCGGTTTCGCTTATATTGCAAGCGGGCGTTTTTGCAAAAGGTGGCGAAGTCTTTGTTTTGGATATGGGCGAGCCAGTAAGAATTTTGACGCTTGCAGAAAATATGATTAGGCTTGCTGGGTTTGAACCTTATAAAGATATAAAAATTGAATTTACAGGTCTGCGCCCAGGAGAAAAGTTGTTTGAAGAATTGCTTATGAGTGGCGAAGGTCTTAAAAAGACTGACAACGACAAAATATATATTGGCGACCAGTCGTTTGTTGTTGCTGAGGATGTTATGCTCAATTACGACGCTTTGACAAAAGTGGCCGCACTTAACGACAGCGATTTGGTTGTTAGAACACTTTGTCGTGCTGTTGAAACTTTCCGTCCTGAGAGATTTAAGGATGAATTTCTAAAGATGGAAACCATAAAAGCGCAAACCGAAAAGGACGCATTAAAAGCTAAGGACGCATTAAAAGCTAAAGAAGCATTAAAGATTAAAGAAATGGCAAAAGCTAAAGAAGTAAAGCCAAAAGAGAAAAAATCTGTTGAAATTAAAGGCGCAAGCGACAAGAAGAAAGCAGATAAACTTGACGATGAAAAAAGCAACGGCAATGAAAGCGTAATTGCAGACGGCAAAAGCCAAACTCTTGAAAAGGAAACTGCAACTGCAAAAAAAGCGACATTGCCAAAAAAAACGACCAAGATTGAAACCAATGGTATGAAACATTCTCCAAAAGATGAAACTTCTTTGGAAGAAAAAGTTGATAAAAAGTCTTTTGAACAATCTACACAAAGTTTAGAAGGGCATGAAAAAATTTCAATATTTAACGATAAAGAAAACAGCAAAATAGAAAACAGCAAATCAAACAAAGAAATTATAACAAATATTCAGATTGCCAAGATAACCGATAAGGGTGATGCAAGCAAGATAAGCGCATCGGTATAAAAAGTTGTCCTGACTTAGGAGAAACTATGGAAAAAAGATTATTGTTAAGTTCACCGCATATGGGTGGACACGAGATGGACTATATTCAAGAAGCATTCGACACAAACTGGATTGCTCCTTTGGGGAAAAACGTCACCGAATTTGAAAACGAAATGTCAAAATTTATTGGCAGACCTTACGCTGTTGCGCTGTCAAGCGGAAGCGCAGCCATTCATTTGGGCTTGAAATATTTGGGTGTTAAAGACGGAGATATAGTTTTTTGCTCAACTTATACGTTCAGCGGAAGTTGCAATGCTATCAATTACGTCAACGCAAAACCTGTTTTTATAGATTGCGATTATTATTCACAAAATATGAGCCCTGAGGCATTAGAAAAAGCGTTTGAACTTTATCCACAAGTCAAGGCGGTTATCATTGTTGATTTATACGGAAACCCTGCGGATTATGATAAACTTCTAAAAATTGCAAAGGCACACAACACTCCTGTTTTGGAGGATAGCGCAGAAAGTCTAGGCTCGATTTACAAGGGCAAAAGAACGGGGACTTTTGGCGATATTTCTATATTTTCTTTTAACGGCAACAAAATTATTACGACTTCAGGTGGAGGAATGCTTATGTGCAACGACCAACAAACAGCAAAAAAAGTTTTGTTTTGGGCGACACAATCAAGAGAAAACTTCCCGTGGTATCAGCACGAGGAAATTGGGTATAACTATCGCTTGTCAAACATAAGCGCGGGCATTGGTCGCGGACAGTTATTGGTGCTTGAAGATAGAATTAAACAAAAAAGACATATTTTTGATTTGTATAACAACGTGTTTGAAAACAATCCGTACATATCTATGCTTAAAGAAATAGAAGGCGCAGTTTCAAACAGATGGCTTTCTGTTATTACGCTTTCAAAGGACTGCAAAGTCTCGTTTATGGACATTTATAATGAACTTGCCAAATATAACGTTGAAAGCAGACCAGCTTGGAAACCTATGCATACGCAACCCGTTTTCAAAGATTGTGGTTTTGTTACAACCGAAAAAGAGGGAAGTGTCGCAGAAGATTTGTTCAGCAGAAGTCTTTGCTTGCCTAGTGACAGCAAAATGACAGATGAAGAAGTAATGTACGTTGCAAATATCATAAATGATTTTGTGATAAAGAATAATTGAAATTATGGAAAATGAAATAAAGATGCCCAACAAATTTACACTTTTTTTTAAGCGATTTTTTGACGTTGTGTTAAGCGGAACAGCAATAATTTTACTTTTGCCGTTTTTTATGTTTTTCACGCCACTTGTTGCTTTGATTATGAAAGGCAATCCGTTTTTTATTCAAAAAAGAGTTGGGAAAGACGAAAAAGTTTTCAAACTTATCAAATTCCGTACAATGACAAATAAAAAAGATAAGGAAGGAAACCTTTTATCTGACGCTGAAAGGCTAACTAAATTTGGCAAAGTTATGCGCAAATTAAGCATTGACGAATTGCCAGAATTGTTCAATATATTTTTAGGTGAAATGTCTATTGTTGGCCCAAGACCGCTGAACACAGTTTATTTGCCTTTCTATTCTGAAACACAAAAACTTAGACATTCCGTAAGACCTGGACTTACGGGACTGGCACAAATAAGCGGAAGAAATAATGCTCCGTGGAATATTAGGTTTTCATACGATTTGGAATATATTTCAAAATGTAGTTTAATTTACGACTTAAAAATTATTTTTAGGACTCTTATAAAGGTCATAAAACGAGCCGATATAGTCGTTTTGGGTGACAATACAATAGGAGATTTTTATGATGAATATTGTATGTCAGAATGTCAACAAAACAAAGAAATCGGCGGACCTTTTATTTTTGGCAACGACTTAGAAAAAGGTAACGGCTTACAAATTAAAACAGACAAAGCAAACAGCTTGTTTGTAAATAGCGGAAGAAATGCTATAACTTTGGTTTTAGAAAGCGTAAAAGCAAAAAAAGCCTATTTGCCGAGTTTTACTTGTAACAGCGTAATCGACCAATTTATTAGACAAGGAATTGAAATAGAATTTTATCAAGTTGATAAAAAGTTGCACATTGCAAACGACTTGGTTAAGAGAATTAAAAAAGAAAATGCAGTTGTATTTTTGCAAAGTTATTTTGGAAATTACGAATTAGACGATGTGAAAAAGAAACTGAAAAAGATTAAGAACATAACCGTAATTGAGGACATAACTCATTCTTTGTTAAAAGACGGAAAATTTCAAAACGCAGATTTTTACGTGGCTAGTTTAAGAAAATGGGGCGGTTTTGGTGAAGGCGGCTTTGTTGCAGCTGACAATTTCAAGCCGACTCTGAAGCCTAACAATTTAGAAATTCTTAATTTGGTGGAAAATGCATCGGTTTTGCAAAAAGATTACTTAGAGAAAAACGACAAAGACCTTAAAACTGAGTTTAGGGCGATTTTGGCAAACGTAGAGGAATTATATGAGGAAATTCCTGTTACGGCACTTTCTGAAAAGGCTGAACATCTGTATAACGAAACTGATTTTGAAGATATAAAAAATAAGCGTAAAGAAAACTATAATACGTTATACAATTTATTTTCAGAATTCAGCGCAGTTCAAGCAGTTTATTCCCCTAAAGAAATTTGTGGCGCACCGCTGTTTTTTTCAATATACGTTTTGGAAAACAGAGATGAAATGCAAAAATATTTTATAAACAATGGCGCATACGTTCCGATAATATGGCCAAAACCCACTTGCGTTGACGGAAAAACTGACGGCACAACAGATTATATTTATAGTCATATTCTTAGTTTTCCAATCGACCAAAGATACAGTAAGGAAGATATGATAAAAATGTTTAAGATTTTGGAAAGTTATTGTAAACAATAAAATTTTTATGTTAAAAGCCATAAATTTTTTATAAACGTTAAGTTGAGGTAAAAATGTTTCAAGCGGTTACAAACAAACTAGAATGGAATGAAATATACAAAAGTTTTTTGAATGCCGATATTTATTATAGTTACGGCTATGCTCGTCCTTTTGAAATTCACGGACAAGGGCAACCTATGTTGTTTTATTATTTTGATGGCAATGTCAAAGCTATCAATGCAGTTATGAAACGTAGGATAGTTTTTGACGGCGAAGATACTGGCTTTTTTGATTTGGCGACTCCATACGGCTATGGTGGTTGGATATTTGAAGGCAAAATAAGCCAAGAAAGTCTGGATAACCTAGATTTAGAATTTACAAAATATTGTGTAGAACACAAAATTGTATCTGAATTTGTACGCTTTCACCCTTTGCTTAAAAACGCGCATTTGACAGATAAAATTTACGACGTTGTTGATTTGGGCAACACAATTTCAATAGCCTTGACGGATGAAAATGATATTTGGAGCGAACAACTGTCAAGCAGAAACAGAACATCAATTCGCAAAGCTATAAAAAGTGGCATAGAAATCAAAGTTGCAAAAAACCTTGAAATTATTGAAAGTTTTAAGCAAATTTATGATGATACTATGCGCCGTGATAATGCCGAAGAATTTTACTATTTCAAAGATGATTTTTACTTAACGATGCTAAAAGAAATGGAAAATGACTTCACTTTATATTACGCTCAATTAAACGGAGAAATAATTGGTGCGTCAATAATTATGTGGGGTAAAAATTTTGTTCATTACCATTTGAGTGGCGCAAAAAGAGAATTTATGAATCTTGCGCCTATGAATTTGTTGCTGTATCAAGTAGCATTAGATTTTTCAAAACAAAATAAGCAGTTTTTTCATTTGGGTGGCGGAGTTGGTTCAGACACAGAAAGCGGGCTTTATAGGTTTAAGGAAAGTTTTAACAAAAACGGTGCAAACCTATTTAGCATAGGAAAAAAGATATTTGACCAAGGCACTTACGATAGTTTGGTTGAAAAATGCAATGCATGTGGAAATTTCGACAAAGAAAGCAGATTTTTTCCGCTTTACAGGAGTTAGTATGAACATCTTAATTATTGCCAACTTTATACCTGAACCTTGTGCGCAATCTAATAGTAGATTTTTATATTTAGCCAAAATGTTGAAAGCAAAAAATCATTCTGTGGAGGTTTGGACGTCAGACTTTTGTCACGAAACAAAAACACCAAAGAACATTGATGATTTTGAGTTGGACGGTATTTTAATTAAACATTTGCACGAATACGGATATCCAAAAAACGTTTGCATTAAGAGATTTTTAAGTCACTACAAATTTGGTCTAAGCGTAAAAAACACATTGAAATCTGTTGAAAAGCCCGATATTATTTACATTGCAACACCATCTTTGACGGTTGGTGTGGTAACCTCACAATATTGCAAAAAAAACAATGTGAAGTTTGTTATAGACATTCAGGATTTGTGGCCAGAAGCCTATAAAATGGTTTTTAATCCACCTATTTTTGGTAATATTATTTACTTGCCATTTAATTGTATGGCGAACAAAATTTATAAAAGCGCAGATAAGATAATTGCAGTTTCAAAGACGTATGTTGACCGCGCTTTGACTGTAAACACAAAAGATAAAAGCGGTTTGCCTGTTTTTCTTGGGACAGATGCCACAAAGTTTGACACGCTTTCCGAAAAAGCAAACAAGCCTGCAAACCAAGTCCCGACTTTGGCATATATCGGCACGTTGGGCGCGTCATATTCAATAGACGTAGTTTTACAGGCATTAGGATTGTTAAAAGCTGAAGGGCTTGAGTTGCCGTTTGTGGTTATGGGCAACGGACCTCGCGAGGACGAATTTAGGGAACTAGCGAAAAAGTTGGGTGTAAATGCAGAGTTTACAGGGCTTCTATCTTACGCCGATATGGTCAAAAAACTTACGTTATGCGACATAGGTGTGAACCCTATAAAGGATAATGCAGCGGGAAGTATAATCAACAAGGTTGGTGATTATGCTATGGCTGGGATAGCAGTTCTTAACACGCAACAATGCAAAGAATATCGTGACGCTGTGGACG
>CAZQGE010000008.1:0-38338 GCA_964592815.1 uncultured Bacteroidaceae bacterium | reverse complement strand
TTTTATTTTGCCTAATATGCACAATTTTATCCTTGTAATTTTGTATATATGTTCAAATGTGAATATTAGACAACATAATCAGACGGTATATTTATTTAATTACTAAAAGTATTAAAATTTATAGATTTTATTCTAGATTTTATTCTTATAATTTATTGAAATAGATTTAATAAATAAATCGACGTAAATTTGTAATATATAAAGTTAATACATAAAAACCTATGTTGAAACAATAGAAATTGATTTGTTTAATATAATAAAAACTTAATCTTTTTTTACTCACTTGCCAAAAATTATAAAATATGCTTTAATATCTTGGAGATAGCCGAACGGTCGCATAGAAATATGAGGAAAGTCCGAGCATCACAGGGTAAGAGTGCTGGGTAACTCCCAGTGAAGGTGACTTCAAGGACAGTGCAACAGAAAAATACCGCCCGCAAGGGTAAGGATGGAAAGGCGAGGTAAGAGCTCACCCGCAAATTGGCGACAAGGCGCGATGTAAACCCCACTCGATGCAAGAGAAAGAAACGCTATAAAGCTACCCGCAAGTTTCAAAATCGCTTGAACCGTCAGGCAACTGTCGGTCTAGATAGATGACCGTTTAAGACAGAACTCGGCTTATAGACTATTCTCATTTATGAAAAACGAAAGGTAATTGCCTTTCGTTTTTTCTTTTATTTTTTAGGTATATTAAACAATCTTATATTTTTGTATTTTAATTTGTTTTGTGCTTATTTAGCTTAAATTTACATATTTATAGCTGTATTTACCTAATTTTATTTATAGTTTTTTTTATATATATTGTTTATAGCTAAATCAATCATTTTATTTTCTCTTATATATATTGTTTATATTTGTATAAATCATATTGATTTAAGTTATATTCTTGGAATTTTAGTTAAAAGCTATAACCTTGCCTTTGGCTGTTTTTTTGAATTTATTTGCCCACGCTTTCATTTCTTTTGCGTGAGGTACAGCGTGACTTGAATAATCGCTGCCACCAATAAGCCTTGCAATTTCGTCTGTGTCATCTTCAAGTGGCAAAATTTCCGTGTATGTTTTGTTTTCATCGGAATATTTTTTAATCAAGAAATGGCTGTCTGCCATAGCGGCGAGGCTTGGCATATGTGTTACTGCAATTACTTGCCTGTTTCGAGAGATATTGCACATCTTCTCTGAAACAACTGCGCTTATTTTGCCAGATATACCAGTATCAATTTCGTCAAACACCATTGTTTGAATTCCGTCAATGTCGGCAACAATATTTTTGAGTGCAAGCATAAAACGTGACATTTCACCGCCTGATATAATTTTAGCCAAAGGTTTAAGTGGTTCTCCTTTGTTAGCCGATATTAAAAATTCAATCAGGTCCGCCCCGTTATCACTAATTTTTGAGGCAGAAAAATCTGAAACAATATCTACTTTGAACGTCGAACCAGCCATTCCTAAATCATTTAGTTCATCAATTATCGCTTTTTCAAACTTATTTGCCACGTTTTGCCTAATGTTGGTAAGTTCTTTGGCAAAAATGACCAAATGCTTTTCTGCAACACTTATTTCTTTTTCAATTTCAAGAACTATTTCAGTTGCATTTTCAAGCATAGCAAGTTCTTCCTTTGCTTTGTTGTAAAACAAGGTTAAAGCTTCAAAATTACCACCGTATTTCCGTTGTATATTTCTGACAATTTCCAATCTATTTTCAATTTCATCAGCAGAATTTGAATCAAAATTAAGTTCTTCAAGCATATCACCAAAAGTTTCAGATATATCAATAATTTCAGCTTTAGAGTTTTCAAGTCGTTCAGATAAATTGCTGATTCTTTGGTCATATTGCGCAATCGTATTTATTTGAGTGATTGTATTCTTCAAATTTACGCTTACGCTTGAACTTTCGTAACCATCTAATGAATTTTTTGCAAAATTCAACGCTTCCAAAATTTTTTCAAGATTTCGTACACGTTTACGCTTTTCAAGCAGTTCTTCTTCCTCATTTACATAGACGTCTGCTTTGGATATTTCATCAACTTGATAACTTAGCAAATCAATTTTTCTAGCGCGTTCATTATCATCGCCAAATTTGGCAAATTCCTTTTTTAACGCTTGATATTTTTCATAAGCAGTTTTAACTTTTTCAACTTGCTCACTTATTATTGAACCGCCTATCATATCTAGCAAATTTATGTGGTTTTGAACTTTAAGTAATGACTGATGTTGGTGTTGTCCGTGAATATCTACCAAAAGTTCAGTAAGCCCTTTAAGCATAGAAAGCGTAACAGGTTTTCCGTTTATTCGGCACTCATTTTTGCCGTCCAAACTCATTTTACGTCGCAAAACCAAAATTTCTTCAATATCTACGCCTATATCTTCTAAATAAGCCTTAACGAAATAGTTTTCGTAATTAGAAAAAACGGCTTGGACTATTGCATACTCCGTGCCGTATCTAATCAAAGTTTTGTCTGCTCTTTCGCCCAAAACAAAATTTAAGGAGTCAATGATAATTGACTTGCCTGCGCCTGTTTCACCGCTTAAAATGTTTAAGCCGTCATCAAGCGTCAATTCTAATTTGTCTATCAGCGCAATATTTTCTATGGATAAAGTTGATAACATAAGCGATAATATTATTGAAGTAAATCTTCAAGTTTTTCTACGACTTTGTCTGTGTTATAAATTGAATCTATTGCAACAAAAATGGTATCATCACCTGCTATAACTCCCAGAACTTCAGGGTAATCTAATTTGTCAATTAAGGCGGCAGCAGGACCTGCGCTTCCTATTTCAGTTTTGAGAACAATGAGGTTTTCAGCCGCTCGGATTGACAAAACTGTGCTTCTGAACACTCTCAAATATTTATCTGAACTAGAAGTTTCTTTTTGTTGTTGAGCAACGTATTTATAGTGCCTTCCATCATCTGACAAAGTTTTTATAATATTCATATCTTTGACATCACGAGAAATTGTGGCTTGCGTTACATTGTAGCCTTCATTTTTTAGGCGTTCAACAAGTTCCTCTTGTGTGTCAATATCAAATTTCGATATGATTTCCAATATTTTGTATTGTCTGTTTGCTCTTGACATATTATCCTCCGTTTAACGGTAAGTAGTTCCCCACCTATTCATCTTTTCTAAAAGTCTTTTGTAAAATGATTTTTGACTTGCGTCTATTATAAATTTGCATTTGTTTTTAGCCTTGAAAATTTCGGCTTTTTCATTGTTTTTGAGCTCAATTTGCAAATCTCCGTCAACAATCAATTCCGCATTTTCATCACCTTTTGCAATAACTTCAATTTTTGATTTATCGCTTACTACTAATGCACGAGAGTGCAAAGAGTGAGGACAAACTGGGTTTATGATTATTGCATTAACGTCTGGCGCAATAACAGGGCCTCCCGCTGACAAGGAATATGCAGTTGAACCTGTCGGTGTTGACAATATTAAGCCATCGCTGTGATAACTGTCAACAAAGTTTCCGTCAACGTACAAATCCAAATAAATAGGTCGAGTTGACAAACTTTTTATTACAATATCGTTTAAGGCATTAAAATTTTTGCCTCCACAATTTGCGGTAAGCATAAACTTTTCTTCAAAGTTTCCGTTAAGCAATAAACTTTCGAGATAATTGCCTTTAACTGAGCTTTCTAATTCTGCCAAAAAACCAACGTTGCCCAAATTAACACCTAAAACTTTTGCGTTTATTTGCGCACCTTTTTTTGCAGCCTTCAACATCGTCCCATCACCGCCAAAGACTAATATGGCGTCAACATCAGGCGCAACGTCATTTACGTTTGCAAAATTTTCAATAAAGAAATTGCCTGTATTTTCTAAATAATCAAGCAAAGTTTTTCTTACGTCGGCATTATTTTCCGAATTTTTAGAAATTATAGCTAACTTAACAAGTTTCATAAGCAGATTATACATCATTCTATGCAATTATACAACTGAAAAGTAAGATTTATTGTATTTTATACATTGATAATCTTTTAATTAGACAAAATGATAAAACTGAATATCTAAATATAATTTTGCAGTTTTTTATATAAATTTTATTGTAAGAATATTTAGGTATTTTTGTTGCAATAAAATCTCGTTGACATAAACAACGCTCAATCTTATAATACAGCTATGTTAGTTTTATTAGCTATAAGCGAATTTGGAATAAAAATAATTGAAGGAATGTCGGGGTTTGTATTTGTTTTAATCATTATCGCGTGCATTTATTCAGCAAAAAAATCAAAGAGTAAAGCAAAGGATACTCCGTGGCGTACAAAATCTAATGCAGATGCACAAGCTACAAAAAAAGATTCAAAAAATCCGAATAAAGAAAAAAAATCTAAGAAATCAAAGATTGATGAAGTTATCGATAAAGCAATAGAAGAAAGCGAAAACAATGAACAAACAGAAGAAACGCAACAAAACGAAAAGAAGTAGCTATATTTTTGATTGATATATAAAAAACAGCTTATAAAGCTGTTTTTTTGTTATTTATGATTGTTTTTTTGAGTGGTGTCGGTTTTTGTATATTCAGACGTTTTAATTCTTTTGCCTTCATTCTTATCTTTACCGTCAACGTTTGAGGTTTCAAAAGTTCCGTTTTCATTTAACTTGCTTTTTTCAATTTCTGCTTGACGTTTTTTTCTTTTTATTTCGGCGTTCTTTTTGCGTTTTCTTTCCTCTGGTGAAAAGATTGCAATAATTCTCGCCACAAACATTATAAACTCTTTTGAATTGGATATAGCAATATCTTTCAAAAACGCTTTTCCACCAATAGTAAGAGCAGCAACAATGCTTGAAATTAAAATTGTTAACCACCTTTGCCAAGCAATATCGGTTACAGCAACAATTTTTACAACAATCGCAGCTGTGCAAGCACCAGAAATGATACCAAATATATCTCCAATTACATCATTACAAACGTTTGAAACTTTCTCATTGTTTTTAACAAGCCATAATGCAGTTTTTGCCCCGTAAATCTTTTTTGAAGCCATTGAACGTATAGGCGTTATGTCGCAAGACGTTGCCGCAACGCCAATTCCGTCGAATAAAATACTTGCTAAAATTAAGAACATAAGCAACATTACCGTAACGATAATTTGCTCTGTTGAAGCTGTCATTTCACTTATAAAGCTAATAAAAGCAGATAAAAACAAAGATATAACACCAATTTTCAACCACCATAAATTTCGTTTTTTCTTGGTTCTTTCATTTTTAACGTGTTTATCGTCAACAGAAACTTCAATTTTTGATTTCTCTGCCAACGTGCGGTTGATAGCTTTTCGTTTTTTTTCAGCTTTGATTGCGTGCGTATCTGTGCCATCATCTTTAATGTCGACTTCAGGTTTTTTGATTGTAATATCTTCTGCTTTTTTTGAGATATTTATTGGACTTAGATTTTTTGACGTGTCGTTTCCTTGAGTTTCCACTTTTTTATTCAAGTTTTCCATATTTTCATCTGAATTGTTATAAGTATTTTTATTAATCGAAAAATCACCGATATTGTCAACAGTATCGGTGATTTCTTTTGTAGGCTCTTTTTGATTGTTAGTTATTTTCATTCAACCTCAAACAAAATTTATGGTGGCAACAACCTGAGTAAACCTTGCGCCTTAGGTTCGGTAGGATTTCCCTATGCAGAAACTTGTCGTCGCCGTCCAAGAAGTTTCCAATCACTCTGCATTCTTGCGGTTAACCCGCACAAAACACCGAATCGCCACTTAGTGCACACTATAATCCCCAAGCTGTTTCGATGAACAGTCTAGAAGTTTTCCTTAACAGATTCCGTCCGCCCTTATCTTTTTTTGCAATTAGGATTTCACAGAGCAATCACACTGAAATGTCGGCCGGACATATTATGTGTTGTTCCCCGCTCCCTCTCTAACCACGCAAAGCAGGCTACGCTGTACACAGCGCAATAAGCACCGCATAGCAGGTTTAATCCTATTCAGTAACTTCTTAGTTACCGTTTAGGTCTCCACGACTGATGGAACGAAATTTGCATGCCATTGCAAGTCGCCCAAGAGTCTTAACTCCCAGCAACAGCCCAGGTTTGGGCAACCAAAGCCATCACCAGAAACTTCATTGATGTGCCCTTCGACGATATTTTACCCCCGCCTTCGGGTCAGCGAAATCTGACTAGAATACTGCGCCACCATCTATATATTATTATATGTATTTATTTACTTTTGTCAATATGATACAAAGCTATCAATCTTAAAAATAACTTATAATCCCTACTCTGGCTAATTTTTTAAGGAAAAATGTAATGCATTCGCTGTTTGAAGATAAAACCGTAATAGTAATATTATTTAGACGTTAAATTAAAATAAACACAATATTTTTAGAAGAAAAAATAAAAAATGAGCAGTTTTATATTAAAGGCGATAATAGAAACTTTATAAGACAAAGTTGGTTGAATTGAAAATTTTGTTAAAATCGGTATAATTTTCCTTAAGAGATTTACTCAAAATATTTTTTCAAGAGTTTTTTAACTGTTAAGCGTGGTATTTGTAAGCACGGAGTAATAGTCATATATTTTATCACGGTTCAACCTTGTCAACGCAACAAGTTCCGTAAATGTAAATTGTGACAAATGTTCTTCTGCAAAAATCTTTGCATCTTGTAAAGTAGCAAGGTTCATTGGCAGTTCAAAAATCATAGTTTTTGTATTTCCGCTTTGCTTAAACCCTAAAATTTCCCCTGCGCCTCTAAGTTCAAAATCTTTTTCTGCCAAAATCAAACCGTCATCATTTTCGACCAATGCAATAAGACGTTGTTCTGATGACGTTTTACTTAATCGTTTAGTATGCAAGTAACAATTTGCAGATTTTCCATTACGTCCAACCCTACCTCTTAACTGGTGTAAAGAAGATAACCCAAATCTGTCGGCATTTATAATAAGTATGCTATCTGCACTTGTATCTATGCCAACTTCAATTACTGTTGTTGACAGCAGTATATGTATTTTTTTTCTTAAAAATTTACTCATAACATCATTTTTTTGTTCAGGCGACATTTTTCCGTGCAAAATGCCTACTTCTACATCTTTGAACAAACCCGAATATGATTTTATAAAACTTTCGATAGATTCAATTTCAAACCCTTCAGAATCTAATATTGATGGACAAACAATAAAACTTTGACTTCCGTTTTTTGCGTTTTCATACAGTTTTTTCAATACAAACAACAAATCTTCATCTGAAACCAATGTGGTACTAATTTGAGAAATTAAGCTATTTCGTCTGAATATATAAGAAACGTCAATATTTTTCAAAAAAGTTAACGCAAGTGAACGAGGAATAGGCGTTGCTGTCATACTCAAAATGTCCGAAGCACCTTTTGCCTCAATCTTTGCTCTTTCATTTACACCAAATTTATGTTGCTCATCAACAACTGCCAAAGATAAATTTTTATATTGGACTGTGTCTGAAAGTAATGACTGCGTACCAAAACAAATGTTGATATTCCCCGTTTTCAAACCTTCAATACATTGTTTTTTATCAACGCTAGAAAGCGAGGAACAAAGTATTCCAGTTTTAATATTAAACTTTTCAGCAATCATCTTAAAATTTTCAAAGTGTTGCCTTGCCAAAATTTCGGTGGGCGCAAGCATAACAGATTGAAAGCCGTTTAATGCACAATACAACATTGCACTAAAAGCAACGGCAGTCTTTCCTGAACCGACATCACCGCATATAATTCTGCTCATATTTTTTGAAGAAGATAAATCTTCAAATACGTTGTTTATGGCATTTTTTTGCGAGTCAGTAAAATCAAAGCCTAATGCAGTTTCAACATCAAGTATTCTAATATTTGCCTTTTTATAAAATACTTTTCGGCTGTTTTTAATATTTTCAGTCAACTTGTTCTTAATTTCAATAGCTAGCGCCGTGTCTATTGAGCCTAACAATTTTCTTGCATTATCGGCGTCAGCAATGTTTTTCGGGTGATGGCACACTTCAAGCGCGTCAAAAATTATAGAGTTAATTCCCGCAAATTTGCTGTTTGAAAATTTTGCATTTTGGGCTTTTACACTTAAAAGCGCATTGTTTAATATGTTCTTAAAAGTGTTCTGCCCTATTATTCCTCTTAAAGGGTAAACCGTATAAACACCTGAAAGTCTAAGATTTTCTTTCTCACAATTTTCATAAAGAGGATTGACAGTTACAAATTTATTTCCAAATTTTTTATATTTTCCTAACAACAGATATTCCGTGCCAACTTCAAAATTATTTCTTAAATATGGTTGATTGAAAAAATTTACTATCAAAACTGAATTAGAGTTTACATCTTCAAACTGAGCCTTAAAAGATTTTGTTTTGCTTTTTGAAACTTCAGAGCAAACTAAAAATTTTGCTTTTATGATTGAAGTTTGATTTTCTTCAATGTTGTCAAGTCCAGCAAAGACTCCTAAATCAATATATTTTGTTGGCAAAAATTTTAACAAATCAAATATAGAAAAAATACCCAAAGAATTCAATTTTTCTTCGGATATTTTGCCTATACCTTTTATATCTTGCAATCTTAACATTATTCTGCAGAAATTATATAATAGTAATGCGGTTGACCGCCAAAATAGCAAGCTATTTCCAAATCGGGATATTCATTTGAAATTTCTTTTACAAGTCTTTCAGCGTCGTCCGCTTCAACGTTTTCGCCATAATACAATGTTATCATCTCTGCACCCTCTGATATGCTTGCTACCGTTTGCATAGCGGTTTCTTCAACAGATTGAGTGCAGGCAACAATCTTCTTGTTGTTTATGCCAATAATGTCACCATCTTTTACTGAAAAACCATTCATTCTGGTCGAACGCACCGCGTGTGTTACTTCTGCGCTTTTGATGTTCTCAAATGCACTTACCATATTCGAATAGTTGTTTTCTGGGGTTTCGTCTGCCGAGAACACTAGCGCAGCAGAAATACCCTCAGGCATACTTGTGGTTGGAATTACGTACACGTTTGCATCCGCCAATTCTTTGGCTTGGTTTGCCGCTAAAATGATGTTAGAGTTGTTAGGGAAAATATATATGTTTTTTGCTTTTGTCGAGTTTATTGCATTCAATATGTCATAAACACTAGGGTTCATCGTTTGTCCACCTTCCACAACAACGTCAACAAGCAAATCTTTGAATATATTTGACATTCCACTTCCTGAACATATAGAAATCATTGCGTATTTTTTTGGTTCTTCTTTAACTTCAACCTTTTTACTTTCAACAATCTTTCTATGTTGTTCCATCATATTTTCAATTTTTATGGAATCTAATTCCCCTAATTTTAACGCTTGTTTTAGTGCTAAATCAGGATTATTTGTATGAACGTGAGTTTTTACAAGTTCAATATCGCCAATTACCAAAACACAATCACCAATCGTCATCAAATAATCACGATATTTATCAATGTCAGCATTGGTTGCTTCATTTTTTAGATGTGTAATGAAATATTCCGTGCAATATTGGTAAGATATATTCTCATAATCATTGTCAAGAGTGTCAAATTCCTTATGTTCTTCAGAATCTATGCTTTGAGGAATTTGAATAGCCTTGCTTTCTTCACCGCTTAGAAGTTTGAAAGGTTTTTCAGCTAACACGCAGTACATACCTTCAAGTATGGTCATAAGACCTCTGCCGCCAGCGTCAACTACACCTGCCTTTGCAAGCACAGGTAACATTTGTGGAGTTTTTTGAAGAATATCTTCACCTGCTTCCAAAACCCCCAACATAAATTCTTCAAAGGTTATATTTTTAGATTTTGCAAGGTTGGATGCGTTTTCCGCAATTACCCTTACAACTGTAAGAATTGTGCCTTCTTTTGGTTTTGTAACAGCACCATAAGCAATTTCAGTACCTTTTTTAAGGCAACTAGCAAACTCTTTTGGCGTCATTTCCATTTTGGAATCAAGCTCAACTGCAAAACCCTTAAAAATTTGTGATGTAATAACACCGCTGTTTCCACGCGCGCCTTTTAACGCGCCTTTTGAAAAAGCCAATGCTACGTTGTCAAGCTCAAAAAAATCTGAAGTGTTTACTTCGCGTATTGCTGAAGAAATTGTAAGAGACATATTTGTCCCCGTGTCACCATCAGGTACAGGGAAAACATTAAGCTCGTCGATAGCGGCACGGTTAAGTTCAAGTGCCTTTGCACCGCCAGCAAGCATCTCCTTAAATTTTGTTCCATCTATTCTAAACATTGTTTATAATCCTCAATTAAACATGAATGCCAACTACGTTTATATGAACGCGTTTTACTATCATACCCGTAAAAGTTTCAAGAGCGAATTTCACAGTATCGGATATAGATTTTTTGACAGCATCAATGTTTACACCCACCTTAATAATAACAAAAACCTCAACGTAAATGAGGTTATCAACGGTAGAGATTTTTACACCTTTACCGTAATTGCTTTTGTTAAAAAAAAGTCCTATATTATCACTAAAACGACGCGAAACTAAATCAACCACGCCGTAACATTCCGATGCGACACGGCTTGCAACAGCTTGCACAGCCTCGTCGGTAATAGAAATTTTTCCAAATTTATTTGAAGTTGTAAGTGACATATACTACCTTTCTTGCTTGATTTTACTATATCAGAAAGTTTTTTGCAACTAAAACAAGAATTTTACTTAAATCAGTTGCCAAATCTGTATAATTTTGTTAGAATACGTTTGTTTTACAGGAGGTAGAAGTATGTCCAAGGTATGTAGTGTTTGTGGCAAAGGCAGAATGAGCGGAAATTTGGTTAGCCACTCAAATAGAAAAACAAGACGCAGCTGGGCTCCCAACGTTCAAAAGGTTAAGGTTAACACCCCAACTGGTGGAGTTGAAGAAGTTTATGTTTGCACACGTTGCCTTAAATCTGGCAAAGTAGATAGAGCATAAAAATATTTGTTCAATACAAAACCCGCTAAAATAGCGGGTTTTTTCTTTGATAACTTTTTTTTACAATTAAATTACCATTTACAACTTTATTTAGTAACAAAAAATTACCCCCCAACATAATTTGAATGCTAGGAGGCAATTATGAAAATCGTTTGTTATAATCCGCCAAAATTTATCAAATATATACTTAAAAAATTAAAGCGAAAAGACAAGCAACCAAAACAATAAACCTAAATTTGCATAGATTTTATTGCTTTTGAGGGGTCCTCTGCCTTAAAAACCGCGCTGCCTGCAACAACGACGGTTGCTCCTGAATTTTTGCAAATTTCGATATTGGACGGTGACACTCCGCCGTCCAACTGAATTTCAAAATTAAGATTGTTTTCTTCCTTGATTTTTTCAGCATACTTGGCTTTTTTAAGGCAATCTTCCTTAAAACTTTGTCCGCCGAAACCCGCTTGAACAGTCATAATCAACAACATATCAAGTTGATTTAAGTAGGGCTTTGCAATATCAAAAGACTGGTCGGCATTCACAACTAAACCACACTTTTTACCTTTGTTTTTAATTGTATCGATTGCGCCTTGAACGTCTTCTGACGCATCTGGGTGAAAGGTAACAATATCTGCGCCTGCATCACAAAATTCTCCGACGTATCTCTCAGGTTTTGTTATCATAAGATGCACGTCCAAAAACATATCCGTGTGTTTTCGTAAATCTTTTACCATTGGCATTCCAAAAGTTATATTTGGAACGTAAACCCCGTCCATAACGTCACAATGAACCCAATCAGCACCCCAGTTTTTTAGGTTTTCAACAGCCTCTGCCATCTTGCAAAAATCAGCCGACAATATCGACGGCGCAACTTTAATCATACTTACTTTTCCTCCTATCTTCTAACTCATTATATATGATTTTATATCTTTCATATCTACCCTTGTCAATATCTAAACCTACGTGTTCTTTTACGGCGCAATTTGGTTCGTCAATATGCGTACAAGAGTTAAATTTGCATTCTTTACGAAATTTCTCTAAGTCATCAAAATAAAATCTTAATTCCTCAGATGGAATATCTATGGTATCAAGCATAGAAAAACCACAAGTATCAATGAGATACGTTCCATCTTGAACCTTAAAAACCTCAGAATGCCTTGTCGTATTTTTTCCGCGTTTAATTTTGCTTGACAATTCACCAACTTCCATAGCCTTTTTATCTAATATAGCGTTGAGAATTGAGCTTTTTCCAACGGCAGATTGACCTGCAAAACAGACAGTTTTACCTTTAATGTAATTGATTAATTCAGACAAGGTTTGCGGATTTACTGCTGAACACACAAACAGCGGGAGCACGTTTTCATAAGCCTTATATTCTACAACTCCAACATCAGCTTTATTGACAATCAAAACAGGGACGATATCTTCTTTAAGGCAGTTTACAATGATTTTGTCAACTAACAAAAAATCGGGTTCAGGCTCGCAAGCAATAACAATCAGACATATATCTACGTTGCTTATGTATGGTCTTAAAAGGATGTTTTTGCGTTTTATCACCTCTTCAATAACATAAGTTTTTTGTTCTTTTTCAATAAAAACCCAATCACCAACAAAAATATCTCCGTCAAGTTTCAATTTTTTTCTTGCATAACAAATTTTGACATCATCTTCGATGTCGACAAAAAATTTTGAAGCTATTGCTTTTATTACTCTGCCTTTAATTGCCTTCATTTTTTTAGATTTTCTTCCAAATATCGCCTTCTTAATTGACCGCACGCGCCTTCAATGTCGTTTCCTAGGCTTCTTCTAATTGTAACAGAAACACCAAGTTTTTCAAGTTTTTCAGCAAATTTTGCTGTCGCATCTTCAGTTGGCGCAAAATAATTATTTTCTTTTACTTCATTTAATCTAATAAGGTTTATATGCGTCGGAAAACCGCTTGTAAGTCGTTTGAGTTCATCAGCACAAGCATCGCTATCGTTTTCACCTTTGATTAAGGTATATTCAAATATGACGCGTCTACCAGTTTTCTCAAAATAATTTTTTGCGGACTTCACCAATCTATCAATTGGATACTTTTTATTTATTGGCATAAGTTTACTTCGCAAATTATCAAATGGCGCGTGTAAACTTATTGAAAGCGTAACTTTGTGTCCACTTGATGCAAATTCATCTATCTTATCGCATAGTCCAGATGTTGACAACGATATGTTTCGTTCGCTAATATTTATTCCATTTTCAAACGTAACAAATTCCAAAAATTTTAAGACGTTATTGTAGTTGTCAAATGGCTCACCGCTTCCCATAAGCACTAAATTTGTAACTTTACGGTTTTTAATGCTCCCGCCTTCATTTTTATTTACTGCAACAACTTGCCCGAGCATTTCTCCAGCTGTCAAATTACGTAACAATCCGTCTAAACCTGACGCACAAAAACTGCAATTCATTCTGCAACCTATTTGTGTAGATAAGCAAAGCGTATTTCCGTAATCATGAGGCATAAAAACACCTTCAATCAAATTTCCGTCACTTAACTTAAACAGATATTTTTTAGTGCCAGATTTACCACAAAAAGTTTTCAAAATTTCGACGCTATTGGCTGTATATTTTTGTTTTAATTCTTCTCTGAAATCCTTTTTAAGCGACGTCATATCGTCAAAAGTCTTGCCTTCGTGTAAAAAAACAAAGAGTTGTCCAGCAGTATATTTTGGAAAGGCGGAAAACTCATTTTTCAATTCTTGTAATGATAAATCAAGCAAATCAATTTTTTTGTTTATGCAGTCCGTCATAATTATTCCCTTACAAATTTTACAATATAGAAACCGTCATATTCTTTGTGCGGTAAAAGTTGAAGCTCTCCATTGTTTGAAAAACAAATGTTCATTTTATCAAGTTTGAAACTACCTTTTGACAAAATATAATCTCTAATTTCAGAATTTTCTTCCTTAAAAAGTGTGCAAGTAGAGTAAACTAGCGTTCCGCCTTTTTTTACGTATCTAACAGCATTGTCAATAATTTCTTTTTGCGTTTTTGAAAGTTTTTCTATATCACTTTCTTGCCTTGTTAAAAATACGTCAGGGTGTTTTTTATATGTGCCAAGGCAACTGCAAGGCGCGTCAACCAAAACGTAATCAAAGCCGTTTTCATATTCTGTCTTAAATTTTGTGGCGTCAGAAATTGTTGTTGATATGTTGCATGCGCGCATACGTTTTGCATACTTTTCTATAAGTTCAATTCTGTGTGGGTGAATGTCACAAGCTAATATTTTAGCGTCAGGACACATTTCGGAAATAAATACTGCTTTCCCGCCAGGTGCAGAACATAAATCTAAAACTTTGCATTTTCCTTGTGGGTTTAAGGCTTGAACAGCAAGCATTGATGACGGCGATTGAACAGTTAAAAATCCATTTCTAAACAAATTCTTGACAGTTTTATCAAGCCTAACGTTCATACCACCGCACTTGCTTTCTGTGTATCTTACGCCAGATTTATCCAACTTGCTTTTCACCTTATCAATTGTTGTAAGTTTGGTGTTCACACGTATGTGTTCAAGTTCATAAGACGGCTCAGATAGGACTTCCATTGTTCTAGCTTTGCCATATTCGGATAATAATTTGTTAATAAACCATTGCGGTTTTGAGAAGTTTATTTCTAAGTAATTGTTATCGTCAGCAGTTGGCAATTTATATTCTGTGTTTGAAACTTTTTTCATAACTGCATTTATAAAACCGCCTGCGCCGATTTTTCCATTCATTTTTGCTACTTCAACAGTTTCACTTACGATAGCATACGGTGGCACGTTGTTTATAATAAGCAATGCGCACACACCAACTTTAAGCAAATTCAAAACATAGTTTTGAGGCTTTTTATCAATCAACTGTTTGAGAATGTAATCAATTTTTATATTATTTTCCAAAACGCCGTAAACCAACTTAAACGTCATATCACTTACGTCGTTTTCGTTCAATGCAATGTTGCTGTACGTACCATCTGCAAAAATTTTGCTTAATATTTTTACTGCGTCGTTAATATGATTTTTCATAAAATATATCCTATTTCCAAAGAACGTCCTTTTGTAAAATCTTGTGCAGACATTCTTTTTGAGCCTTCTAGTTGCAAACTTAAAATTTCAATAATTCCATCTCCGCATTGAACTTTAATTCCTGTTTTTTGGTCGCAAGAAATAATTTCGCCTGGCGAATAAGTTCCAATGCTTTCAGACACTTTATTAAGTTCAAAAATTTTAAGCATTTTGCCTTTGTAGTCGCAAAATGCTGACGGCCATGGAGTCATTCCTCGCACAAAACAGTCAAGTTCAAAAGCGGTTTTAGAGAAATCTATAAGCCCGTCCGTCTTTTTTATCATTGAACAATGTGTCGCCTTGCTGTGGTCTTGCGCCACAAAATTATAACTTCCGTTTTCAATCATTTTTACAGCTTCAACAATAGTTTGACCGCCTAAAATTGATAACCTGTCGAAAAGTTCGCCTGCGGTTTCAGTTTTACAAATTTCTATTGTTTTTTGAAGTAAAACATCACCTGCGTCAATTTCTTTGACAGTTCGCATAATGGTTATACCAGTGTATTTTTCACCATTCAAAATTGACCATTGAATTGGTGACGAACCACGATATTTTGGGAGTAATGAGGCGTGAACGTTAAGAACACCATATTTCGGAATTTTCAAAAATTCATCTGACAAAATTTGCCCGAATGCGCAAGTGATAACGAGGTCGGGTTCAAGAGCTTTTATCGTCTCAATTCCATATTTTGAAACCTTCTCAAATTGCAAAACGGGTATATTAAGTTCTGTCGCCTTAACTTTAAGAGGACACGGTTTAATATTAAAGCCCCTGCCTACTTGCTTATCAACGCCAGTAACAACAGCCGAAACTTCAATTTTAGAATTCAAAATTTCAAGTACGTTAGCCGAAAAATCGGGAGTACCCATAAAAATTATTTTCATTATTCCTCATTTTCCAAATTTTCACATTTCGATGTGTAAATTATGCCGTCAAGATGGTCAATTTCGTGCAAAAATGCCCTAGCTGTAAAACCGGCAACCTTGTATTTATGTTCTTTTCCAAACCTGTCAGCAGCTTTTACGGTAATTTTGTTTGCTCTTGTTACTGTCCCGTACTTATTAGGAACAGATAAACAACCTTCAACACCCGTTTGTTCGCCAGATTGAGATACTATTTTTGGGTTGATAAGTTCAAAATAACCATCTTCTGTCATAACAATGGCAACTCTTTTCAAAATTGCAACTTGTGGCGCGGCAAGACCTGCGCCATTTGCATATTCTAGCGTTTCTTTCATATCGTCCAACAAGTTGCATAAACGATTGTCAAAAACGTCAACTTCACGACAACGTTTTGTCAAAATGTCATCGGGTACGGTTACAATAATTCTTTTTGCCATAACTATATCAAACTTTGAGGATTTATCTCCACAAAGACACTCCCTTTTTTATTTTTATTTTTATCTACAATAGCATATATCCTATTTATAACGCTATCAAAAACGTCTGGTAAAATTCTTAAAAGAATTTGATACCTAATTTGCCCGTTTATTCGCGTAACTGGCGATTTTGACGCGCCTATATATACAAATTTTCCGAATTCATTTTGCAAAAGCTGAATTTCCTTGTATATCGACCTTGTTACGTCAACCGATACTTGTTCCTCATCTGAAGTTGTCAAAACACGAACAATTTTTGTGAATGGCGGAAATTTTGTTACCATTCTTGTATTGATTTCCTTTTTCCAAAATCCAACGTAGTCATAAGATTGTCCATATCTAAAAACATAGTGCCGAGGCGCATAAGTTTGCAAAATTACTCTGCCTTTTTTTTCAGCTCGACCTGCCCTGCCAGCAACTTGCGTAATAAGTTGAAACGTACGCTCTGAAGAACGATAATCTGAAAAATAAAGCGCAGCGTCAGCTTCCAAAATTCCAACCAAAGTGACGTTTGAAAAGTCGTGCCCTTTTGCAATCATTTGTGTGCCAACAAGTATATCCGCCTTGCGCTTTGCAAAGTTGTCGATAATTCTGAAATAACTGTCCTTTCCATTTATGGTGTCGTTGTCCATTCTCAGAACCTTGATATTTTCACCAAAATTTTTTTTCAATTCTTCAACAACTTTTTCCGTCCCCACTCTGCCGTGTTTTATGTTTTCGCTTCCGCAGTTTGGGCACTTTGTGAGTGCGTGATAACGTCTTCCACAGTAGTGACATTTGAGTTCGTTAGTTGCTTTGTGGTATGTAAGCGACAAATCACAGTCAGTGCATTTTGGAATATACCCGCATTCATTGCATCTTATAAACGATGCAAAACCTCGTCTGTTTAGGAACAACATAACTTGTTCTTTGCGGTCAAGCGTATCTTTTATTGCCTCTTGCAGCGTCTTAGAAAACAATGAACGATTCCCTTGACGGAATTCTGCCGTCATATCAATAATTTCCATTTCAGGCAATTTATGCACGGAAATTCTATCAGGCAATTCAATCAAATTATATTCGCCTTGTGTTGCCTTCAAATATGTTTCCATATCGGGTGTAGCCGAACCAAGAACAAGCGTTGCCCCCGACATTTTAGTTCTGAATTTTGCTATTTCTTTTGTATCATAGCGTGGATTAGATTCACTTATATAACTTGAATCGTGTTCTTCGTCAATAAAAATTGCTCCTAAATTTTGAAGTGGCGCAAATACGGCAGACCTTGCTCCTATTGCAATTTTTGCCTCTCCTTCACGCAGTCTTTTCCACTCGTCATAACGTTCGGAAGCATTTAATCCGCTATGTAAAATTGCGACGCTATCTCCAAATCTAGCGCGGAACAACCCTAACATTTGAGGGGTAAGCGAAATTTCAGGAACAAGCATAATTGCAGTCTTATTTTTTTTTAACAAATTTTCAATTACACTTTCGTAAACCTCTGTTTTGCCCGAACCAGTAACGCCGTGCAACAAGAATACACCGCTGTTTTCAGTCAATGTTTTTACTGCATCATATTGTTTTTCGGTAAGCGTTACGTGTTTAATTTCTTTTTTTAACGCGTTCAAAGGCGTACTTCTAGTATGTATATCTTCTTCGTCCAAAATTTTTTTTTCACGTAATGTTTTTATTGCAGAAACACCAAATTTTTCAGACAAAACGGTAAGAAATTCACCATTATTTTCCCAAAGATAATCTATAATTTCATTTTGTTTTTTTGCATTTTTGGAAATTGAAGATTTTATTTCTTCAAAAGACAGTTTTTTTGTAACCGTCAAAAATATTCTTGTACTTTCAGGTTTTTTTTCATCTCTAAGTTTTGCAGGAACAAACAACCTTAAAACGTCAATGTAACGCAAATTATAAACCTTGCGCATATATTCCATAAGTTCAAGTTGTTCTGGCAAAATAGGCAAATCTAAAAAATCTGCCTTTTTCAAATTTGAAAAATCAGATTTTTCTTTTTTTCCGATAACAAAACCTATCAGACGTTTTTTGCCAAATTCAACTGCTACTCTGCTTCCAAGCGGCATATTATCGCCTAAATAATCAAAAGTTCTGTCAACTTCTGAGTTTGAAATATCGACGATAACCTCTAAAATCATTTACTCTAAAACCTTGTCTAAAATTATATCTGCAAGTTCAGACTTTTTCATCAATGGGCATTCAGTCTTTTTGCCATTTTTGTCAATGAGTGTTGCTATGTTTGTGTCAACGTAAAAACCTGCGCCTTCTCTTGTTACGTCATTTGCCACAACCAAATCTGCATTTTTTGCAATAAGTTTTTTTGTTGCGTTCTCAATCAAATCTTGCGTTTCTGCTGAGAATATAACAAGTTTTTTATCGCCTTTAATTTTTCCTATTGTCGCTGCAATATCGGGGTTCTTTTCAAAATTAAGCGTAAGTTCTTGTGCCTTAATTTTGTTTTTGTACGTTTCTTTTGGACGATAATCGGACGGAGCTGCAGCCATAATAATGACATCTGCATTTGCGACTTCACTTTCTACGGCATTCAACATATCGATAGTTGACTTTACGCTTATTGCTTTTTTTAAGTTTTTTGGCAATTCTACTTTTACATTTCCAAAAATCAACGTAACTTCTGCGCCTCGTTCGATAGCCTTTTCAGCGATTGCCACACCCATCTTACCACTTGAATGGTTTGTAATCACACGCACACCGTCAATGTTTTCTTCGGTTGCGCCAGCCGTAATCAATACACGCTTAGTTAGATAATCTTTTTTTTTATTGAGAATATTGACGATAGTTTCAAAAATAAAACTAACGTCTGCAAGTTTTCCTTTTGCTACGTCGCCGCAAGCAAGTCTTCCTTCTATCGGTTCAACAAACATTACGCCACGTTCACTCAAAATTTTCATATTTTCAACGTTTGCAACGTTTTCGTACATATTTACGTTCATTGCGGGGCAAATCAGCTTTGGAGCTTTGCAAGCAATATATGTTGACGACAACATATCATCCGCAATTCCCGTTGCAAACTTAGCAATGACATTGGCCGTAGCTGGGCAAACAACAAAAATATCGGCTTTTTTTGCAAGCGAAACGTGCGTAACGTTTCTTGTAAAAACTCTGTCGAACATATCAATATTGACCTTGTTGTTTGTCAAGGTCTCAAATGTCAATGGCACAACAAATTCTGTCGCATTTTTCGTCATAATCACGTCAACATTTGCTCCGCTTTTAACAAGCAAAGAGCAAAGTTCACACGCTTTGTAGGCAGATATACTGCCCGTAACACCCAAAACTACGTTTTTTCCGTCTAACATAATTACTCTCTTACAATTTTTACTTTTCCTTCATAAATATCCTTGCAAGCTCTTGTAATTGGCTTGTCAGAATATTGTTGAAGATAATTTGTATCGCTTGTAACCAATTCTCTGGTACGCTTTGCAACTGCGCAAGTAAGCGCATAATTGCATTCAGCTTTTTTGATAAGTTTGTCTACTGGTGGGTCTATCATCATAATAGGTCAATCCTCCGATTTATTTTCAAATACATTTTTGTTTCTGTTTCTTTCTGACTTCAAGTGTTCACTTTGAATGATTGCAATAATTTCATCCGCACACACTTTTGCAATGTTATTGACAACCACATAGTCATATTTGTCTATGTCTTTACTTTCAGTTTCAATTTCTTTTAGTCTACGTTCAAGGCTTTCTGGTGTTTCAGAGCCTCTGCCAATCAAGCGTGCTTTAAGAGCGTCGATAGATGGTGGAGTAACAAAAACCGTGACACAGTCGGGATATATGTTCTTTATATTTTTTGCGCCTACAACATTTAGCTCCAACAATATATCTACACCAGCTTGCAAAGGTTTGTCAATTTCACTTTTCAATGTTCCGTAATAGTTGGTAAACGTTTTTGTATATTCAATGAAGGCGTCTTCTTTTATTTTCTGTTCAAATTCTTCTTCACTTAAGAAAAAATAATTTACTCCGTTTTCCTCACCGTTTCTTGGTTTTCTCGACGTACACGATATCGAAAATTTGACATTTGGTAGAGCGTCAAGCACAAGTTGAATAACCGTGCCCTTTCCAACGCCACTAAAACCCGATATTACAATTAAAAGTCCTTGTTTTTCCATATTATTCGATGTTTTGTGCTTGCTCCCTAATTTTTTCGATTTCATTTTTTATTGCTAAAGCATTATTAGTAATTCTTAAGTCATTAGCTTTTGAGCCGATTGTGTTTGTCTCTCGGTTGAGTTCCTGAACCAAAAAGTCAAGTTTTCTGCCAACAGGTTCGTCCATATCCAAAAGATTTTTCATATTTTCAATATGTGCTTTAAGCCTTGTAGTCTCTTCATCAATGGCGCAATGGTCAGCATACAAAGCAACCTCTGTTGCAAGTCTTTCATTGTCACACATATCCGCGCCAATAGCATCTTTTATGCGTGAGTAAAGTTTGTTGCGATAATCGTCAACTACAAACGGCGCATAATCGCATATTTCAGAATGTTTTTCTTCAATTATGTTCAGTTTTAACAAAATATCGTTTTTTAGTGATTGACCTTCAACGCATCGCATTTGGAGTAAACCATCAAGAGCAATGTTCAACGCTTCCAACGTCTTTTCCGCAAGCAACTTTTCGTCAACGTCAACAGTACTTCTCAAAACCATATCTTGGACTTTTAACACAGATGATAAAGTCAAATCGTTTTCAAGCCCAGTTTCTTTTGCAAGTTTATCTGCCATAGCAATATAATTTTTTGCAAGCTCAACGTCGGCAGAAAACGAACCAAAATTTACAGATTTTTGTTCATAAGTAACAAAAATATCAAGATGCCCTCTTTGAATTTTTGCTCCTATTGCCTTTTTGATTGAGTCTTCCAAAAACAGAAAGCTCTTTGGCATTTTCAAGCACAAATCTAAAAATCTATGATTAACTGATTTTATTTCTATTGTCAACGTATTGCCGTCAACATCGGAAACACCTTTGCCATATCCTGTCATACTATACATATTGGTTTATCCGCCTAATAATTTTTAGATATTATACCAAAATTGAGCAATATATGCAAGTAGTACAATAAAATTGTAATATTCAGCTTGAATATTAGCAGTATATTACTTGAAAAATTATTTCCCGATAAGTTCGAAAAACAGATTTTCATCAATAATTTTAAGCCCTAATTTTTGAGCTTTTTCAAGTTTAGTTCCCGCGTCCTCTCCAGCCAAAATGTAATCAATATTTTTTGATACAGAGTTTGAAACTTCTCCTCCATTATCCTCAATTATTTTAGTTGCTTCTCCTCTTTTCAGAGTTGGGAGTGAGCCTGTAAGCACAATTTTTTTACCGCTAAAAACACCTACTTTTTCAACGTTTTCTTCAAAAGTTATTCCCGTATCAATCAATTTTTGGACATTTTCAATATTTTGATTATCCTTGAAATAATCAAAAATGTTTTTCGCCAAAATCTCACCTATTCCGTCAACTTGGCTAAGTTCCTCAATAGAGGCGTTTTTTATCTTTTCAAGCGTTCTAAACACCTTAACCAAGTCTTTTGCTGTCTTTTTTCCTATTCCTTCAATACCTAATGCAAACAAAAATCTATCTAAAGTTGTTGCTTTTGATGCTTGAATTGCCAAAATTAGATTGCTTGTTTTTTTGTCGCCAAATCCTTCCAACCCAAAAATGTCTTGATAACTTAGGTTCATAATGTCAAAAAGCGACTTCACTCCGATTTCGTTGTAAAATTGTTCCGCAGTCTTTTCAGAAAATCCATCAATATTCATAGCGTCTTTTGACGCGAAGTGGTCAAGTTGAGATATAGTTTTTGGCGCGCAATCTTGGTTTTTGCAAAACAAAAATGCACCCACTTCTTCAATTTCTCCACCACACGCTGGACATATATTTGGCTTTTCTATTTTCTTTGCATTTTCAGCTTCTTCAGCGACACCAGTAATTTCAGGAATAACGTCGTTTGAACGTCTAATAAATACTCTGTCACCAATTTTTACTTTTTTCTTAACAATATCGCCATAGTTGTTCAGCGTCGCTCTTGACACAGTAACACCGCCAATGTCAACAGGCTCTAAAATGGCAAGTGGGTTTAGCTTTCCACTTCTTGACACTTGCCAAATTACGTCTTTTAGAAGTGTTGTCATTTCATCTGGCTTAAACTTGTAAGCAATCGCCCACTTCGGAAATTTTTCTGTATATCCGATAATTTCACGTAAATTTGTATCGTTCACTTTGAAAACAATACCATCTATCAAATAGTCAAGATTAGGACGTGCCACAGCGGTTTTTTCAGCAAAAGATATGGCCTTTTCGGTGTGGTCAATCAATTCAAAGTCGCCCGCAGTTTCAAAGCCTTCCTTTCTCAAAAAATCACGCATTTGAACTTGTGTTTCAAATTTCAGGTCACTGAAGCCAATGTTGTACGCCATAAAACTCAGTCCCCTTTCCGCTGTAACCTTTGCGTCTAAGTTTCTTATTGCACCTGCTGCGCCATTACGCGCGTTTTTAAGAGGTTCTTGTGCGGTTTTGTTGTATCTGTCAAGTTGCGACAATCTCAACAATCCTTCACCTTGAATTTCAATTACACCTTTATACGATATATTCTCAGGCAATTTCTTTATTGTTTTAACTTGTTCAGTTACAATTTCACCTACTACGCCATCGCCTCGCGTCGTTGCTTTTTGCAGCGTGCCATTTTCATAAAGCAAATTCAACGTTAGTCCGTCAAACTTATATTCGCACGTCAGCTCTGGAAACTTACCAAGTGTTTTGTTAAGTTTGTTGTACCATTCTGCAAGTTCTTCAAAAGATTGACATTTATCAAGGCTATACAGTCGCAAAATATGTTTTGATTGCTCAAATTTCTTTTGTGGTGCGCCTCCTACACGATGTGTTGGACTATTTTTCATTGTAAAGCCCAGTTCTTGTTCTAAGGCTTTAAGCTCGTCATATAACTTGTCATATTCCGCATCAGAAACCACAGGCGCGTCTTCTTCATAATAAAGTTTTGCGTACCTGTTTAGCGTTTCGGTCAGTTCATTCATTCTATCGAGCTTATCCATTAACTACTCCTCAATAATTTTCAAGTTGTTGATTGCAATAGCAAGAGAAAACCTCTTTACGCCAATTCCCTTAAACAATATCGACGCAACTTTATCTTCACCATCACCACTTGTTGCAGTAATAATACCACGTCCAAATTTATTGTGCTCAACAATGGTATTTTCTTTATATTTATTAAAGTCTGCAACGGGTTTATTGTTGCCAGTTTTGATTGCGCCAATACTCTTATTTGCCGTATAAGGTTGTTTCGCAACAGTACCGAAATCTTTTCTACGCTCGTTATCATTACCCGCAAAGTAGGAATTGCCAATTTTCAAAGACTGATGTTCGCCTTTCATTTCCATAACGAATCTGCTTTTGGGGAAATAAACCGTTTCACCAAAACGGTATCTTGACCTCGCATTTGTCACACATAAATGTTTTTTTGCTCGTGTAATTGCAACGTACATAAGCCGTCTTTCTTCTTCAATGTCACCACTTGCGAGCGCACGTGACGTTGGAAATATGTTTTCTTCCAACCCAACAATAAACACGTTGTCAAATTCCAAACCCTTAACAGCGTGAATTGTGGCAATTGTAACGTAATTTTCTTCATCCATACTGTCTGTATCAGACACCAACGACACCGATTGCATAAAGTCAGAAATTGTGGTGTCCTTGTTGTCATTTACAAATTGTTGCACAGCGGATACAAGTTCGTTTACGTTTTCAAGACGGTTTGCATCATCTGGGTCTGTGCTTGTAGACATAAACGTTTCAATGCCCGATTTAATCAACATAAAACGCATAAATTCAACAGGTTGCATATTCTTTGCGTTTTCAATCAGTTTCAATGCCACTTCAGTAAACGGCGCAACCTTTTTTGCAACCGTTGGGGACATAAAATCTGGATTTATAAGAATATTGAAAAACGTAGTATTATGTTCACTTGCCAATTTTTGCAATTCCAAAACAGCCGTGTTTCCAATTCCACGCTTAGGATAATTTATAACTCTTAAAATGCTGTCGTTATCACTTGGATTAAGCGCAATTCTAACATAAGCCAAAGCGTCTTTGATTTCCTTTCTTTCAAAGAATCTGAAGCCTCCAAAAACTTTATATGGAATGCCGTGCAAATTGAAATCTTCTTCAAACATACGCGTAAGCGAGTTTGCTCTCACCAATATCGCCATATCACGGTAACTTTCGCCACTATTCATAAGGTAGTTTATTTGCCTAGATACATAATTTGCCTCATCTCTGTCGGAATAGGCTTCATAATATTCAACAGAATAGTCATTTTTATTTTCACACCACAAATTTTTTTCATTTCTTGCAGTATTATGTTTAATAACGTTGTTCGCAACCTCCAAAATCGACGAGGTACTGCGGTAATTTTGTTCGAGTTTATGTATTCTTGCATCGTTAAAATCTTTCTTAAAATTAAGAATATTTTTTATTTCTGCACCTCTCCAACTATAAATAGATTGGTCTTCATCACCAACCACAAACAAATTGCCGTGTTTTGCCGACAACATTTTTACCAAACGATATTGCAACGTGTTTGTGTCTTGAAACTCATCAACGTGGATATATTGAAACCTATTTTGATATTTTTCAAGAACTTCTGGAGAAGTTTCAAAGAGTTGTAGAGTTTTAAGCAACAAATCATCAAAATCCATTGAATTACACTTTTTAAGCTCATCTTCATATCTTTTATAAATAGTTGCAATTACAGTTGCGTCTTCCACTCTGTCCGATTTTAAGCTGTCATAATATTCAGATGGTGACAGCGCATAGGTTTTTGCGCGAGATATATGCCACAAGTATTCAGATTTCATTTTTGGATTACTTTCAAGGTATTCAGCACAAATACGTTTTACAACTCTGTCGCTTTCTAAATCGGTATAAATACTAAAATCTTTTCCATAGCCCAACTTATCAGCATCAAAACGCAATATTTTTGCACACATAGAGTGAAAAGTGCTTGTCCAAACGTCACCACCGCCAAAGGTAGATTTGCTTATGCGTTCTTTCATTTCATTTGCGGCTTTGTTTGTAAACGTTATTGCTAAAATATTGTATGGTGAAACACCATCTTCAATAAGTTTGCATATTCTTGACGTCAGCACGCGCGTCTTGCCGCTACCCGCCCCAGCAATAACCAAAATATGACCATATAAGTCATTTACCGCCTCAAGTTGTTTATCGTTCAAGTTGTAATTATTCATATTTTTATTTTACCATATAAGTAATAATTTTTCAATTATATATCTAATCATTTAAGAGTAAAAGAGCATCATTGATTTTAATATAAAATCGTGTTAAACTTAAAGAAAATACAAAATAGGAGAACGCTTATGTTTGATTTTTTGAAAAAAATTTTTAAGAAAAAAGATAAAAAGGACTATTTGGAAGCTGAAATAGTCCAAGAAACAAACAAAAATGATATCCCTGTTGCTGTAAAACAAGAAGAACCTGAAATCAACAAGGAAAACATCATTCAAACAATCGAAAATATAAACTTAAAAAATATTTCTGCTGAGAAAACAGATGAAACGCCCGCTACGACAAAAACAAAAATCATAAAAGTTAAAGAGAGTGCTACACCAGCAAAACCAGCCGAAATCCACGCTGAAAACAAAGATACACTAACAAATAAACAACAAAATATAACGTCAGCAAAACAAAATAATTCTTCAACTCCTAAAACAGACAAGGAAAATAAGAAACCTAATAATAAAGTTGAAAAATCAACTGAAACTAAAACTAAATCAACACAAAAATCAACCGTAGAAAAATCCAAGGAAAAAAAATCGGAAGAAAAAATTATAATTGAAGGTGACGATACAGTTCCACACGGCAAATTTGTCATAAAAAAGACGGAAAATGACAATTATGTTTACAAACTTTATTCATACAACCACCGTGTTATCGCAGTAGGTGGCGAACCATACGCTTCTCTTGATAGCTGCAAAAACGGAATTTTAAGCGTTATAGCAAACGCAGAAAGCGCAACACTAGAAGACCAAACCTTAAAGAAATATGAGGAACAAAAATGCCCAAAATGGCAAATTTACAAGGATAAATCGGAAGAAGTCCGCCTTAGATTGATAGCGTCAAACGGGAACATTATTGCAACAACAAACGATGGCTACAACACAAAAGACTCCGCAAAAAGAGGAATTGAAGCAATAGTCAGAGCTTCAAAAGGTGCAGAAGTTGTACGAAACGACAATTTATGGTAAAATAAAGAATTAAAAGCCACCGAATATTCGGTGGCTTTTTACTTTAAGGTTATTTTACGTCATTTTCTTTGTCATTTTTTATTTCTTTTATTGCGTTATCCTTAGACTTATCTTTTTTGCTGAACTTATCTTTAATTTTAGACTTAGTTTTGTTCGCTAAAATCTCCATTTTCTCACCAAACGGTTTATAGTTGGCTTGCATCTGCTTTTCAGATTTTCGTTTGTCAAGTTGTTTTAGACACGATACAACGATAATTAGTATGGTTATAACAATAAATATTGCCAAAACACCGTAGCCCATAATTTCAAGTGCTTTCAATACATTTGGGTTCATATTTCGCCTCCTATTAAAGTACCAATCCGATAATCAAACCGCCGACTATTGCCGAGGCTATTTGACCAGATACGTTTGCGCCAACTGCGTGCATAAGCAAGTGGTTTGTCGGGTCTTCTTTCAACCCCATTTTTTGAACTACCCTCGCCGACATTGGAAATGCAGATATTCCCGCTGCACCTATCATAGGATTGATTTTTTTCTTAGAAAATAAATTGATAAATTTTGCAAACATAACCCCTGAAAAAGTATCAAATATAAATGCAAGAAGTCCCAAGCCCATAATTATTAAGGTTTCAATAGTAACAAAATTTTCCGCTTTCATAGTAAACGCTATCGTAATTCCCAACAACAACGTAATTAAGTTTGCCAGAACTTTTTGTGCAGTTTCAGATAAATTATTTAGTACACCGCATTCCCTAAGTAAGTTTCCAAACATAAGAAATCCTACAAGAGATAAAGACGCTGGAGCAATCAAACCAGCAATCAACGTTACGATTATTGGGAACAATATTTTTGTTCGCTTTGAGATTGTATCCGCAACGTAGTCCATTCTAATTCGGCGTTCTTTTTTTGTTGTCGTAAGTTTTATAACGGCAGGCTGAATTATCGGAACAAGTGCCATATATGAATATGCCACAACCATAATTGGACCTAGATATTTGCTGTGTAGTGCTTGTGCAACAACAATTGACGTCGGACCGTCAGCAGCTCCAATTATACCAATGCTTGCGGCGTCGTTAATGTCAAAACCAAATAAAACGGCAAGTAGAATTGTTATAAATATTCCGAATTGCGCAGCTCCACCAAAAAGGAACAACTTTGGATTTGCAAGTAAAGGCCCAAAATCTATCATTGCTCCAATTCCGATAAAAAGCAAAATTGGCATAATCTCCGCCGACTCGATACCAAAATTGAACAAAGTTTGCATAACGCCCTCTGCGCCTGAAAACGGAATATTGATAAGAATTGCACCAAAGCCCATAGGCAAAAGCAGAGCGGGTTCCATATCTTTCTTAATGGCAAGAAAAATTAAAATTGCGCCAATACACCACATAATAACGTGTTGCCATTGAACTGCCATAATAGTTTCGTACAAAAATTCCATATTCCCTCCTATAAAAAAAGCAAGACTGTCTAACAGTCTCGCTTATTAAAATTAAACCAGAATTATAAATTCGTGCTATTGATTTAATCACACCTTTCGATGCAAGCTACTCCCTATTTACCTCATTGTATTCAACGATAATAATTTTGTCAATTAGAATTAAGCCGAAATAAATATGCTTGCTAAATAATTATAAATTACTGTAAGTTTTCTACTATTTAATTGACTTCTAATACAAAAAAAACATTATTTTAATATTTATCGTTTTGTCTTTTTCTCATCTTTTGCCAACTGATAAAACCGTACAAATCATTGATGAGAAATACTGCAAAACATATCACGACTGATATGTAAGTTATTGACTCTATCGATGCAAGTATCCAAAGAACAATCAAAACAATATCGTTAACCGCATACCCTATTGCATACCAAGCACTACGTCTGAATGTCAGGTATACAGCAATAAAACTCGTCGTCACAGAAATCGTGCTGGGAATTAAGTTCGCAGTATCAAATGCTTTAAGAATAAAGTAAAACCCTATCGTAACTAATATTGTGACAATAGAAATTATTATCCATTCTTTTTTCTTTATAGTGTTAACTTTAACTTCTGCTTTGTTGCCTTTGTATGGATTCTTCAACCAGGCAATCAAAGCAAAAACTGCCATAGGTGCGGTCATTCCTAGGTATGTAATCATTTCTCCGTAATATGCAAAAGTATATGAAATTATGCCATACAAGATACTGAAAATAATCATTAAGCCTTGACCGATAGCGTTGCCCTTTGCATTGAAGATTAAAGAGGTAACTCCAATTATTGAAGCCGATAAAATTAAGTAGTTCGTTCTGTCAAAAATAAAAAATACGGTAACAATGCATATAGTGGAAAATAGCCAAAGTATTATCTCTTTTTTTGAAAAGTAATTAAGTGCTTTTTTCATAAGTCCTTCGAAAAAAATAAGCACCCGTTCTACACATCTTCTAAGACCTAACGATGTGTAAACGAATGCTTTGTTTTTAACTACCCGGTGGCAGTTGTTATTCTTTTTTTTAATAATATCAAAAGATGATAATAAAAGCAAGCAGTTATATTTATTCAAATATTCTTCGCTTTTTTAATTATTTTATAATTATATCTATGTTTACGACTAGCAAAAAGAAAAACACGCCAGCAACTCCGTTCACTAAAACCTATTTTTTAGCGTGGGTACAAGCGCGGTTTAGATTGGGAGAAAGAGAGATTCGTAGCGAGCACACGAGCGTAATAGCGATAATCTCGAGCGTCAGTTTGTTGTTTGTCGAACTTTCAGAGCATAAAAAAGACACGAGCAGGCGTCAGCGGTGTCGTGTCTTGATTTGGCGGAGAAAGAGAGATTCGAACTCTCGAAACCGTTTTGCGGTTTACACGATTTCCAGTCGTGCGCCCTCGACCAAACTAGGCGATTTCTCCATTCCTTTTTGTTTAATTTTACATTGGGTTTGAGTTGGAGTAATGTGGAAAACAAAACCACAATGTCCAACTATGTCCGTAAGATAGCAATAATCTAAACCCAACGTTGATGATTATATATTATTAACGGCAACTTGACAAGTAATTTCATTAACGAATTACCTCAAATTGCCGTTAAAATTTGATTTTTACCAACGATTTTCTACATATTCACAGAAGGCGTACATATCTTTGATTTCAAGTTTTGTTCCGTCATCTAAAATTGCATATCCATTCCATAATCCGTGAACTTGGTGCGACAACATACCAACTGCATTGAACACCAATGCGCCACTTTTATGGTCGTGGAATGGCGTCATAGTTACGTCAAATCTGCCATCTTCAGACGTTATGTGCCAAGGCTCCATCCACCTATCTTTTGGAAAGTTTTCAATATCGCATTTTCCAATTTTGTGAGCTTTTCCGTCATAGAACAAGCAGGTTTCGGTGGCATTAGACTCGTCGCCAATAAGCCACGTTACTTCAAAACCGAATATTTTTCCATCAATATAAGTTGCGCCATTGCCCCAATACCAAAAGTTTTTATATGGCCATACTCCTCTGCCCCAGTCTAAAACTGCAAAGGTATCTTTTTTGTCAAAGATAATTTCTTGTTCACCTACCTTAACAACTCCTGCACAAGGCATACAATTTTGTTTCATTGTCATAAAGAAGTGTGATGGTTTGTCCTTAAACGGGGTAACAATGGTAATATTCTCGTGATTAGGCATAAAATCCATAGTAAATTCCATAGAAAATGTTTTACCTTTGGCTTTACCTTTATATTCAAGTTTTCTGCAACTGCGACGTGTATCAAATTGTAAAATTGTGTTTCCTTTCTCATAACGGAAGAAGTTTGGAACTTCACCGTTTCTTGGCAATGGGAATTTTTTTCTTGTTGCAACTTCCAAGTTTGTAGCACTAAAGATTTCGCCTGTTTCAAGGTTTAGCAACAAAGCGGAAGCAGCAGCTCCAAGAGTTATGTTAGCAAAGTTAAGTTGCACCATCCACTTTCCATTTGAGATTTGATAAAAATCCCATTCTTTCAGTCGTGAACGCGGTTTTGCAGAGCGTCTGTCAAACTCGAAAAAGTTATGTCTTGCCCAACCAGCGACAGCTAAATTGCCATTTTCTTCCAACAATCTTGTCGGTTTGGTTATTTCGATTTGATTATTCATAATTCTCTCCCTATATTACTTATTTATTCTAAGAGTATAGCCCTCTTTTTGCCATTTTTTAAGCGAAAGATTTAATTGGTCAATAAATTCGCGGTTAGATGTTGTTTTTACCAGCATAGTAAGCAAATTTTCAGTTGCTTCCGAGCTATCCCCAACCGACAGCATTTTTCTAACACCCCAAGTACCTTCCAATTCGCTTGGAGTAAGCAACAATTCTTCTTTTCTTGTTCCGCTTTTTGCCAAATCTATTGCTGGGAATACGCGTTTTTCACTAAGACGACGGTCAAGGTGAATTTCCATATTACCAGTACCTTTGAATTCCTCAAAAATAACGTCGTCCATACGGCTGCCAGTATCAATCAAAGCAGTTGCAATAATTGTCAAAGAACCGCCGTTTTCAATATTTCTAGCCGAACCGAAAAAGCGTTTTGGGCTGTGTAATGCACCAGGGTCAATACCACCTGACAAAGTTCTGCCTGTTGGTGGAATTGTAAGGTTGTATGCACGTGCAAGTCTTGTCAAACTATCCATAAGTATTACGACGTCTTTTCCCATTTCAACCATACGTTTTGCTCTATCAAGTAATAATTCAGCAGTTTTTGTATGGTGTTCGGGCAATTCATCAAAGGTAGAGAACACTACTTCTCCTTTTATTGAACGTTGCATATCCGTAACTTCCTCAGGACGTTCGTCAATAAGCAAAACCAACAATTCAACGTTGGGATAATTTGTCGCTATTGAGCCAGCAATCATTTTAAGCAAAGTTGTTTTACCAGCCTTAGGAGGTGAAACAATCATAGCACGTTGACCTTTTCCTATTGGAGCAACCAAATCTATACAACGTGTAGCGTACTCACGCGGTCTTGACGGAATTTCAAGACGTATCCTTTCATCGGGATAAATAGGAACTAAGTCGTCAAAATTTGGACGTTTACCGAGTTTTAACGCATCAATTCCATTAACAGACTTAACCGATACAACAGCAGCAGGTCTTCCATCTTGAATAATTTTGCAAGTGCTTTTTACAAAGTCGCCTTTTCTCAAATTATATTGTCTAATTTTTACCGCGCTAACATAAGCGTCCAAATCATTGAACTCTCCGTTTTTAACTCGCAAGAAACCATATCCGTCAGGGTTAATCTCCAAAAAACCTTCCCTTTCTTGTTCTGGCTCTTCATTTCTGCTTTCTTGGCAAGAAGCAGATTTCAAGTTTTGTCTATCTCTTTGGAAACGTCTGTCGTCAAATTTGTTAAAACTGCGCTTATCTTTTTGAGCAAAAAATTTAGTTGGCTTTTCAAAATCTTTTTTAATATCAGTTTTTTCCTCTGAACATTCTTTGTCGTTAACACTTTCTTCATTTTCAGAGATTAAATCAATTTCAGGCTCATTCTTTTTAGGTCTTCCACGTCTTGGTGGTTCTGGTGGGGCAATTTGACCGTTTGAAATTTTGTAAATCATTTCAATCAAATCACCTTTATTAGACTTAGTTGGAGCAGGAACACCAACTTCTCTGGCAATATCTCTAATTTCAAATATCGATTTTTTGTTCAAATCTTCAAGGGTATAACCTTCCATATATCCTCCTAAAAGTCGCCCTATGTCACCACATAGGTGACATAAGTACAACTATAAAATATGTATTAAAACAACTAACTTGCGTGAATTATTCGGTAAACTTTTTCAAAACCAAAACCTTTGTATCTTCGCCGTCAAAATCTGAGCGGTCGAATTCAATGGTTTCTGAATCACTGTAAATAATGTCTTTTTGGTCAAACAAATCAAGAAAATTATCAATTTTGTCTATGTCAAACTCGCAATCTTTTGTTTTGTAATGCATTGGAATGACAACGTCAGGCATAATTCTGTCAACGTATTCCTTTGCTTGTGCTGCATCGATTGTAAACGTTCCGCCAACAGGCAACAAAAGAATATCAACAGGCATAATGCTTTCAACAAGCATCACGTTGCAATCTTCGCCAATGTCACCCATATGGCAAATATCAACGCCATCCATACGATATCTAAATACCGTATTTTCTCCTCTTATACTTCCTTTTGCGTCATCGTGATACGTGGTTATTCCTAGAATATGCACGCCACTAATTTCGTATGCGCCTGCGCTGTCGATAACGGTTGGATTTCCACCAACAGAATTGACAAAAGAATGGTCGTTATGCGTATGACTTACCGTAACAATATTCGCGTCGGTTTTTGGCATTTCATAGCCGACGTACGAATGGTAAGGGTCGGTAACGACAACCGTACCTGTGCTTTCTTCAAGTTTGAAAGAAGAATGCCCTAACCAGGTTATTTTCACTTTTTCCTCCTAATTTTCACTTTTAAGTCTATTAACAAGTTGCTTGATTTTTTCAAACGGGTCAAGCAAATTTGATACAGATTCATTGTGGTTTGCAGCGGTGATAATATATGCAATATATTTTGACATATCTGCTTCCACAAACCATTCGCAAGCCTTCAATTCGGATGTGCGGTAAGTCAAATTTGTTGACAATACAGCATCAAAAATTCCCTCGGCGTATGCTTTGTTAAATTTATCTACGCCTTCTGTAAATATTGCGAACGTGGGCGCAAGGAAAACTTTTTGCGCTCCTTTGTCTTTAATTTCTTTGGCAAGTTTCAAAATTGAATCGCCAGTTGCAATCATATCGTCTGCTACAAATACATTCATTCCATCAACTGGTGAACCAATATATTCGTGAGCAACAATCGGATTTCGTCCATTTACAATGTGTGCGTAATCACGACGTTTATAGAACATACCCAAATCAAGTCCTAAAACAGATGCGTAATACACGTTTCGTGACATTGCGCCTTCATCTGGCGAAATGACCATCAAGCTATCTTTATCCAACTTGATTTCAGGAAATTTTCTTGTAAAAGATTTCAAAATTTGGTAGTGCGCAAAGTAATTGTCAAAGCCCATAAGTGGCACAGCATTCTGAACTCTCGGGTCGTGAGCGTCAAACGTGATGATGTCAGTAACCCCCATATTGCGGAGTTCTTGCAACATAACTGCGCAATCTAATGATTCTCTTGCTGAACGACGGTGTTGACGTGAACCATAAAGCATTGGCATAACAACTGTAATTCTGTTTGGTTTGCCTGTAGCTGCGCAAATAATTCGTTTCAAATTTGCAAAATGTTCATCTGGGGAAGTTGGAACTTCAATTCCCATCATATTATATTTCAAGCCGTGGTTTCCAACGTCGCAAATGATATACAAATCTTTGCCTCGGACAGTTTCATAAATGACAGCTTTCGCGTCACCATTTGTAAATCTTGGGCATTCGGTTCTGACCAAAAACGTGCTTTTCTTTGTTTTATGCGTCATCTCCTGAGCCTGATTATACCACGAAACAAGTCTTTTATCTATCAATTCGGCTAGCTCTTCAGAACCAGGTGTGGCAATTATGGCTAATGGTGCAAAAGGTGTCTCTCCAAAAACAGAAAATTCGGGTGTCATTAGTTGGCCTCCAAAGGTTATATTTGCATTATAGCAAAAGCAAATATAAATTTCAATCTTTTACAGGGTATAATTATCATAAAATTAAAGACAATTTTGCGTTAAGTAAAAAGTCAAGAAGTTGGTTAAATTTTTGAACATAACTATTATAACCTAATTTTTGAACAAAATAACATAAATTTTAATTTTTACAAAATTTTGCACAAAATTGTGTTCATAATTTGAAAGCCGTCGTCCGTCAAATTAAGATTATCTCCACTTCTTTCAAAGTATTTTGCTATGTCATTGCTAATTTTGCCATCAAGAAGTTTAGAAGAAATTCCTTTTGAGGTTCTCAATCCAAGCATAATAATTTCTTTTTCTTGTTCGTCTTCATTCAAAATTTCGTAATCAATTCTTGGAATTTTGTCAAAAGATGGAGCGCAATTAACACCTCCGATATAAGCATTTATGTTTTTTGGAGAAGAAAATCGGATTTGTTTTTGCAAAAGTGTTTGTCCGTTTGTTGTCTTCAAAAACGATGATGCTCCCGCACCAATTCCAAGATACTCTTCTCTTGTCCAATATCCGAAATTATGGACAGCTTCAAAGCCAGCTTTTGAAAAATTTGAAACTTCATATCTGTTAAAATCAAAGCTCTTTGACACATTGATGGCAGTTGAAAACAAATCTACAACTTCGTCGTCAGACGGCAAACAAATTTCCTGTTTTTTTACTCTTTCACAAAGTTTTGTTCCGTCTTCAACTGAAAGTTCATACATAGAAAGATGCTTTACGTATCCGCATAATTTAGAAACCTCATTTTCAATTATTTCAGCTGTGTCAAAAGGTAAACCTATTATCAAGTCACCAGAAACGTTTTCAAAATAGCTTTTTATCAAGTTTAATGCGTTTTCGGCTTGCTCAGCTGTATGAATTCTTCCAACAGCGCGCAAATTTCTGTCATCTAAACTTTGAACGCCTAAACTTATTCGGTTTATTCCAAACTGCTTATATTGTTCAAGTTTTTCTTGTGTAACGCTTTCAGGATTACATTCAATTGTAAATTCCGAAATATCGCATAAAAAATTATCTTTTATTGCCTTTGCAATTCTGCCAATATGTCCATCGTCAATAAAACTTGGTGTACCACCGCCAATATAGACTGTGTTTATCGTTGATTTTTCAAACTGCTTAGACGCAAAAATAATTTCTCGAACAACAGCGGATATATAAGAAAATACTGTGGCTTCGTCACAACATGAATATGAATTGAAGTCACAGTACTGACATTTAGATTTGCAAAATGGAATATGAACGTATATCTGCATTTTTACTCGTCGTCCTAAACTATTTGTCGTCGCCGACTTTCAAAATTGTTATAAACGCTTCGCTCGGAATCTCTACGTTTCCTACTCTACGCATTCTCTTTTTGCCTTCTTTTTGTTTTTCAAGTAATTTTTTCTTACGAGAAATGTCACCGCCGTAACATTTTGCAAGAACATCTTTTCGCATAGCTTTTACGGTTTCTCTTGCAATTATCTTTCCACCAATGGCAGCTTGAATTGGAATTTCAAACAACTGTTTTGGAATTACATCTTTCAAACGTTCAGCAATGCTTCTGCCTCTTGCATAGGCCTTATCTTTGTGCACAATAAGCGACAATGCGTCACATACGTCGCCGTTTATCATAATGTCAAGCCTCACAAGTTCGCTCTTTTCATAACCGTCCATCTCGTAATCTAATGACGCGTATCCGCGTGTGCGAGATTTAAGATAGTCAAAAAAGTCGTAAACAATTTCATTCAATGGCATACGATACAAAATTTGCACTCTTGTTGGGTCGATATACGACATATTTTGGAAAACTCCGCGTTTATCTTGACAAAGTTCCATAATAGTCCCGACATATTCTGGCGGAGTATAAATATTTGCCTTAACCATTGGTTCTTGTATATATTCAACCGTACTTGCATTAGGAAGTGCTGTCGGGTTTTCTACGTCAATAACAGTTCCGTCTGTTTTTGCAACTTTATATGAAACACTTGGAGTAGTTGTAATAAGGTCTAAATCAAATTCCCGTTCTAATCTCTCCTCAATAATTTCCATATGCAACAAGCCTAAGAAACCGCATCTAAAACCAAAACCTAAAGCGTTTGATACTTCTGGGTCAAAACTTAATGATGCGTCATTCAGTTGCAATTTCAACAATGCTTCCTTTAAGTCGTCATATCTTGCGCCGTCCGCAGGGAAAACACCCGTAAAGACCATAGGAGTTGCTTTTTTGTAGCCAGCCAATGGAGTTTTTGTTGGATTTTCTGCATTTGTTATAGTGTCGCCAACTGCCGTATCTGAAACGTTTTTTATACTTGCTGCAATGTATCCCACTTCACCAGCAGACAATTTATCCGTGGCTTTCATATGAGGAGAATACACACCAACTTCAACAACATCAAACGTCTTTCCACTAGCGCACATTTTAATCAAATCGCCAGCTTTAACTTGTCCGTCAAAAATTCTTACCATAGAAATTGCGCCACGGTAATTATCATAATAACTGTCAAATATCAATGCTTTCAAAGGCGCATTTGCATCGCCGGTAGGAGCAGGTAGCTTTTCAATAATCTGCTCAATGAGATTTTCAACTCCAATTCCTTCTTTTGCTGAAACCAACGGACAGTCTTTTGTGTCAAGTCCAATTATATCTTCAATTTCTGCCTTTACACCATCAACGTTTGCAGATGCCAAATCAATTTTATTAAGGACAGGCAAAATTTCCAAATTGTTTTCAAGTGCCAAATACACGTTTGATAGGGTTTGAGCCTCAACACCCTGAGTAGCGTCAACAACCAAAATTGCACCTTCACAAGCAGCGAGCGACCTTGAAACTTCATACGAGAAGTCAACGTGGCCAGGAGTATCAATGAGGTTCAAAATATATTCTTCGCCATTATGTTTGTAATAAAGTCTGCAAGTTTGAAGTTTTATTGTAATTCCGCGCTCTTTTTCAATTTCCATATTATCCAAAAGCTGGTCGGACATTTCTCGCATAGAAATAGTACCCGTCTTTTCGATGAGGCGGTCGGCAAGCGTACTTTTGCCGTGGTCAATGTGTGCGATTATAGAAAAATTGCGTATATGTGATTTGTCCAAAAAATATAACCTCGCTAGAATAGTTGAAATAGAGTATTGCATAAATTCCGTTAAAGAATTGACATTATTATAATTGAATTATAGAATTTAATCAACAAGTTTTAATTACTTTGATTGAGGTTGCCTTATGAATTTTATGTGGCTTTTCGACACTCCAATAGCTCATCGCGGGCTTCATAACGATATTTTACCTGAAAACAGTATTGGAGCATATGACCAAGCCATAAAAAATGGCTTTAATATAGAAATTGATGTTCACTTGTCATCTGACGGAAAATTAGTTGTATTTCACGACGACGACTTAAAACGCGTTTGCGGTATAAACAAAAAAGTAAAAGATTGCACTTTTCAGGAATTGACAAACACTCGCTTACTTGGTACTGAATACAAAATTCCATCTTTTGATGAATTTTTAGAATTTGTCGATGGACGCACAGGAGTTTTGTGTGAAATAAAAGGTGTTCTTCCCTGGGATACGTCAATCGCGCAAGCAACTTGCGACAGGCTTAAGACCTACAAAGGCAAAATTGCTTTGCAATCTTTCAATTTTGGCGCGGTAAAATATTGCAAACAAAACTGTGATTTGCCTTCGGGGCAACTTTGCACTTGGAGTAATAAATCTATAAAGAAGAATGGCAAACCCACACACCTTCTTGACGTTATGGGAAAGTTGTGGATACTAAGGCTTTCAAAACCAGATTTTGTTGCGTATAACGTTTTAGACATTCAAAATAAGTATGTAAAAAAAGCGTTAAACAAATTCCCTTTTTTGACTTGGACAGTAAATTCTGCCGAAAAAATTGAACTTGCAAAACAGTATGCAAACAATATAATTTTTGAGCGTTCGGATATAAATTTAATAAAACAAAGTCAAGGCAAATTTTTGCCATTAAAATGACAACGTCAAGCAATTAAAAACAATACAAAAAAGTTAGAATAAAGTTATGTTTTTCTAAGAATTATAAAAAAAACTTTGAAAT
>CAZQGE010000007.1:0-39009 GCA_964592815.1 uncultured Bacteroidaceae bacterium | reverse complement strand
CAACTTTAACAAATTAAAAACAGCATTTCATTTTGGAGCAGATGCAGTATATTTGGGTGGCAAGGACTTTTCTTTGCGCGCTTATGCTGACAATTTTACAAAGGAAGAACTCGAATCCGCTGTAATTTATGCTCACTCACTAAATAAAAAGGTTTATGTAACCGCAAATATATTTGCAAAAAACAGCGACTTTGACTCAGCTGCAAATTATTTCAAGTTTCTTGCAGATATTCACGCAGATGCCGTGCTAATTTCGGACATAGGATTGCTTTCGCTTGCAAAACAAGTTGCGCCAACTCTCCCAATTCACCTGTCAACCCAAGCCAATACAACAAATAAATACTCAGTTAAGTTTTGGAAAGACTTAGGGGTAGAAAGAGTTGTGCTTGCAAGAGAGCTTTCTCTTCAAGAAATAGCCGAAATTCATGAATATGTACCCGACGTTGAATTGGAATGTTTTGTTCACGGTGCAATGTGTATGAGTTACAGCGGGAGATGCTTACTTTCAGCATATTTCTCTGAACGCAGTGCAAACCGTGGCGAATGCATTCAACCTTGCAGATGGAATTACACAATAACCGAAAAAATAAATCACTACGAAAAGCCTTTGGACGTTGAGCAAGACGAAAGAGGCACATATTTTATGAACAGCAAAGATTTGAGATTGCTTTCACGCATACCTGAAATTCTGAATAGCGGAGTGTTTTCATTAAAAGTCGAAGGACGTATGAAAAGCGAGTTTTACGTTGCAACCGTCGCTCTGTGTTACAGAAAAGCATTGGACGAATATCTTAAAAACGGGAAAATTGACAACTTAAAATTTTATATGGACGAGCTTGAAACGATTGCTCACAGAACTTATACAGAGGCATACTTTGACAACGAAAAAAATTTGGACACCGTAAGTTCAAAGCAAGCGCAGATGCCAGAACAATACGCTTTTACAGCAGTAGTTGAAAGTTTTGAAAACGAATATGCTACCGTTGAGATGAGAAACAGATTTCAAAAAGGACAAAATCTACAAGTGTTGTCACCAAGCAAAAACGCATATAAAGAATTTACAGTTACTGATATTTTTGATGAAACAAATGAACAAACGGACGACGCAAAGTTGGTTCAACACCACTATAAAATAAAAGTTCCGTTTGAACTTAGCAAAGGCGACATTTTAAGGCGAAAAATTTAATTTTTGAATTAACGAACTTAAACATACTACACATACAGCGATTTATAGTGTAAATTAAAATTTTTAGAATAGTATTTTTGACAATTCAAAAGGGATAGGCTTTATTTGGTTTTGAATTTTTTGCTGACAGCAACAAAAGTTTCATCTGAAAAATCTACCTTCCAGCGTTCCGCCAAAGTACGCAACTCAGTTTCATATTCACTTAAAAATTTGGCAACGTTCACTTTAAGTCCGTGCGCCAACACCTTGATAAACTCCGCCTTGACTTCAACACTATTTTCATAAAGTGAGGCAAATGCGCTGATTTTTGCGCACCAACTTTCAAGTGTTCCCTCAACGCATTCTTCAAAATCTATCCTTACACACTTGCTGTCGCAAACAATATAATTTTTGAAGTTTTCATCATAAGTGATAAATTCACCAAGCATTTTATGCAAATAAAATACAGTTTCGGTTAAAAGTGTTGCCAATTCCTTTGCACTTGCTTTGTCGGCAGCAACAAATCTGTCAACCAAAAGTTCGCCTTCCGTATAACTTAATATGGCAGTACGCAAATTTCTGTCGTAACTCAAAAGTTTGGGGGTATATTTGCTTTGCACTTTTTTTAACGTTGAAACTTCTTTGTCAAACGCTTCCGTATTGCTATATTCTTTGTACACAAGTTTGTCGGCAGTAAGATAAACTTTGTTTTTTTTACTTTGAAATTCTTTCATTTATCTATAAACTCCACTTTTATTTGTTCACTTTTTTTGTATCCCTTCAACTCGCTCACCACACCTAAGATTGCATTCTTCAACAGTTTGCGAACAAAAGGAACCATAACTATTTCTTCTCCACCTATTTTAAGGCTTATATCCGCATTATGTAAAGCACAATCGCATATTTTTGTTTCGCCTTTCAAATATTTCGCCAAAAACTGCCTGCAATTTCCTCCGCATAGTCCGCAACATTTCTCATCAACTTTGGGCATTAGTTCTGGCACTTTTGCTTCAATCAAATCGCATAACGCTTTAACGTCTGTCATTGAATTGATAATCGGAACACCACAAACGTCGCCTTTATGGCTTGCGCTATACACTCCGCTGATTGCAATACTTAAATCGTTTATCTCAGGGTGGTCGCTTTCACGCGCAACAACAATGTTTGGCGCTACGATATTACGAACCCCCTCAAGCACGACAAAATCTTGATTGTAGTGTTTCAACAAGTCGTATATATCCATCTTACCACGATACATTACATCGGTTTCAGCCATTGCAAGCGCGCTAACCGTATCTGCACCAGCTTGCCTATGTCGCCAAGTGTTTTTACCTTCTGTATCAATCTGAAACGCATCAAAGTGTATTTCTTTTACAGAGCCAACAGTAAAACCTCTTGAAACAAGTTCCTTAATTATATTTTCAATAGTCGTCGTTTTACCCGAGCCAGTCAATCCGAAAACGCTAAATACTTTCATACTTTCACCCTTTATAATATTACTATTTGTCCATAGCTATACATCAGTCCGAGATATACCAAAAAAGACAAGATTGCAAACAAGCAAATAACATAGTCGCACAGATTGAATTTTATATACCTAAGCATAGTCCTTTTTTTCATTGCACGAAAGCCTCTTGCTTCAATACTTTTTGACAATTCCTGACTTTTAAGCACGCTTCCTGCCACCGTTGGAGCTATAATTGCGCCGTAAATTTTAAGTTTTTTTGAAAACTTTAACTTTTTAATGTTGATACCTCTTATGTAAATTGCGTTTAGTCTAGACGTAAATTCTTCTCTAAACAAGGGCAAATATCTTAGTGCGATTGTCGCCATAAATACAAATTCATAAGGCAAACGCATCTTCAAAAGTCCGTCCATAAATTCCTGCCCTTCTGAGGTTGTCGCAATTCCACCTGCAAACACAATTATACTCATTCTGAAAATAAATTCAACTGCAAATTGAATGCCCCTTGTACTGAGTAACACTACGTCTTTGATATAAATAAGCGATTCTCCACCTTTTATTGAAAGACTTTGCACAATGGATATAAAAATTACCAACCAAAAAAAATGTTTCAACCGCTTAAACAGCGAAATTATATCTGCCTTAAAACAACAATCTGCGATAATACTTAAAATCACAACAATTCCCAAATACATTATATCCTTCGCCAAAACAGCCAAGGTTGTAAGCAAAACAATAAGCAGAATTTTAACACGTGGGTCAGCTGAATATTTTTTGGTAGTTTTTTTACAATTATTTTTCATAGACTTTGCCTCCCGACACCGTAAGCAATTTGTCTATTTTTAAGCCAAACAACAATTCCTCATCGTGACTTATCAAAAGAACACCGCCACCGTTTTGAATAAATTTTTCAACAAAGCGAGCTATGTATTCCCTTGTGTTGCCGTCAGCTGAGGCAGTTGGCTCATCTAGAATAAGATATTTGATTTTTCGTGACAAAACAGTTGCAAGCGCAAGTCTTTGTTTTTCGCCACCAGATAGCGTCAATGGAAATCTATCGCTTAATTTATCAAGTTCAAACACTGAGGCAATTTCTTCAAGTTCAGCTTGTTTTTCAGCAGTCAGCGTATTCGTAAATTGAAAGGGAAATTGCAATTCTTCTTTTACCGTTGACATAAAAAACTGCAAATCGGGATTTTGAAAAATGTAGCCTACGCTTTCCGCGCGTTGCCCAGCTGGAATTTTCTCCATATTGTTTCGGTCAAAATATATTTCACCTTCCTGAGGTTTTATAAGCCCTATTATCAATTTTGTCAAAGTCGTTTTACCACTTCCATTCGCACCTTGCAAAACCGTCAATTTTTGACTTTCCAACGCAAAATTTGCCCCGTATATAACGGGTTTACTTTTCTTTTTGTATGCGAATGTAACGTCCTTCAACTCTATCTTCAAAATTGTATCCTTATATCACTTGTATATTTTAAGTAGTTTATATTATTTGAGAATAATCTTTTCCTTTTTCAAGCCTTAAAATTTTGTTTGCAATCATCAAATCGTTTGGGTTGTGGCTGACAAACAAAATCGAGTTGCCTTCTTGCGCATACGCTTTTAAGACATTCCTTATTTTAACTTTGTTTTCTATGTCAATATGAGAAGTTATTTCATCACAAATCAACAGTTTGGGACGCATTATCAACAGCGCGCAAATTGCAACAAGCTGTTTTTCGCCTCCAGATAATTCACTTGTTTTTTTATCAACCAAATAGCCAAGTTTTAAGCTGTTTAAGACTTTTTCTATTCTCTCTTTCATTTCTTGACGCGTAACACACAAGTTTTCCAAAGCAAAAGCAAATTCTTCAGAACATAAGCTGGAAAACAGTTGATTTTCTGGATTTTGAAAAATTATTCCCACTTGAATTGCACGCTCATAAACTGTCAAATCTTGAATTTTTTTGCCATCATATAAAATGTCGCCGCACATTTCTATATCTTCATCTTGCTTCAAAAGTCCAGCTAAAACCAAACATAACGAGGTTTTCCCCGAACCATTTTCACCTTTTACGCCAACAATATCCCCACCTTTGATTTCAAAGGATAAGTTTTTGTAAATTTCTTTATCGCCATATTTAAGACACAAATTTTGTGCTTTCAATTTTCACCTCAACTTTATGGATACAAGCCATCTAACTCTATTTTGCGATACTGTATCCTTAGAAGGAATTACAACGTACGGCCCGCCGTCCTCATCTCCCGTAGGAGATACGTCGGGGATAGCCTTTCCATTGCTTTCAAATGCAATGTATGTATAGTCGTCAATAAAATCAATGTTTTTGTTGATTGTTATATCTTTGCACACGAACTCTATTCCTGTTTTTGTAGAAAAGTCAATGCCAAGAGCGGTAAAAATGTCCTTTATTAAAAAGCCTTTGTATGTACGTGTTTCAGCAGGTTGTCCGTTACGCTTATACACAGCTTGAAACTCTTTTACGCCAACAAGAGCTTTAATGTCATTCAAATCTTTTTTTGCAGTTTCAACTCCGTCAACATAAAAAGCTATTTGCCCTTGATTGTATAGTTCAACGTCGCTTTGCTTGCTTTTAAGATAAAACGGCAAGTATATTGCAAAAGCTATCACCAACGCCGCCACAATAACTATTGCGGCAATTTCATATTTATTTAGTTTTCTAAGTTTTTTTCTTTTTACGTTTTTTTCCATAAATTATCCTCATTTTATGCGCTCCACGCCATTCCATTTTCAATAACATAATAAGGGACGTACATATCCAAGTTGCAAAATGTCCCGTGATTTCCTTTTACTACACCGTTTTCCAAATAATTGTAATGTCCGTGGTCGGATGCAATTACAACCTTGCCGTCAAACACTTTCACCAAATCTGCAATGTACGTTTCAATATTTTGAATTTTTGTCAATGCCTCTGCGGAAATTGGTCCGTATTTGTGATTTACATCGTCAATTCCGTGGAAGTGCGCAAATACAAATTTCTTGCCATCCTTAATTGCATTGTAGCTTTTTTCCCAAACCGCTTTGTCTGTAAAACCGTCATTATCTGGAAAAGTCGTTGTTGCGGGGATAGCTGTTTTCACCATAGTTTTGTTGCCCTCAACATAAACCGTGCTGGCTTCCAACCCCTTATTTTTGGCATAAGCAAAAATCTCATCTGAACCTAAATTTATGCTCGCCGAACCTTCCTTTTTGATAACTCCCGTCATAAACGGACTTTTGCCTGTTATAATGGACGCCAACGCAATTTCTGATTTTGCTAGGTTTGTAGTCGTTGCCAACTCTACTGTTTTTTTAGAATTATTTTTTGTGTTCTCTGTCAAATTCAAAAGACCAATTTTATCGTTAAAATAATTTATTTGTTGCCACGAAAGTCCATCGGGCAAAATAAACATTACCTTTTCATTGTTGTCAATCGATTGTTTAATTTCATAATATGCGTCATAATTGGCAGTTAAAGTATCAGTTACTATTCCATAAACTGCCTTTTTTGCATTATTGCAAGAAATTCTTGCTTTTCCTTTTTTCCAAGATAAAGTGCTGTTCCCTGCATTTTTCAAAATATCAAAGTCGTCAAAATATGCAACGTTTTTGAGTTTACCAGTCAAATCTTCCACTCTATAATTCGCTTTTTTTGAATATTTGAACGACTTGTTTTGGTTGTATTCGTTTTGAACTCCGTCCCACTCAAACATTTTAAGTTTTACGTTTCCAAATGAAATCTGCTTTTCTTTGTTGTTTTCAAAAGTAGCCGTACCATCAATTATCGGGGTTGTAATCTTCAAACCGTTCGTTACGTTTTCGGGTTCTTTTGCAACTATTGTAATTTCACTCAAGTTTTTCAAATTGACGTGCCTTGCATAATCAGATGTTTTAACACTCACCGCATTCTGTTCGGCATACAGATAGATATTGCCAGTAAGTGGCAAATCAACAAGTGCTGACGTTCCGTCAAACGCTGTAATAAAAATTTGATTGTTTGGATATTGCGTACTCAAACCCGACAAAATGTCGTTAAGTCTCCAACCATTCCTAGTTTTTGTAACGGCGTCATCTTGATAGCTAAATTCAATTTGCGCAACGTCATTTAAGTTTATATATTTGAAATTGCCGTCAATATCTCCGTCCACCAAAAGGTACACAGCACTAGGTTGTCCGCCTTTATCGCAAGCGGTAACCACACAAACAAGCGATATGACTATCAACAAAATCAAAAGTATTTTAGCACTTTTTTTCAACATTTATAACTCCATTACTTTGAGAAAATGCTGTGGCATTCTCAAGCCTATGTTTCTCAGTTTCTTGTTTCTAATTTTTTAGTTTTTACATTCCTTATTTGCAATTCTTCATTCGTCAGTTTCTTCTTCCGTGATTTTTCAATTTTCAATTCTTATATTCTCAGTTTCTAGGTTGTCAGTTTCCTGTTCCTTGATTTCAGAATTGCTTTCAAATTTTTCAGAATTAGAACTTTCAGGCGTATAGCTAGTTTGTGTATAATTTGGGTTTTCTTCCAAAGCCGAGATAAATTGTTCATCTTTTTTATTGACATTTCTGTCAAAATTTTGACCGCTTAAACTTGTTTGTTCGGTTACTCTTGTGTACACCAAATCTGCGTAATCATAAAATACCTTGCTTTTAACCTTGCTTCGCGCCTTTTTCAAAACACCTGTTTTTTCTATACCCTTAAAAGCAAAATATCCTATCACAGCCCCCAATGCGCCACTAAATGCGGCTGCTATGAGAGTAAACAAAAGTGGTTGCCAACTAAGTTTGAAAAACAACAAATTGCTGCCATAAGTCCCTGCAAGGTTGGCAAGAATTGTTGCAAACAAAAAGTGCAATATGTTGTACCCTTTTTTAGGACGATACAAATATATGATTTCAACAAATATCGCTGGCATAAAGTACGTAACGATAGTCCATACCCCGTGACTGCCAGGCGCGCCCGTTGCAACCATTATAATGATTTGAACCGCCGCCAAAATAAACGCAGAGCCTCTTTTTTGGGTGAGCAAAATTGCAAGCGGAAGCCATAGCATATAAAAACCACCTGCTAACGCGCCCCCCGGAATTCCTACGGAGCTGGTTATTAGGCGGATAAGTATGCCAACAACTGTTTTGAAAGCTATGCTGAGAGCTGTCAGCATAGCAATCAAAACTAAATCGAAAATGCTGAAAAATTTCAGCGTGCCACCGCTGCTTTTGCCTTTTTTCATTTTATGCGTTTACAGTTTTCCAAGCCAAACTAAGCTCACAGTCGCCTTCTATGCAACCCGAAATGACTAATTTTGTTATGTATTTGCTGTTTGTTCTGTGCACGCTTACGCCACCCTCTGCTTCAGTCATCAACGCGCCAGTGGTTGCATTTACAAATATTTCATCGTTATCACTAAAAATTCTTGACGTTCCGTTGTAGGCAACTTTGTCGCCTTCATAAACTTTCTCATCGCGAACTATATACGTGTATTTTGTTGCGCTTTCAATTTCAATGTTTGTAAATTTTCTTTCAAGAATAGGTATGTTGTCATAATTAGTGTTGCCTACTTTATCGTCAACACACACAAACTCTACATTTTTGTAGCCTTCTGTAAAGTTGAGCCAGCTGCCGTCTTTCTTGGTTTTTCCAATTTTGGATATAATATCTTTTACATTATAACCAGTAAAAGTAGTCGTTACACCTTTGCTTGTGTAATAATGGCTTATTTTTGTTACAGTATCTGGAATGGTAATTACGTTAGTTTTGCCACCTTGAACGCACGTTACTTCCAAAACTGTTTTTGTTTGTGGGCTTGTTGTTGTGTTGTTGCAAGCGCACAAAACGCCAATTGCTACAATTAGCACCAACAATACTGATAAAACTTGGATTGCCAATTTCTTTTTCATAATTTTTTTAATCTCCTCATCTTTTATATTTTTTGTTTGTTTTTAGCAATTTAGTTGTTTATTGATTTTTATAATTGATATTTAGTTTGCTTTATAGTTATTTTTGCTTTCTATTTTTTACGTTATAGTTTTTATTCTGTTTATCTCTTTTTGATTGATAGTTTGGTTGTTTAAGCTACATTTTCTTGCGCTCTACCTTTAACTATGCAACAATTTCAACTGTCTTCAACACAAACTCAGTCGTATCATATTTGATTTTGTATGCGTTTCCGTCTTTGATTACCTTAGTTGTTCTTATGTCCGAGCCATTCTCAAAACTTAAAACTTCACCATTTATGCCAGTCAATTTATATTTTTTTGCGACGTCAAACATATTCACTTCTTCTAAAATTTTGTCTAACGTCAAAGCCTCGGTTTGCTTATATATTCTGGCTCGATAACTCATTTCCATATTGATTACCGCCGTATTTTTTATAGCCAATGATGAGAAATAACTTCTTTTAAGTCCGTTTGAAATATTACGTCCATCAAAAGCTGGCCCTTTTTCAACGTCTGTCCAATCTGCGGATAAGTCTGTCTTTGTTTTCATACATATTGCCGCACTATCAAAAGATGCGTAACTGTAATATGTCACACCGTTAAACTGGTAGCTGTCAGGATTTGCTTGAACAGTTGCATCATAATAATTCCAACACATAACAGCCATTTCATCTGTTGACGCATAGCTTACTATGCCTGCATCTTTCAACGCAGATATTCCAACACCTTGAAAATAGTGTGTAATTGATGAATTATCATTATCAGCCTTAGAAAATTCTTTTGACGTCAAAAGCGTTGATACGTTATCCAACGTTTGCAAAATGTAAAGTTTTGTCGGGCTTGGCATAACCGCTTCACGTTGGCTGAACACAATCTTTTCAAGTTTTTTCGCCCACGTTGCATTTGCGCGATTAGGTAAAACTGTTCTAAGTGCGCCACTTTTGCCAGTTTCTGTCAAAACGTTGCCGTCATATTCAAGCGCAATATTAATTTTTGAACCGCCGTTTTGATAATCATAATCACCTTTTGAAATCTTAGGCGCGTGATTGTCTGTTGACACAAATTGCAATCCGCCAAAATCGGTGGTTTTCTTTAATACGTTTTTTGATGTTAAAATATCGTCTAAATATACGCCTTTAACGCTATGAAAATCTGTTTTGTCACTTGCTTTGAAGCTGTCAAGAACAACAGGTTTTGTGGAATATATATCTTTAATTTCTCTCTTGGTTACGGATATTGTGCTTGCTACCGTAACGTTATCTTCTTGCATAAACTGCAAAGTCAAAACATAACCGTCATCTGCCGAAGCGTCAGTCAAACAATTGTTTGAAGATGACACATTATCTCCGCAAGCCACAAAACTTACGGTCAAAATACAAATAAGCGCAAGAATTAGAAAGAAACTCTTAAAAAAATTATAACAAGTCTGTCTCAAAAAATTTGTCCCCTCAATAAAATAAAAAAATCTTTTTGCGCTCGCCCACGCAAAAAGATTTTCTTGCCATATCGGCAAAAATAATGCTCTTTTCACATTGGAAGGGCAATCTCTTTCGTTTATTGCCCCCGTTTTCATCACCATAGTCAACCCTTAGGCAAAGAAAATCGAACACAATTAAACTATATCACTTTTTTTGAATATGTCAATGGCGATGTTTGTCGTATTCCATTTCATCGGTGTTCAACAAACTGTGCCTATTGACAATTTTGCAACAAACCTCCATAATTCAATCACGCGCTTTAACGCATAAGTTTAACGTATGGAAAAAATAACTCGTTTTCAAAAGCCAAAAAGAACCTTGACTCTTGCAATCCGACTTGTAAGTCTTATTTTTGTTATTCTTTTTTTGCTTTGCTCGTGTTCACGTGAACCGTCCATTTGCGAACTCTTAGACACAAATTCAACATATACCGAATTAAATTTATCACAGAGCCAAAAAAGGCTGACTCAATATATATCAATAAACGCATTATATAAAAGCGGAAATAGCTGTATTTTTCACACTTCAACATACAAAGGAAAAGATTACGGAATTTCACAACTAGGAATTCTTGTAAAAAACAACACAATTACAAAAATTATTGGTTTTCAATTAAAAGATTTGCATAACAGAGAAGATGTCTGCTACTCAAACGTTTATTTGAAAAATTTTATTGGGAAAAATTTGTTGAATATGGAACCGTTAAGTGGTGACTATACGCCAGAAAACAATGCCGACGTAATTTACGTCAGTCAAGCGTCTTACACTTCAAAAGCTATTTTATACACTATAAACGCAGTTGCAAAATTTTATCAAAGCAATTATTCATCTTTTTTTGCCAATTAGTTTTCAGAATATTCAGGTTGATTTGCAATTTCTTTTGCATAGTCAACGTACTGCGCTTTTTTATTTTTCTTAATTGCGTTTTGCGCCATACAATCATCAATAAGTTTTTGAGCGCGTAAAAAGCCTAACCTAGAATTTACCTTAACAAACATAGGTGTTTCAGCATATTTTTTCATATCCGCTCTATTTTTTTGGTGATAAATATTATAATCATATTGTTCTGCGTCAAGAGCCAACGCCAGACGCAAAACTTTGCCAATCAAAATAATTTTAATCAAGGGTTTACCTGTCGTGCGGAAATAATCACCACCGTTTACAACTCGTGATTTTATGCTTTTGTAACTTAATATATGATTTTTTAAGGCATTATACAAAACCTTATTTTCAAGGTTTGTTGCAATCATTTTCTTTTGAAAAGTTATTTTGCCATCAATTTCAGCAAAATTTACGCCGTCTTCTAATTCAATTTCAATTTCTGGTGCTTGTGTTTTTGTATAAAACACTTGGTCGAATAACGGAGTAGCAGGTGCGCTTTCAAACAGCTCAACAACATTTTTCAAACTTTCTGGAGCAACATTTTCAAGCGTATCATCAAATTGCGCTGCCGTTTCAAACTCTGAAATTATAGGTCTTTCCGTTTCAAGTGTGCTTGCCGTTTCAAGTGTGCTTGCCGTTTCAAGTGTGCTTGCCGTTTCAAGTGTGCTTGCCGTTTCAAGTGTGTCGCAAATTTTAGATGTTTTTATTTCGTCAAGACTATCTGACGTAACAAAATTATCTAACGTAACAAGCGTACTTTCTGCGTCATCAATATTAACCGCATCAAGATTTTTCTGCATACTTGTTTTTAGATTTTCATCACTCTCATTTTTGGGTAAAACACTAACGTTTAGAGCGGTATCAAGCAAAGTTTGATTATTAGAATTGTCAATATCTGCAACAATTTCTGAATTCTGAACTTCTTTTTGAGCTTGTCTTTTTGCTTTTTTTCTGCTATGTCGAGATAACTCGGCGGGTTTTTCCTCAACAAGTTCAATTTCTTCACGTTTATAGTTGAATTTGCTATACTTTTTGTATTTTCCAATTTTCAAATAATAAATAAGTAACGCGTTTGCAATTAAAACTGCAAACAGAAAAACAGCTTCAAACGAAATAATTATAATACCTTTTAAGGAAAGAACGCTTAAACACAGCTCAAACATTTTTCTTCCCTCCAACATAAGTTTTAATCAAAAATGTTAAGCACAGCAAGCCAAGCGCAAGAAAAACACCTAAAACTATGGTTGCGCTGTTCCAGTCCTCTGTGTACTGCCCAATAAAAATTATGTTTTGTACGCCTTTGGCTTGAAATTCAGCATATCCGTTGCTGGTTTCAACTTTTGTCCAGTTTGTTCCGTCATAATAAGCGACGGCAACAATTTTGTTGTCAAGTTGACTGAAAGAATATTTTATCTCTCCTAAAAGCATAACTTCCGCCCCGTCCTTAACAAAAACCGTTTTATAAGCATTAAGTGCATAAAAATCTTTACCTCTTTGGCTTAATTGGGAAGGTAATTTTTGGTCAAAGGTTGTATTGCTAAGCGTAAGCTGAATGTCAAAACCTTGTTCACGACTGACAGTTACGGTTCCAATATTGTTCAAATTCGCATTCAATTTGTCAAACAATACGGTATGCTCACCACCTTTGTTTTTCCAATATGAATCCGGGTCGAATTCATTTGCAAAGTTTACGGAATAATCCGGATTTTGAACGTCGCCTAAAATTCGGTAAACCGAACCCGCCGTTATTTCATCAACAGCTGAATTATCAATATAATTGACTAACTTTAGTTTAATTCCCACGTCAGAGATAGTGTCGCCTTCCATAAGTTGATTGCCATAGCCACCCTCGTAATGGTAGGATAATTTTTCTTGGTCAAACTTTCCAAAAACAGAGGTTGAGTTTTTTACTATAACCTTGATTTCTTTTAATACCCCGTACATATTTAAGTCAACAGTCTTAGGAAGAAGGCTTAAATTGTTAGGCTTAAAGGTACATTTCACGATATTTTTGCCCTTTTCAATTATTCGACTTGGAATTTCGCTATCCGCAAGACGCCAAGTCCCCGTTTGATTGTAAAAAGAGCCATAAGAAAAATTTATTGCGCTAAGTTTTGTACCATACACAATTTTAACTTGCGGAATTTTTAATGAATAGTCGTCAGAAGCAGAAATTTTAACTTGAACAATATCCGATAAAACGCGTTGACCAAAGTTTTTCCCGCCAAAATAAAAACTGTAATCAACAGAGGCTTGAATTTCGTAATCTCCCAATTCCAACGCCCCTTGCGAGATAATCCCAAACGCATATTTTGAGGTTCTTTCTCTGCTGTCCACAGTCCATTCGGACTGCCCAACCTTGCGATATTGCCAAATGTAGCTTTCGTTTGTTTGTTCATAACCGCTGAAAACAACGGCTAAATTTGATAAAATTTCATTGGTTTTGCCAAAAGCAGTCGAAAACTTGTCAGGCGTCAACTTAAAAATTTCATCGCCTAGCTTAAATTGATAACCACTTGAGAAAGAAGCGTCAAGCTCAGATAACAACGAACTTTGTTGCGCCTGTGTTTTAAGTAAGTCCTTTTTAATGGTTTTATAATGCGTTCCATTTGCTGTAATAACGTAGTTTGTGTCATCACTTTTAAGTTCAATCACCATATCATCGGCTCCGTATGCTATTCCGCATTGAACGTAGGCTTGAAAAAGCAAAATAGCCGAAAATAAAGCAACAACCAAAATTATGGTTGCAACTAAGAAAACGGATAAAACTGACTTCAAAGTTTTTTTCATATTAAAATTTTACCACCATTTCACGCAAGTCGTCAACAAAAGTCATCAAAAACCCGCTTTTTCCGTAGGTATTTTTTTTCTTACTTTATATATACCCAAATCTGCCATATAATATTTGACAAATAAAATTATAGTTGGCACAAACAATTTTGCGTTATATAATGGCATTGGAGGATATTATGGAAAAAATTGCCGTCGTAACTGGCGCTTCGTCTGGAATTGGACACGCCACAGCAAAATTGTTTGAAAAGAATGGTTTTTACGTTTATTGTCTTGCAAGACGTAAAACTGAAGACTTGAATTGCATTCAAACGGATATAACCGATGTCGCACAAGTTAAAGCAGCAATAGAAACCATTGTTGCTGAAAAAGGTAGGATTGACGTACTGGTAAATAATGCGGGTATGGGCATTTCGGGCGCAATTGAAGATACGGATATTACTGCGGTAAAAAAGATATTTGATGTAAACTTTTTCGGGAGCCTTTACGCAATTCAAGCCGTTTTGCCGTATATGCGTAAACAAAACTTTGGCACAATCATAAATATGAGTTCAGCCGCCGCACCATTATCACTTCCTTTTCAAGCCTTTTATTCTGCGACTAAATCAGCAATTATGTCTGTAACAGAAGCATTACGTATTGAAGTCAAACCTTTCAACATAAAAGTCACCTCCCTTTTGCCTGGTGACGTAAAAACAGACTTTACCGCAATGCGAGAAAAAAATAAGTTTGACAACCCCGTATATGGAAAGCGCATTGAATCTTCTGTAAATAAAATGGAAAAAGACGAGCAAAACGGAATGCCAGCCGAACTTATGGCTAAATACGTGCTTAAACTTGCAAAAAGCAAAAATCCGCCTATCTATAAAGTAGGAGGCAAACAATATGCCTTTTTGGTTATGCTGGCAAAATTCTTGCCGAAACGTATGGTAAATTACGCAATAGGCAAGTTGTACGGTTGATTATCTTATTATTTTGATTTATGCAGTCGTTTAATATTATTTTAATAGAAATACTGCAATCTATAATAGAAATACTTGACTCAATAAAAGCCTAACGGAGATATAATATGAGAATTTTGCTTGTAGAGGACGAAAAGGAACTTTCCAACGCATTGTCAAAAATGCTTACAAAAGACGGCTATAACATAGACGCCGTTTATGACGGAGCAGACGGCTTATGCTTTGCGTCAACTGGAATGTATGACCTAATTATTTTGGACGTTATTATGCCAAAAATGAACGGATTTGAGGTTTTAAGAGAAATTCGACGCAACAAGTTGGACACCCCTGTTATTATGCTCACCGCCCTCTCAGATGAACGCGATAAAGTTGCTGGACTTGATTATGGAGCAGATGATTATATGTCAAAACCGTTTTCTTTTGATGAATTATCGGCAAGAATTCGCGCCGTTTTAAGACGTAAAGGCAAACTTGTTTCAGACAACACTCTGGAATATGGAAATGCAACTCTTGATATTTCAAATTTTATGCTTAAAACGCCAAGCGGTGAAATCAATTTAACAAGCAAGGAATTTGAACTTTTACGTTTTCTTTTCGAATACCCAAATTTTGTTGCCGCAAAAGATGATTTGATTTTGAAAGCGTGGGGGCTTAACAGCGAATTTGAAAGCAATAATTTGGAAGTTTATATGTCATTTTTGCGCAAAAAATTGAACCACTTAAATGCCTCGTTTTCGATTGAGGCTGTGCGTGGTGTAGGCTATAAACTCGCTTTGCTAAACACTATATAAATATATGGACAGCATTTTACAAAAACTAAGAAAAAGGTTTACAATGTCATCTGCGCTTATTGCGGGAGTATTTTTGTTGACTTTGTTTATTGGCTTTTTTCTTTTGCTTTTTGGTTCAACTGAAATTGTTTCAGACAAAATTATGCAAGATACGATTAACTGGGCAGAACCTTCTCCCGACTTTATAGGCGGAAAAAGACTAATTTTGATTTCTGTAAAAAACAACGTCCCTTCTGTAATTCAAGGTGATTTGAATTTTTACGGAAGCATAAAAAACGACATCGTTTATGAGGCTATCAACTCAAAAAGCGGACGTTTTAGAGTAGATAAAAGTTTTTTTAAGGTTATTTCTGAAAATCAAAGTGACGGCTCGGTTTATTATGTTATTTACGACTCAACCCACGATGTTCAAAACCTAGTGACAACAAGTTTAATTCAGTTGCTTGTTTATATGGCGTCTATGGCTTTTGTGGTTTTGCTGGCTTACATTATGTCTAGACGCGCATTAGAACCCGTTGAGGATGCCTTCAAAAAGCAAAGAGATTTGATTGCCAACGCTTCACACGAATTAAAAACACCTTTGACTATAATTTCAACAAATATGAGTGTAATAAAGTCTGAACCCAATTCCACCATACAAGAAAATGAAAAATGGATTCAATCTGTTGACACACAGCTTGAAAGAATGAGTGGACTTATTCAAAATATGTTGGAACTAAGCAAAATTGAACAAAGTGTAATCCCAAAAGAACTTGTAAATCTCAGTCAAATTGTTGAGGGCGCAACTTTAAGTTTTGAAGCTGTATGTTTTGAACAAAACGTCAAACTTTTTACTGACATAAAAGAAAACGTTTTTATTATCGCTGATAAAAACGCAATAGAAAGACTTGTTATAATTTTGCTTGACAATGCCATAAAATACAGCGGACAAAATGGAAAAATTGGTTGCTGCTTAGATTTTTCAAACAAAAAAGCCCGTCTTGTTGTATTAAATACGGGGCAAAGCATATCCGAAGAAGAAGCCAAACACGTTTTCGACCGTTTTTATCGAGCTGACGGAGCAAGAAGCAACGCGGACAAACAAAGTTTTGGATTGGGGCTTTCAATCGCTCAAGCAACCGTCACAGCGCACAATGGTGACATTCAATGCAAAGGTATTGAAGGCAAAGGAACACAATTTCAAGTTCTTTTACCGCTTGCAAAAGGCACTTATCAAACACACGGCAAAAAGATTGCAACTCATTCGCTTAAAAGCATAAGCGACATATACACCTCTGAGAAAAAAGACGAGGAAGATTGCGATTGTCCTTGCAAAGACATAGATAAACTTTTGTAATCGTCATCAAGCATTTGAAACATTGTAAAATATGTGAAGCATTATAAAACGTTTGAAAACTTATAAAAAAATTAGGCTAAACGTCATTTCAAAATTTATTTTTATTTTAATATTCTTTTAACCCACGTTATTTATCCTAAATGAGGATAGCAATATCCTTCCCCCCTATCTTGCTTGTTGACCTCAACATTGCAAGCAAGAGTAATCTTCCCATTTTACACATTTTAATTTTTTTGACAATCCCCTAATGTCATTTAAGTTGAGGTCAAGAAAACCGTCCGATTTGGACGGTTTTCTATTAAAAATTTATATCTTGATAACACTTAATTTCTGCTACTTAATATATCAAACGATGCCATTCTGTTGAGTTCTTTTGCCTAGAGTGTTTTTTCACTTTAAGTTTTAATTTGCATACTTAATCGGCTTTATTTTATATATTCAATCAAGGACAACGCTCTTTTCAAAGCAAGTTTGCTGTTCACCTTAAATTGGAACGGCACTTCCTCATAAACCTTTTTATGTGACATATCAACGTGAGGGGTTCTGCCGTCATTAAATTCAGGAGAGTTGCAATCTAAAGGCAAATTAAGTCGCAATGAAGTGCCAATGATTGTAATTTTTGCAACGGTTTTGCCATTGCAACGATATGTATCACATTGTTTGCTTATGCGGCTTTTAATTCTTTCTGCGCCTTTATCTGTCGCAGTAAGCGCATTTTGCAAAACTGCGTATCTTTCTTTGAGTGAGCTATCTGACAAAGCATATTTTTCGGCAAACGTCAAACTTTTGCGGTTAGCCTTTTTTGACATAACCTTATCAAGATTAAATTTTTTGCCTAAACACGTTGTCATTGTGTTCAAATCGACTTTTTTTACGCAGTCTTGTTCCTTCATTTTGTTGAATGCGGTTGCGCAAGGCGTTGTTGCTTTAAGGTCGCAAAAAGCGCAGTAAACATATTCTCCGCACATATCTTTTTTGTTTTTTTCGGAATCTAACCATTTTCTCAAATCGAGTTTTTCCTGCAAATCATAAATTGACATATCCCGCTCCCATTAAAATTAGTTTATTTAGAACAGTTATATTATAAACAATTGAATTGTTTTTGTCTAATATTTTCAATGTATAAAAATTTTTACGCATAATTCTAAAATTCGCGTAGAATTTTTCTGAAAATATTAAGTTGTTTTTAATTTTAACTATCTAAATTATGCTTTGTCAGTACCGTTTTATGTTTAAGCATTCTATTCTAAGTCTAATTCTTTTAACGTATCAATTTCAGATATCACTTTATCTTGCTTTTTCTGCTTATAGAACGCTGCAATCAGTGGAATAAATGTCAAAATTGCAACAGGAACAGCTACATAAAATAATACTTCGTTTGGCGCATATCCGCTTAGTTTCCCAGTTGGATAAATTAGACTTATAGGTTTGCCGAAATTTTCTATTACGGGGTTTGCAATCAGCGGTCCAAAAACCATTGGTACACACACGTAGAAAAAGAGTCTGACGCCTTCAAGCTGACCTCTTTGGTTTTCGGGATAAAGGTTTTTGCACCATATCATAAGCGATTGATAAACAACCATATATCCGCCACCAACAAGGAAAATTCCAAGTATCAAAATTGCTGTTGCCACTCCGCCACGAATTCCGCCGCTTAAAGCCATAACAATAAGGCCTATAATATTTGTTATGAGCGCAAATGAAATTGTTGAAACAAAGCGTGATTTATTGATGAATTTGCCTGCAAACAAAGTAAACGGAATTGCCAATATTAAGCCTATTCCAAGCAAAATGCCTGCCATTCCTTCATCATATCCTCTAGTGTAGATGAAATAGTTTAGCATATGTGGAAAATACACGTTGAAACTTATAAAAAACACAGAGAAAATGCAAAGTACCAATAAAAGTAAGGAGTTCTTTTTGAGCAATTTGAAGTTAAATGCCGATGCAAATTGATGCCCAAAACCTTTTGGGTCAATGCTCGGTTTCAAAGTTTTGCTGTCTTTGACGGCAAAACCGCAATAAATGCCTATAAGCATAACCAAACCGCCCATAATGCCGAAAAATGCCATATAACCTAACGCACTAATAATAACACCACCCAAAAGCGAACCTATTATAGTTGCAATGACAGGTTGCACAGCAATAACGGCTCCAAGCATTCCACGATTTTGTTTGTTGGAAATATCCGTTGTCCAAGGGTTAAAACCCGCATCGTTTCCAAGAGAACCGAAAAAGCTCATAAGAGCGTCAGCAACAACAACCATAGTAGTCATAGCAACAATGTTTGTTAACGCCATATATTCTGTTGTGCCAAAGAAAATAGTAAATAAACCCCAAAGGACATAACCAATAACAATAAAAGGTTTACGTTTTCCAACTCTATCGCTCGCCGTACCCGAAAAAAACGTTGATAGTGTTGATACGATTGCACTTACTGCAACCATCCACGTAATAATATTTGGGTTTGGAGCTATCTTTGCATAAACAAATGTATTAAACCATTGGTTTTCTATGTTCCACGCAAGTTGTCCCGCTAAGCCAGCAACCCAAATAACAACCCAACTGCCAATAGAAATTTTGCTGGTTTCGCCCTTAGCTTTTATAGAGCTTGTTTTCATATTACACTTCCCCCTTAAGACAAATTTCTTACCTTATAAGTTTACAACTTTTTAACTATTTTGCAATAGCCAAAGTAAATAGACAACTTACAAAAAAAAGAAGCGGCTTACCGCTTCTTACGTTTATCCAATCGGGATAAGCGTTTCTTTATGTTGCTTAAATACTGAAAAGTGTGTAAATCCTATTTGTTTAAGCAGTTTTGCCACTTCATCGTAGTCTTTGCAAAGTTCCATTCTGTGACTGTCAGAACCAAAACTTAGCTTTCTGCCACCCAACTCATAGTACCTTTCCAAAACTCGCTTTATCGGGTTAATATCGTGGTGAGTGTTGACTTCAAGCGCCTTGTTTCGCTTAATAATACCTTCCAATATTGCGTCAAATTTTTCAGGGAAATCTTCATAATTCAATGCTTTATTTTTATACGGAGCATTTCTTGTAACGTATCCTACGTGCGCAATTATGTCGTAAGGATACGGCGCGTCAAGGCTTAAAAGCACTTTATCCAAATAGTTTGAATACATTTTTTTCTTTGTTTTGAAAAAAAATGCAACTGGGAAATATACGTCCATTCCTTTTACAAAGTGAACAGAATTGACAACGCAATCAAACGGATACTGTTGCATAACTTTTTGGTATGCTTCAATAACTTGCGGATTATCGTCAAATCCTGCTTCAACACCAAAACAAAACTCAAACCCGTCAACTTCCTTGCTTGCCTCTTTCCATTCTGAATAATACTTGTCAAGGTCAATGTGGTTCCAAGGTATAGGCGTGCAATTATCACCATATTTAAGGTCATAATCTAAATGGTCGGTTGTGCAAAGATAACTTAAACCTTTGCGCTTAGCCTCGGCAACCATATCCACGATTTTATCGTGTCCGTCTGGCGAATTTATGGTGTGAGTGTGGCTATCAACATAAATCATTATTCAAGCACCGCCTTAATTCTTCTGACACCCGCCGAAGAACTTTGTTCTTTAACAATTTTGAATTTTCCAAGTTCTGCCGTGTTGCCCGCATGAGGTCCACCACAAATTTCTTTGGAATTGCCTATCGTATAAACTTTGACAACCTCACCGTAACGGTCTCCAAAAACACCAACCGCACCCAGTTCACGAGCCTTTTCAACCGTCATTTCTTGCATTGTTATAGGTGTTGCTTTTTGAATTTCCGCATTGACGATTTGTTCAACTTTTTCAATTTCAATCTGCTCCAAAGGGCGTGGAAAACAAAAATCAAAACGCAATCTTTCCGCAGTAATATTGCTTCCTCTTTGTGAAATATTTTGGTCGTTAAGCACAATTTTTAGGGCAGCGTTAAGCAAGTGAGTGGCAGAGTGCAAACGAGTAGTTTGTTCACCGTTATCTTGCAACCCACCCTTAAACTTTTGTTCTGCACCCGCCTTAGATTTTTGTTGGTGTTCTTCAAATGCCTTATTGTAGCCGTTCATATCGGTTTCATAACCGTTCTCTTTGGCAAGTTCGGACGTCATTTCAATTGGAAAACCAAAAGTATCGTAAAGTCTGAATGCCGTTTTTCCTGGAAAAACTTTTATATTTTCAGGCAAATGACTCAATATTTTGTCAAATTCTTTCATACCTTGTTCTATGGTTTTTGCAAATTTGGACTGCTCTGCATTCAATTCGTCTTGAATTCTTTGCGCATTTTCACTTATGCTTTTATACACGCCACCATATTTAGCGATATACATTTTACTCAAAGTTATCAATGCGTCGCCTTCCAACCCTAACAACCTCAAATAACGCATAGCGCGTCTTATCAATCGACGCAGAACATAACCTTGGTCAACGTTTGAAGGCGAAATAGGTTTTACGTCGCCAAGCATAAACGTTGCCGTTCTTGTATGGTCGACGACTATGCGCATAGCTGTCGTAATTTTTTTATCTTCACCATATTTTAAGCCCGAAAGTCTTTCAAGTTCTTTAATGGCGTAATCAAACAAATCGGTTTCATAAACTGATTTATAGCCGTTAAGCACACAAAGCATACGTTCAAGTCCCATACCAGTATCAACGTTTTTGTGCTGCATAGGTGTGAAATTTCCGTCTTTATCCTTATAGAATTGCATAAATACGTTGTTCCAAATTTCAAGATACTTTCCGCAATCGCAAGCAGGAGAACAGTTTTCAGAACATTTTGGCTTTCCTGTGTCAACAAACATTTCCGTGTCAGGTCCGCAAGGTCCAGTCAAACCAGCAGGTCCCCACCAGTTATGTTTTCTGTCCAAATAGAAAATATTTTCTTCGGGCAACCCCTTTTCGCGCCATATACGTGCGCTTTCTTCATCTCTTTCACAAGTTTCATCGCCAGCGAATACGCTTACGGCAAGTTTGCTCACGTCAAGCCCTAATTCCTTTGTCAAAAAATCAAACGACCAACCAATAGCTTCTTTTTTGAAATAATCACCCAAAGACCAGTTTCCTAACATTTCAAAAAACGTGCAATGTGACGCATCGCCAACTTCGTCAATATCACCAGTTCTTACACAAATCTGAACATCAGTCAAACGTGTGCCAGCTGGGTGTTTTTGCCCTGATAAATACGGCACAAGCGGGTGCATTCCAGCGGTTGTAAACAAAACCGTTGGGTCGTTTTCTGGAATTAGAGAAGCCGTCCCTATTTCCTTATGACCATTCTTTACAAAAAAGTCAATATAGCTTTTTCTGAGTTGTTCCGAATCCATTTTTTTCATTTTTTCGTTCTACCTTTTGAAACCGTCAAGGTTGTTACCATACACGTTCGCGCAATTAAGTTTATATTTCTTAATAATTTTATATACTAAAACAATTTATGTCAATGAGAAAGTAAACAGATAAAAAATAAAGCGGAGCAATTTGCTCCGCTCATATCGACTTAATCAAAATTTGCCGTCTATCATTTCATCTCTTGTAAAAACTTTGAAATCTGGGCTTATCTTTCTTATTTCGTCAAAAAACTTCTGCGCTACGTCATTTTCTTTTATCACCCGAGTAAAAGTAATGCTCAGTTTTCCGTCAACAGTTACCGCAGCAACGTTATACGGCGAATGCTTTGACGCGTTCATATTTATTACTACGTCTTCAATACCTAACTGTTCGGGGATTGCCAATCGCCCCAAGTTTGTAAACACGGTTGTCTGCCTTGCTTTGGTAATTTTATTCCAAAGTTTTACAACAAAACTCTTTATAAATCTAGGCACAAATCGAACAAATTTCAAGTTCATAAGCGTATATGACATTGACACCATACTCTCAATTTTTTCAGGAGCAGTCTTAATTTTAAGCTGTTCGGACGCACACTGTATATATTCTTCAGCACTTTGGCATTTTTTGTCGTCAAAAACAATGTCGACAAAAGAAACAAAGTTTCTGAGAGTCTCGCTTTTATAGTACGAGCGCAAATTTACAGGTATCATCATAACAACGTTACGCGTGTTTTGAGACGTCTGTTTTATGGAATACGCAAGCAACCCTGCAAGATACGCCGTAACTGTAACATTTTTGCTTTTTACTTCTTTAACAAGCGTTGACGCGTCAATGATTCCCGTTTCAACCAAAAAACCGTCGTTAATCAACGTACCCTTAATTCTAAATGGAACAGTCCCTCCAAATTGAGAAAGTTTCATGTTTTTTAGTTTGACGAGTTTACTGTTTTGTACGTATCCGTCTTCTTTTTCGCTTTCAGTTGGAATATCACGCCAATTTTTGACAGCTTCAACTTCTCCAATTTCGTTGCCTCTCAATTCCTGATAACGCATCAAAACTGATTTCGCAAAATTCATCGCGCCTTCGCCGTCTGTTAAAATATGGAATATTTCAATTTGAATTAAGTTTCTCAAACAAGAAATTTTGAATCTATATCCGTTGGTATCTTTCTCGTTTATATACGAATACAATTTACTTTCCAAATCAAATATTTTGACCTCGCGACGGTTGCGTTTAAGATAATGACGGAAAAAGCTCTTTTCCATACTTACTGCAATGTTTGGATAACGGAAAATAACCTCGTTTACTGCTGTTTGCAAACAAGTTCTATCAACATTTTCCTTCATAATCAAAACGATTTTGTAAACCGTCTGTTTCTTCTTTGTCGCCGCTAAGGGATACATTTTTGAAGAATTATCGATTTCAAAAGTCATATCACACTGTGCCATAAACACAAATATATGCTTTTTACGTTATTTTGTCAATAAACCGATTAACTTTGCATATATTATGCTGATATAAAAAAGGAGAGATTATGTTTGATAAAATAATTTCCAATGTAAAAAAAACGGTTGAAACCGTAAAAGGAGGCTTGGAAAAGGCCGTGAACAAAACATTTGACAGCATTGATAAACTCAAAGCCGAAAAAGCAAACAAAAAAACACAGACTCAACCAAAAACAATTTCTATGGCGGACAACAAACAGGTGACGGGCATTCAAACAGAAAAACAAATAAAAAAGCCAGCTGAAAACGTTGACAAAGTCATCAAGCCAACCAAGACTATCCCAACCATAGGCGCACCGCAAACCATAGTCAAACCCTTAGAAGATTCGTCAACTGAAAAGAACTCAGCGAAACCGCACGGAATTCAACTCGAAAACCAAAAATTGCTTGCCGTAACTGGAATTGTTGCAGTCCCAATCTTTACAGACAAAAACATTTGCGCGGAACTTCCTGACCAAACTCTTAATATATACGGCGAAAATTTGAGTATCAAGAATTTGAATTTGGAAACGGGACTACTTAACGTTACGGGTTTTGTAACCGAAATTAAATATTCGACACAACAAAGCACAAAATCTTTTATCAAGAGGTTGTTCAAATAATGAATGCTGGGGCGTCTTGCCTAAGCCAACTTGAAGGTTTCTTCATAGTTTTTGCCTTTGGGTTGGCGGCAGGCGCATTGAGCCCTTTATATGCCATAAACACATCAAAACTCAACAAATTGATAACAGACTTTTTTGCCGTAATTTTGGACGGGGGAATATTTTATCTAGCCTTAGAAATTGGCGCGGGTGGAAATTTGCGCCTTTTTACCGCTCTTGCTTTCGCGTTAGGCTTTTTTATCAGCGCAAAGCCCTCCATCTGGATATATACAAAGTTAAGCAAGTCTATAAAAAATGCGCTTTCCAAAACTTCGGAAAAACGCAAAGCCTATAAAAAATTAAATCGTAAAACCCAGCAGTAAGAATTATTCGGACTTGGCTCGAACTCTCTTGTTTTCGTTAAACAACTTTTTCATTGAAACGTAATCTGCCGACAGCTGTATTATGTATCTTTGTTTCTCTTCGTGAGTCATATTCTCCAACTTCTTTTTGTCTGCTAGCTGTTGCAACGGATTGTTAATTTCTTCTCCGTTTTCAAGCATTACTTTGAGTTTGAGATAGACTTCTCTTTCTGAAGGAGTAACGCCCTTTAACGGAACAAAGTCCACGTATTCATCGGCATAATTGTTGCTTCCCAATCTTTTTTTTGCTTCTGACGCCATAATTCGCATCGTACATAGTGAATGTTTTTTGTTTCCCATAATGAACCTCAACTGTATATTAGCACAATTCTTTCAGGACTCAATATCATCGACAAAACAAGTCAAAAACAAACAAATTATCTCATTTTTCTTGTTCAAAATAAAACAAAAAAAACTGCATAAATCATTTAAGCAACAAAATATTCAGAAAAAATAAACCCGAATTTGTCTTTGTATTTATTTTGCGTTATAAACACAAAAAAAATCATACATTATCACAAAAGACATTTTAATTAGACAATATGCATATATAAACATTGACTTTGGAAATTTTGTAGAGCTTCAATCTTTTAATGTTTCTTAATATCATACAAAATCACTTAGGCTATTGACAGAGCAAAACTAAAATAATATAATGTAATGTATAAATTAAAAGGAGAACTACTATGTATACAAGATGTCCAAGTTGCCGAGCGGAAATCAGTTTTGAACCTCCGTCTAATATGGCAGATTTGCCAGATGGCTATAAACACAAAATAAAATGCCCTAATTGCGGAGTTACAATAGGCGTCAAAATTCCACGACAAGATACCATCGCGGAAATACAACCTACATATACGCCTTTTAACCCTAACGCAACAAGTGAAGAACCTGTTTTTCAAGCTGGAAGTGCTGAATACGACAAAAAAGCGTCAAAGAAAGCCGAAAAGGCAGCAAAGAATGCTAACAAGAAAACGGGCATAGCAAGAAACTTGTTTTTGTTCTTCTTCTCTTTTATTATTGTTGGCGCAAATATCTTTTCATACTTACTTTCAAAAAGCATCATATCTTTGCCTGTTTCTGCTGAAGTTATGGCAATCATTTCAAACGTATTCGCTCCTTTCAATGGCATTGCTATGTGGGAAGCGCTTTGCGTAGATTTTGCCTCAGTTCAAGCAGTTTTTGAATTAGCAGCAACTGCAGGAATTTGGTTTGTTTTCTTGCTTTTGTTCAAATTCTTGATTTTTGCAATGCCTGCTCTTTACGTCATCATCACATTCATTGGTATGTGCACAAAAAAATATTGTCGCGTTTTCAATTTGTTCTACTCAACCGTGTTTGCCACAATATGTGCACTTGCTTTGTTTGTAGGATACCTTGTTGACCCTGCAACTTACGCCAATAATTTAGGCAACTACTTTATGAATATGATTGGTTCATACGATTTTGGCGCAATTATCGTTGCAGCGTTAGGCTTAATTCAATTCTTATTCTCATTGTTCTTCCTTAGTTCAATGAAAAAGAAACCCGCAAAAGTTAAATAAAATTTATAATTAAAAAAACTTATAAAAAATCACCCCCAAATTTCGGGGGTGATTTTTTTAGAATTTCATCAAACTGTGTATCAAAATATAAAACCGTTTTGAAAAAATGTTTTTATTGAGCTTTTATTGTCAATCATTGAACAGCTATTCCGTTTGGTGTGTCAATAACGTACAAAATATTTTGCTCGTTGCCTGTTAGCGCATTGATATAGATATAATATACACCTTGGTTTTCGGCTCTAAATTCGTAAGTCAAAACCTCTTTTGTTTGCTTAAACGGTATAAGAGTCAGCCTTCCCGCAGATACGTTTTGAAGTGTGATTTTTGCGCGAGCTTGACTTTCAGTTACGATTGGTTTTTCAAGTTTGCGTACTCGATGATTTGTCAGATAATGAACGGCATCAAAACCCGTTACCATTTTAGAATTTCCGTCAAGTTTAATTTTTATCAAGTCGGAATATAATATTACTCCGTTTTGCGTTGGAGCAAAGTTGACATAGCATATTCCTCCTGCGTGTTGCGTCCAAACTTCAGTCAAATTTTTGTAGCCTGCTTTTTCAGCAAATTTTTGTGCTTGTTCAATGCAACTTAAATTGGCAGAATCTTGACCTCCATTATTTTCCAAGTCATAGTTTATAAGTTTGCCACCTTGCCTTGTCAACTGCGCCATACCTCTTTTGCCGTCAACGCTAAAATCGTAATTGTAGGTTGAAAATTTTGATTTGGTTTCGCCCAAAAATTCTACGCTCTTTACGTTTTCCTCGCCAAAAATTTCCTTAATTATTGTTTTCCCTTCTTCCTCTGTTATCTCTTTTCCGTTGACTCCGTAAGTTGTTTGATTGTCAAGTGAGTCAGAGAAAGGACCGTCATAAATCATTTCTGGGTATTCTAGCGCAGAATTGCCAAAACCGTTGAACACGTCGGAGATTTCATTTAGTATTCCGTTCCTATCCAAAAAAGTTTTGCCGTTTGCCATACTGTTTTCCATTTTAATGACAGCTTCTTTCATCACGTCAACAAATTTTGCAAGTTGGTTCATCTTAGCTTTTTCTTCAATGCTTAACCCTTGTGTTTTGTTTTCGTTGATATTCATAGCTAAGCTGTAACTATATTCACCCAACTGATTGACAAATTTTTGCGCTTTCAAAAAGTTTTCGTCAAGCGACGCAAACTCTGTCATTTCTTTGCTGACTGCCTTTGCGCCGTTCCAAATTGAGAACAACAGCGGCAGTTGACAATTAGACATTTCCGATACGTTAAGTTTTTTCATATCAACGTCCAATTTATTTACTTGGTCGTTTAAGTCATAGTAAGTCCTTGATAGATAATATTCCATATCGTTTCTGTACCTGATTGCATTGCTGTAATTTTGTTCAGAATACGCAAGCGCAACCGACAAACCAATAATTGAACTGACCGCCACAACGTGGACTATGATTATGCCTGCAATTTTAGCTTTTTGTTTGCTCTTTTTACTTTTTTGTTTTTGATTATTTTTCTCAACTACTTCTTTATTTTCCATAATTACCTCCTCAACAGAAGTTGTGGTTGCCGATGACCAATTTTACAGGTCTTGACAGCATCCAAGCCGAGGTCGCCGTGCGTGGATTGTAATAAAACAAACAACCATAAGACGGGTCCCAACCGTTCATTGCGTCACGTGCCGCCTTAATTGCCGTATCATTAGGGCTCAAATTGATTTGCCCGTCTGAAACGCAATCAAAAGCACCTCTTTCATATATAACGCCAGCAATTGAATTAGGAAAACTTGAACTGCGCACCCTATTCATTATGACTGCCGCAACTGCAACTTGCCCAACGTATGGCTCTCCTCTAGCTTCGCCGTAAACGGCTCTTGCAATCAAATTTAGGTCTGCACTACCTGACGTCGAACCCGATGAAGACGACGATGAAGAACTGCCCGATGAACTCATACCCAATGCCGCCAAAGTCTTTGCTCCTGCTATGCCATCGGCAACAAGTCCATTTTTTTTCTGAAAATATATCACCGCTGTTTTTGTTTGCGCACCAAATACCCCATCAACCGTTCCTTTAAGGTATCCCCAATTTTTAAGTTTGGTTTGCATTGTTCTCACGTCTGTGCCTCGCGAACCTTGCTTCAAAACAAGCGCGTCCGCAACGTCTGTTTCTACGCTCAGCACGCAGAAAAGCCAAACCGTCAAAATCAGAAAAGCGCACAAAACTAACGTGGTCTTTTTAATTATTTTTGTGTCCATAATTTCTCCTTGCGCTTAGTTTGTTTAGTCCTAAAACTTTTATTCATTGATTAAAATTTTGTCTTCTGTCAACAATTCAATTATGAAAAATTACAAACTGTTTATCTGCATAATCGCTTTTATAATGCTTGCTATGTTCTCAATCATATTTATAGGTTGCAACAGCCAACTTCAAGCGCAGCCTTTAGACTGCGTCCGCATACATATCCGAGCAAACAGCAATTCGGAAGAAGACCAGGCGGTAAAACTTAAAGTCAGAGATAAAGTCACAGACTATCTTTGCTCTAATCTTGTAAATTGCAAAACAAAAGATGACGCTCTTTTTGTACTTAATCAAAAAGTTGAAACACTTGAACAGATTGCCAATCAAACCTTAAAATCTAACGGATTTTCATATTCATCAAAAATTAAAATTTCCTCTGAAAAATTTCCAGAAAAGAATTACGACGATTATTGCTTTCCAGAAGGTATATATGATGCCTTAATCATCAACTTAGGCACAGGAACTGGCAATAATTGGTGGTGCGTAGCTTTTCCGCCTTTGTGCTTTGTGCCAGACAACTCAAATGGCGAAAAAATTGTATATAAATCTTGGATAAAGGAAAAACTTGACCAACTATTCAGCGGAAAGAAATAAAATAGACAAGCTAAAAAGAATTATAAAATCTAAATAAACAGCACTTAAACAGATATACAGCATTAAAACCAAAAGCTGTACAAAATACAAAAGAACACAAATTGAAACTATGTTAAAACCGAAACATAATAAAATGCACAAACTAAGAATAAATTAAACAGAAAATAGGTTTTTTAATAAAACAGAAAGTACGCGTATACTTTTTTAGTTGTAATGACAAAATATTGTCAAATTTTTAATCGCGTATATTTATCATAATTTTATAAATAATATTTTTAGTAGATAATTATGAAAATTGCAAGAGAAATTTTAAGAAACACAAAAATGGGCATTGACGCAATCGACTGCGTATTGAAATATGCAGAAGATGATAAATTCAAAAATGAAGTTATCAACCAAAAGGAAGTATTATCCGATTTTTACTCTCAAGCGCAAGACTTTCTTGATAGCCACGAAATAAAATCAGCTGAACCCGACAAAATAAAAACGGATATGCTTAAAATGGGTACAACTATGAACGCTGCTTTCAACCACAATACAGCGCATTTGGCTTCTATGCTAATTGACGGCTACAATATGGGCATAACAAGCATACAAAAAACCGTGAATGAATTGACAGATGAGGGAATTCAACCTCCTGAAATTGCAAAAGAAGCACTCAAAATTTACGACAAGCATATTAAAATTTTGAGAACTTATCTTTGATTATTGATACGCTTAATAAAAAAAACCACTTTGAAAGTGGTTTTTTTGTGTCATTTTTTTTATCATTTGCTTTTGCTTATTTTTTTTATTATTTGATATTATTTTTATTATAGCTTATTGTCTTTCACTTTTCTTTTTGTTTGCAACAATTTTTCTTTTATTGGCGATTTTGGCGATTTTCCATAGTTGCGGATTTATTCTTCAATTTGGTTGCGCTTTCTATTTGCATTCACAAATATGTAAGATACCATTACGCATACAAAGTCGTTGCAGCAGGTTGTCTTTGAGTCGATTTATGTTTTGTCAAATCTGAGTCCCGTTTCAAGAAATAATTGTAGGTTAAATTTTCAGTTTTGTTTTTTGAACTTGTTGCATAAGCTGGGTCACCCCAAGTTGTATCAACAACAAACCAATCTCTCTTTTTGTCATTGTTGTGGTCGATAAGCACTTTGTTCCAAGCGTGACCGCCGCCGTCAGCAACGCCCGTTATTCGCATCGAACGAATACCTTCCATACCACACATAAGGCTTACAGCTTTTGCTCTGCCGTCACATACCGCTTGTTTGTCTATAAACACACCTTCCAAATAGTATGCATTATATTTTGACGATGGTTCTTCTTTTGTGAGAGTATTGTCAATCATTGCGTAGTCATAGTCGACATTCAATGCCATCCAGTCATAAATTGCATACATTTTTTGAAGTTCCGTCATATTATCGTCAACAATTTTAAGCATAACAGCTCTCGCTTTATTATACAAATTTTCAAGCGCGACACCATTAGCATTAGCTTCAAATGTCGGTTTATAACCCCAACTTACAGCGCGATAAAGCATATCGCTTGACAAAACAAGCATAGTTTTTGTGCTTGCGTCAATCGGCAACACGGTTCTCTCTATTGAACTGGTTGAATAATGATTTGGCGCAGTTGATTGAACAACCGTATATGGCGTATCGTATTTCTTTTCTGGAATTGGATAAACTGTTGCTGAACCAAACTTAAAACTAGATTTGGTTGCGTAATAGGAATACGTACCAGGTTCGGCAGCATCTTGAATTGCAATTTGAAATGCGCCTGGGTGTTCATCCTTGGTTGCAGGGTCGGTGTTCAAATATGCAGCAGTTACGCCAGAGCCTGACAACCAGCTGTTTGGTTCAAGGAAAACTGCTTGATCAACTTCTGTTCTATGTTTAGATATATAAAATGCCACAGAATCATTTAAGTCTATTTGGTCAAGTATGTAGTGGTCGCACCATTGTCCATTCCAAATAAATTGGTCAAGAATATAACTACTCTTGGCATTATAATCAGCCGTGGACATTGCATAAACCAAAACTTGGCAACTTACAATGTTATCAACAGTTGCAGTAAGCACATTTTTGCCTGAAATCGGCGTAAACTCTATGGTTCTGCTTGTAGCAGACAAAATTTGTTCTCCGTTGGTCATAGCCGCAGTCTCGGTATTTCTCAACGTCCATACAACAGGAGTTGCAAGATTTGTTTGACCGAGAGGATAAGTCTCTGCATTCAACGTAACATTGTTAAACGTAATTTCATTGTTCTTTTGAACATAGTTATCCGTTGACGTATCCCCAGTTATTGCATTAGCGCCGTTTGCAACCGAAACTTTAATGTCGGAAACAGCTTTGAATATTCTTACAATGTCAACCGTTAACGTGCTTGATGAAAAATCGTTTGCGCCAGCGCCATAAATAACTTTGAAAGTTATAACATATTGTTTTGATTGCTCACTTCCAAGAATTGTTGGAGTAAAACGATATTCTTTGGTTTCAGAAACAGCGGTGGTGTCGTCGCCAACATACCATTTAGGCGAACATACCAAAGTTGGGCTTATGCTTGCTTCGTTCCAAGAACCACTCAAAACAATTTCAGTCAAAGGGTTGTTTGCATTTTGTTGAATTTTGCCGTTTATTATGTCGTCTGATGTTGACGTGATTGCGGCTGCTTTTACGCTTGCATATCTCACGCACACCGTAACGGTATTTTTAGAGTTTATTCCATTTACTTTTGCGCTATATTTTAATTTGTCAGACGTCAGCGCGGTAAACTTTATTGTCAATGTTTCTTTGGTTTCACCGCTTATTTCTTGCGCAACTCCGTCGTTTACAGTTTTATACCAAATGATAGTTGGGTTTGTAACCTTGCTATTATTCCAATTTGCTGTCAAAACGTAATCCTCTCCAATTCCCGCTTCATACGTTCCGTCACTTTGCAAGATAAGTCCTGTATCAACCGTAACATCAACTTGTTTTATAACCTTGTCAAGTCCAAATAAACCGCATGCCGACAAAGACAGCGTAAGTAAAATCAACGTCATTGTTAAAATCAATATTTTTAACCTAAGTTTTTTCATATTTTACCGCCTAATTTCATTGTATTTACAGACTTACAAGAGTTTCTATAGATTATTATATTTTAACTTTTTCAAAGCGTGTTGTCAATATTTAATAATTATGCTACAATTCCGCTTATGGAACAAGCAATGTTTTCAATTTCTAATCCTGTAAGCGAAGAAGAAGCACTAAAACTCCACCCTATGGCGTTAGCTTTTATAGGAGATGGCGTACATTCGCTATATACGAGGACAAAAGTAACAATAGGCAGAAACGATAAAACGGGTGTTCTGCACAAAGAAGTCACAAAGGTTGTAAAAGCTGTTGCACAGGCAGACACAGCAGAAAAGTTGTTGCCGTTTTTTGACGAAATAGAAAATGATATTTTCAGACGCGCCAGAAATTGCAAAGTTCAAACCTCTGCAAAGCACGCGGACATTTCGGAATATCGTCGCGCAAGCGGATTTGAAGCCGTACTAGGTTTTCTTTACTTAACAGGAAAAACCGAACGACTTTACAGCTTTTTGGAAGAAGCATATAAGGAGATTTTATGTTAATATACGGCAGAAACCCAGTCAAAGAAGCCTATCGCGCAGGCAAAACCGTTGAGAAACTTTATATGCAAAAGGGCGCGCTTGACCCTATGCTTTCAAACATTTACAACTTGGCAAAAGAACAACGTACAGTTATTTCTTACGTTGATAATTTTACGCTTAACAAGTTGTCTTCAAACGGAAATCATCAAGGTGTCATAGCGTCGGTAACAGACTTTGAATATTCAAGCGTTCAAGACATAATTGACGACACAAAGTCACAAGGAAAAAATATATTGCTTATTCTTCTTGACGGCATAACCGACCCGCATAATTTGGGCGCAATTATAAGGAGTGCGGAATGTTTTGGCGCAAGCGGAATTGTAATTCCAAAACACAGAAGCGTATCAGTAAACGACACCGTTTGCAAAATTGCAAGTGGGGCAACCGAGTTTATGCCTGTTGCAAAAGTTACAAACATTAACGACACAATAAGAGAGTTGAAAGAGCAGAATATATGGGTTTATGCAACCGATTTTGACGGTAAAACCCCAAGTTGTGAAAATTTGACTGGAGATATTGCCATTGTAATCGGAAGTGAAGGCGAAGGAATTAAACACCTTACGAAGCAACTTTGCGACGGAACTTTGACAATTCCGCAATACGGAAAAATAAACAGTCTTAACGCTTCTGTGGCAACGGGAATTATGCTTTACGAAATTTCACGCCAAAAAAATTCAAAATAAGTTATGGAAACAAAAGACGACTTAACCTTAATCGAACTTGCAAAACAAGGCAATCGCAATGCCGAAAATGCCTTGCTTTTGCGTTATAGTTATTACGTTGACGCCATAGCTAGACCAATGTTTTTGGTAGGTGGCGACAAAGACGATTTGGTTCAAGAAGGGCTTTTGGGACTTGACAGAGCAATAAAAACTTACGACTTAAACAAAAAAGCAAATTTCAAAACGTATGCATCTTACTGCATAAAAAACGCTATGCTTGATTTGATAAAAAAGAGCGTTAGAGCAGACAATATATTTGTTGAAAGCCTTTCGGACGGAGAAAACCAACAAAAAATGGAAGAAATTCCGTCTATGGTTTTGTCGCCCGAAGAACAACTTTTGCAAAAAGAAGCAAACGAATTGTTTTTTGAAGGACTAAAAGAAATTTTGGGAGATACTGACGCAAACATAATAAAAATGTATCTTTCAGCTATGACTTATAAAGAAATCTCTGAAACTTTGGGTATCACTCCAAAAAAAGTTGACAACGCAATTTACAGCGCAAAACATAAACTTGAAAAAGTTATGAGTAAGCTCAAGACAGAGAAATAGTTTGTATTATAACTTAGACAAGATTTTTTGACACGTTCCAACTAAAAATTATCCATATATTTTGCTTTACTTTTATATTTTTTTACTATATTATAGTTAAGCATCATTTGATGCTATCCTTTCCCGAAAGGGACAGATGACCAAAAGGAGGTAATGCTATGAATAAATATGAAATTCTTTATATTATTCGTTGCGACGTTGACGATGAAAAGAAAGCTCAAGTCGTTGAAAAGTTTGAGAAGCTCGTAGGTACTCTTAACGGCACGGTCGAATCACTCGACAAGTGGGGTATGAGAAAATTTGCTTACGAAATTAACAAGCAAACCGAAGGCTACTATGTTCTTATGAACGTGGAATGCACGGTTGAAGCTCAAGCGGAAATCGACAGACAACTGAGTATTGATGACAGCATCGTTAGACGCATGATAATCAAGAAGTAAGACAATAAGGAGAAATTATGAACAAAGTTTTTTTGATTGGAAATTTAACAAAAGACCCCGAATTGTCGTCCACTACTAATGGCGTTAAATTCTGCAAGTTCACTCTTGCAGTTTCCAGAAATTATAGCAAAGACGGAAAAAGAGAAACAGATTTCTTACCCGTTGTTGTTTGGAGAACACAAGCCGACAACTGCGCTCGTTATTTGAAAAAAGGTAGCAAAGCAGCAATCAGCGGAAGCATTCAAACAAGAAATTATGATGCACAAGATGGCACACGTCGCTACGTAACTGAAATTGCGGCAGACGAAGTGCAATTCTTGTCAACAAAATATGAAGATGGCGCAAAAGCCGATGACGAAGACGTCGATTTTGACGATTTGAAGCCTATCGACGAAGATTTGCCCTTCTAAAAGGAGTTAAATATGAACGAAGATATAAAAGCCCCACGTCCCCAAAAGAGGATGCCAAAAAAGAAAGTTTGCGTATTTTGTGTTGATAAAGTTGAAGAAATTGACTACAAAGATACAGCAAAACTCCGTCGCTTTATCACGGAAAAAGGCAAGATTTTGCCACGTAGAATGAGCGGAGTTTGCGCAAAACACCAACGCGCACTTGCAACAGCAATCAAACGCGCAAGAGTTATGGCTTTACTTCCCTACAAAGCCGACTAATAAAACATCATCAAAAACGCCCCTGTTTCAGGGGCGTTTTTTTGTTGCCTTATTCCAAAATTTTTCATATAATGCACCTATGGCAAAAAAGAACAAAGTAAACGTAAAAATCACAAAAGGCACTTTAATTACGCTTGTCGTAATTGTTTTGCTTGCGGCAACAGCACTTGCAACTTTATATTTTGGTTTCCCTGCAACGTGGGACGCGTTGGTCAAATTTTTAATTGACGACCAAACTCCGCCTTCTTCAAATTTGGTTTTCAGCGAAGGTGAACTTTCTGTTTATTACCTAAACGTTGGACAAGGCGACTCGATTTTGACAATATTTCCAGACGGCAAAACTCTGCTTATTGACGGTGGAGATACAAACAGCGAAATTGCAAATACGATTACTCAAACGTTTGAAAAACTTAATCTTAAAACATTGAATTACGTTGTGTTAACACATACCGATGCCGACCATTGCGGTTCACTTGACAACGCAATTTCAGCCGTTGAAAACGTACAAACTATTTATACTCCAAAAATTAAAAGCAATGACTATGATTTGGGGTTGTCAACAGACTATTTCAAAATTGAAACTGTGGTATATAACAATTTCGTTAAAGCATCAAAAAACGCAACGTATATTGAGGACGGGCAAAGAAAGCCATCTAAACTTGTTTTTTTGGAAGACGAAATTGTAATTGAGGATACTGCAAAAACATACAGATTTTCAATGTTTTGCAGAAACGATGCTTATTATAAGGCTATGACAAAAAATAATGAGCAGATTAACGACGTTTCCCCTATTTCTATTTTAGAATACAACGGCAGAAAACTTATCTTTACGGGCGACGCAAACAATAGTGGAATTGAAACAAGTTCAGAAAAAAACTTTTTGACTGCAATGAAAAATAAAGGCTATACCGATGCCACTTTTGATGCCGACGTTCTAAAAGTTGCGCATCACGGCGGAAAAGACAGCAGCGGAGCAGATTTCTTAGATTTTATTGATTGCGAATACGCAGTAATATCCGTAGGTGGAGATGTAACTTTTGAAGAAGGAAAGGACTTGAAAAAAAGCACAGGCAAATATGACCTTTACATTTCACAATACTTTGACAGCGTAATTGCAAACATACAGAACTTTCAAGGAAACACCAAATATGACCACCCGCACAGAAGCGTCAGCGGTGACGGAGCAAGATTGGAACAAAGCGGAATTAGAGATTGCTACTACACCGTACTTAACGGCACAATCAAGTGCAACATAAACAAAGACGGGAACATAAGATTTTCTAGTGATAAAGTGCCAATAAATTCAAACGGAGTGATTACATATCAAAACGCTGCGTAAATATTTTTCGATTTAAGAAAGCCACCTAATTAGGTAGCTTTTTTATGTGCGTTTATTGATTGTTTTAAGTTGTAAATTTTTTATATTTTCAATATATCACTTTTACATTTTTTGGTGGAAAGTTCTTGAAATAACTTCATTTTGTTGTTCTTTTGACAATTTATTGAAGTTTACAGCATATCCACTTACTCTAATTGTAAGATTTGGATATTTGTCAGGGTTTTCCATTGCGTCCATCAACATTTCTCTGTTAAGAACGTTTACGTTTATGTGGTGAGCGTTCTGCACAAAATAACCGTCCAAAATTGTAACCAAATTTTCAACTTGTGTACTCTTATCTTTGCCCAAAACTTGCGGACAAACAGAAAACGTGTTGGATATTCCGTCCGAACAACAACTATACGGCAACTTTGCAACGGAGTTCAAACTTGCAAGCGCGCCCTCGGTATCTCTGCCGTGCATTGGATTTGCACCAGGGGCAAAAGGTTCACCCGCGCGTCTTCCATCAGGTGTATTACCAGTTTTTTTGCCATACATTACGTTTGACGTAATGGTCAAAATTGAAAGCGTATGTTTTGCACCACGATATGCTTTTGTGCGTTTCAAATCAGCGTAAAAATTTTCAACAAGCCATTTTGCAATATTGTCAACCCTGTCATCGTCATTGCCAAACTTGGGGAAATCGCCTTGCGTGTCAAAATCAACAATTAAGCCGTTTTCGTCCTTTATTGGTGTTACTTTTGCATATTTTATGGCAGAAAGGCTGTCCGCAAGCACACTCATTCCACTTATTCCGAATGCCATAAGTCGTTTTACGTCAGAATCGTGTAAACTCATCATAAGACGCTCATATGCGTATTTATCGTGCATATAATGAATTACGTTCAAAGTATTCACGTACAACTTCGCCATCCATCTGCTATATTTTTTGTAGGCTTCAATTACTTCGTCATAATCAAGCGGTTTTTCTTCAAAAACTTTGCCTTTGGGCGCAATTTGCATTCCGTATTTTTCATCTTTTCCGCCATTCAACGCCATAAGCAGAACTTTTGCCAAGTTGCACCTTGCGCCAAAATATTGCATTTGCTTGCCAGTTTGCATAGCGGAAACACAACAAGCGATAGAATAATCATCGCCGTAAACAGGACGCATAATATCATCGTTTTCATATTGAATTGAGTCTGTATCTATAGAAATTTGCGCGCAAAACTCTTTGAAACCGTTAGGAAGTTTGTCAGACCAAAGCACAGTAATGTTTGGTTCGGCTGAACTACCCAAATTATACAAGGTGTTTAGCATACGAAAACTTGACTTTGTAACAAGCGTTCTGCCGTCTTGTCCAATTCCACCTTCTGAAGCTGTCACCCAAGTCGGGTCGCCTGCAAATAGTTCGTTATATTCTGGGGTTCTTAAATGTCTGACTAAACGCAATTTTATAACCAAATCGTCGATTATTTCTTGCGTTTGAATTTCGTCTAACACCCCTTCCTTTATATCTCTTTCTGCATAAATATCTAAGAACGTTGTAATTCTACCAATGCTGTTTGCCGCTCCGTTTTGTTCTTTTACTGCGCCCAAATAGCCAAAATAGAGCCATTGCACAGCTTCCTTAAAGTTGGTTGCGGGCTTTCTTATGTCAATTCCGTACCCCTCAGCCATAATCACAAGTTGTTGCATAAAAGACATTTGTTTTGATATATCTTCTACTTGTTGAATATTCTCAGCTGTCATAGTCTTTTTGCCGTACTTAGCTTTGTCCTTATTTTTTTGTTCTATAAGGAAATCCATTCCGTAAAGCGCAACCCTGCGATAATCACCAATAATTCTGCCACGCGCATAGGCGTCGGGTAAACCTGTAATAATTCCACAATGGCGAGCTTTTTTCATTTCGTCCGTATAAACGTGGAATACCCCTTCATTGTGAGTTGTGCGATATTGAAAAGCTGTTTTGACGTAATCTGAAAGCTCATATCCATAAGCCTTGCAAGCGTTTTCGCACATTCTTTTGCCTGCAAAAGGGTTTACCGCCCTTTTCAATGGTGCGTCTGTTTGCAAACCCAAAATTATGTCTTCGCCTTTTTTGATATATCCTGGTTCATAGCTCAATAATGATGAAACTCTCTCAGTGTCAATATCAAGTACGCCACCGTTTTCGCGTTCTCTTTTCAACAGCTCTTCAACAATTTTGTATATTTCCAGAGTCCTATTTGTTGGCTTTTGCAAAAAAGAAGCATCACCGTCATACGGAGTATAGTTTTTTTGTATAAAATTTCTGACGTCAATTTTTCGCGTCCAAACACCTTTAATAAAATTTCTCCAACCTTCCATAACTACTCCTATTTTGTCATTTTGTATAAAAAAAGACAAACCATAAAACAAGTTTGCCCAGACGGTACGGCGTGTCTCTCTCCCCGCTTCACTATGTCTATACATAATCAGCCGTCAGTCACGGGAGCTTTTCTAAAATTATAGTAACACAAAAGTTTAAGTTTGTTAACCGATTTATATAATAAAAAAACATTAGTAAGAAAAAAAATATTTATTTTTTTTTATTTTTAATCATT
>CAZQGE010000006.1:23013-45258 GCA_964592815.1 uncultured Bacteroidaceae bacterium | reverse complement strand
AACGGTATATCTTTGCGCTCCGCTTGCATAGCTTTGCGGAATATAATAGTAATCTTTGCTGCCAATGGTTTCTTTGTAGTACAAACCATCACTTGCAGGAGTAATTGTATCAACAGCTGCTCTTTCATCTTTTGGCGTGCAAAGTCTATTAAGTGTTTCCTCATTGATTGTCAAGAATTCACTCTTGCCCAAATCAACGCCCAACGTAATTTGAAGTTTTTCAAATACTGTTTCAATATTGCCCAATTCTGGAATTAAAACTGCCAGAAGTGTTGCAATAAGCGAGCGTGTAAGTGCAATTTGGAAAACTGTGTCTGAACTTGCAAGTTCAATGATAGCATCTCTGTCAACAACAGTTTCTGCCGCTGTTGATGCTTTATCTTTTTGAACGTTTTCAACAACTGTTTGAATAAGTTTCATAAAGTTGTCAATCTTGATGTAGTGTTCTGTATCTTCAAAAATCTCAACAAAGTCGATATACAAAATTCCACCGCTCAAATAGATACCGCCAACAACTTCATTCTTAACGTTTAAGAAATCGAGTGCCAATTCCATTTTTTCGAATTCGGAATTCCAAATTGTTCCGCTTTCGCCAGAATTGTCAATGAGTGCTGCAAAATTAAATGCGGACAAATCAATGTTTGCTGAAAGTCTAAATCCAACGCCGTTTTCAAATTCGGAAGCAGTTTGCAAAGCAATAACCATTTTTGCAAACTCATTGCCAAGCAAACTTCCCAAATCGGTTGTGTGTGCGGCAGCAGAAGTTAGTTTCAAGAAACCGCTTACTGTAAAGCCAAGATATTGACCGCTGTATACATTAGGAGCGTGTTTTGTAAACAAAGCAGTTCCGTATGGCAATTCAACCGTTGACATAGAGTAACGGACGACGTCCTTATCTGCAACAGTTGCAATACGCAACATACCGCTTACTTTGTCAATAACGTAGTTTCCATTTACATTTTCAACAAAAGCCTTATTTACTCCATTATCCTTGATAACAGGATTGATAGAATATCTGACTGTGTTAGCTTTAAGTGTTTCACCACCGTTAATCTTACGGTAGGACTTAAACGTAGAATTGTAAATATAGTCGCCTTTTTCGTTTACTGTAAAAGCATAATATTGCTTGCTTTCCACTTTGTTAAGAACGAAATCAGCGGTGTTATAAACTTGATACTCAAAAATTTCGCCATTTTTAACTTTGGAATAAACTGCATAATTGCTTGCAATTTCTTCTGTGCTTAAAGCATAGGCGTATTTTGTGCCTGTGAAGTTTGTTTCTGTGATAAGCACATACTCACCATTGACAAGTTTATAAGTACCTGTCGTGCTTTGAGTGAAAGTTGCCGCGCGGAATGCGCCGTTGGAATAGACAACGGGAACACGTTTATAATTACCTTCTGCGTCAGCGAAATACTTTCCATCACCTGACAAGGTATAACCGCCGTCTTCACCATCAAATACAGTTTCAAAGTGTGAATATTCAACGTTAAATCTTCTGAATTCGGCCGCATAAGAAGAAACAGAAGTGCCAACCAATCCGTAAATTTTAGCATCGATAGGCAAAATAATGTTGTCAATAACTCTTGTATATCTTTCGTCTGCTTTTACGCTGCCACTAGCTTTCTCTTTGTCTGTCAAGAGAACGAAAGCGAGTTTCTTGCTGTCGTATTTATAATTGCCGTTAGCGTCAACGTTGAACACTACTTTACGGAAACCACCGTCATAATATGTAACGTTTGTTCTTGCAAATCTGTTTGCAGCCGCTGCGTTATCACTCTTAACCATTCTGCGGTACTTGTCGTTTTGAGCGTCATAAATATATGCGCCCTTATCGCTTTGTGAGAATGTATAAAGTTCGACTTCGTTTGCTGTAAAGTTGTAATATTCTTTTACAAATCCGTTTGCCAAATCAAGGATATGGCTAAGATAGGTTTCAAATGAAATGAATGAACCGTCAAAGACTGGCATAATTTTTTCGATTGCATCGTTTGCGTCCAAATTGATACCAGTTGTCAAGGCAAGTTTAATGTTTACGCTGTCAACAAAGTTCAAGCGTAATTGCAAACTTGCTCTACCGTCATATTCTTGGTCTTCAAAAACTATAAACAAACCGCTTGTTCCAGCTTCCAAATCAAGAGTTGTGTCTGACAATTCTATTTCGTGTCTGAGTATTTTGAATTCAACAACTTGCATAAAGTATGCTGTGTCTTTTACAGTTGCTGTACCGACTGTAACAGGTACGTAATATTTGGTATTATTATCACTTACTATATTATATATAACACCCTTATACGTTCCGCCGCCGATAAATTCGCCAACTTCTGCTGTGGATAATTGTTTGTAAGAAACAGTTTTTCCATAATAAGTCTTGTTTGCGTCAACGACGATGTCTGTTGATTTTACATATTCGTCAAGATAGAACACCGTGCCTTTATAAGTTCCAACACCAAAGTCTGAACCGAGTTGTTCAGCGTTCAATGCAAAATATTGAGTTTGTTTTCTGCAATATTTAACGCTTGCATTATATTCTGTGCCAGCAGCAACCAAGGTAGTAGTTCCCAAAACGTATATGTCACCCTTATAAGTACCTTGACCGATAAAGTCACCGACTTGTGCTTGGTTAAGTTCAATATCGTTGAACTTGACACCATAATATTTAACGCCGAAAGAGGGTGAAGTGCCAGGTTGGACTTGCTTATAAGGATTGCTATTCTTTTCGTAATAGTTATCTTTGACTTCTGCGCCCAAGTTTTCAGGGAAGAAAACTTTCAAAAGTTGTTCAAACATATCGCTGTTAAACACAATATTTATTGCGTCCCAACGATTGTATCCAACAATAGCGGCAGGAGTAATCTTAAAAGTTACGGTTTTGATGAGTGCGTTAAGAACGTCTGTAACTTTTTTAAGAGTTTTGTCAGTCTTTTCTGCGCCGGTTTCGACTTTATCGTAACCGCTGAAGTCTGTTCCGCCACCCGCAATTTGTGCGTTGTCGCTTACCAAACCAAAGGTTTTAAGCAAAGTAGCAAGTTCAAGTTTCAATCTAAATTTAGGATTGCCTGTTGTTGCATTTTCACCAAAGAAAGTGCCACCGTCAATATAGAGATTTCCGTCAGAAAGATAAACTCCGATTGTTGTTTCATTTGCTTGTCCACGGTTGAAAATAAGTCTAATTGCAAGTTTGATTGCTTTAAGCATTTCAACAAGTTCAAAGTCTCTTTCAAATGATATACCGCTTGTTCCGCCAAAGCCTAATTTTGCCAAGTTGACGCTGCCGTTTATTGACATAACAATATCGCTGTTGATTGCATCTTTGAACATAACTTGCAACGACAATTTGTTAAGCAAATATTTGACTTTGTCCACTTTGTTTTGAATGCCAGCAAGTTCCTCGTTTTCATAGACGATTGTGCCGTCTGAGAACATACCGTAAAGCAACTTATCCAAGTCTTTGTCAAGCATCTTGAACAAACCGTCAATAAGTCCGTCAAGTTTTGCAGGTTGACGTACGTACAATCCGTTGGGGTCTTGAATATACTTGCCATCGCTTTCACGCTTGCTGAAACGTTCGCTTGTTGCATAGTTTGCAGCAACGCTTGCGTCAACCAGCATATAAGTTGAGGTTATGCCGTAGCCGATAATAATTTCCGTGCCAAAGTTTATAGTTCCTGTGTTTGGAATTTCCAAATATTGTGCGCCAGGAGTAGGTACGGCTTTATAGTCACCTTTTTCAGGCGCAACAACTGGAACGTAAACATTTCTTATATCGTCGTATTTGTGAGTGCCTTCACCAGCATCAATTTCAGCCTGTGAAAGTTTTTTGTAAGATACGGCAACAACAAAGCGACCAGCTGGGTCTGCTACGTAAGTTTGAGTTGTCTTGTCGTAACGGTGTGTTCCGACTGCGCCGCCAGCAATTTCCTTGTCGGAAAGCATAACATAACTCAAATGTTGTTGAATTTGATTTGCAACGTTTTCATTTGCAACAGTTGACAAATCTACTTTTGCAAGTGAAATGCCAATGCTTGCAACGTTTGTATTGATTTTAAGTCCAAAACCAGGAGCTCCAAAGTCAACGTTGACATCAATGCTTGCGTCCAAACCTAAGTTTGAGAAGATTTCCATTATGTCAAGTTTCTTGAAGTTTCCGTTTGGGTCGGGAGAATATACTTTGGTGGTATCATTGTAAGCATATCTTTGACCAGTATAAGTCTCCATTTCTTTTGCCGTAAGTTCGTCATATTTAGTGCCGACAATCATAGAGATTATGCCAGCGAGAACATTTTCGGCAATATGAATGCTAAGGTTATTCTTTGCCAAGCTGATGATGACTTTCATCAAGTCCTCTTGTTTAACAGGCACAAATGTTTCTGCCGCAGATTGAGCGTTGTCAACTGCAGTACTACCTGTAATAAGCTGTTTTAAGGAAGAAACGATGCCCGCCGTAAGGTCGGGGTCTACCATATGAGTTCTTGCACCGCCCAAAGTACCGCCGTCCATATAAACATCTTTGCCCTTAACATAGATTGCAAATGCCGTCTTTTGTGCATTCGTATCCCAGAAACGGAGCATAAACGAAGTTTTATCGGGGCTTTCAAGATTTATTGTACCAGCTATGTTCAATTCCAAATTGAGGATAATATTTTCAGAGATATTGATGCCAAAATTAAGTGCCATCTCACCAATAAATTTCTCTAAGAATTTTTGGATTTTAATTTCATTTTTATATACTTCCAAATTCAAGTCCAAAGTCATATCAAATGACAATGAAGTCAAGTTTGTTGCACTAAGATATTGTGTTTTGTCGAAGTTTTCAGGCAAAACTGAAGAACCTGAACCCATATCCAATGAGAACTTGTACAAGCCAATGCCAATTTGCAACGGGTCAACACCTAAAGATAAATCAAGTTTTATGCCATCGGTCCAATCAAGTTGCAAATACGATTTTTCAGGATTAAGTTTGACAAAGTTGTTCGCATCTACCGTATATTTGGTGAATGTTTGCAAAATTGAAACGATAAGACCAGCGGCAAAGTTAAGTTTGACACCGCTCATATCAACTTTAATTGAATAGAATGCGCTTCCAAGTAAGTTCAAAACTTTTTGCAAAGTGCTTTGTTCTGTGGCAGCGGCCGGAGGTTCTGCGCCGTATGGATAAACCATATACGCATCGTTAACAATAGGTGTTTCATCTGCTGCTGAACCGCCTGTACCAGAAGTTGTTATGTTGTCGGCAACACCACTTACTGAACCAAACAAGCTGCCCAAGTCAATTCCGCCGATAGAAAGTTTGAAGTCTTTGCCCAAAGCTACGTAAAGAGTGCTTTGTGGTGCGCCAGCTTTGTTGCCTGAATAAACTACGTAAATTGACAACAAGTTACCGCTTCTAGAACTGATACTTAAAGAAATATCGGAGTGTGAAAGGATATAGCTTATATCAAGGTTCATATCCTTTTTATAAAGCGCGCCTGACTTAGTTTTGTTTTGATAAAGCATAACTTCGGTTGAAGACAACTTGCGGTAAACAAGTTGATTTACACCGTTGATTGTTACGTAATCTGGCACGTAAGCCACTGAATCTTTGGTGAATTTTTCAATTTCAGTAGGTTTATATGCTACAAATTTGTTGACACCTTTGCCAGATTGATAAACTTTGGCATAGGTATCGCCAGTAATTGTATCTGGTTTTGCAATTTGTTCAGCAGTCAAAGCAACAAACTTGTTGCCTTGTTTTACAAAACATTCGCTTTCAGCATAAAGTTTTATGGTGTTTGCGTTGTTTTTGTCAAGTTTTACGAAAACTGCGTTATCCGTAATATCAATTTTTTCGTTTGGATTAAGTCTAGCAAGAAGTGCCAAACGGAATGTAAGTTCCTCAGAAACTGGCAAGTTGATGTCGTATTGAATTGCCAAACGTTTAACCATATCAATTACAGATTGGTCAATTTTGTCTTCAGGTTTGGTGGCTGCAGCGTTTTTGCCTTCCAAGAAAGTTGTAATCCATTGTCCGATTGTCCAAGTTTCGCCGTTGCCAGCTGCGCTCATTGAGATTTTTCCTCCCAATTCAACAAACAAGTGGTCAATAGCTAAATCGCCTTTTTCATCCAACAATTTGATATTGTCATATTCGGAACTGCTTGCAGTTACAAATTCAAGCAAAGTTTGGTCTCCCGCTTTGACTTGAGTTGAATACGGAGAAATTTTGAGCATTATATCTTTTACGTAAATTACACCGCTGCCAGTTTCGCTTGCAGATGCTTCACTTACTTTGACGTTTGCTCTAATAACGTCCGTATCTTTTCTGGCTTCATCTTCGGTGAGTTGAACAAAACCTTCGTTTTCATAGTCAAACACCTTTTTATACTCGCCAGTTTCGCTTGCCGTAAACTTTCCAGTTGCCGTGTCAAACGCATATTTTTGTCCTGTATATTCACCGACAAACTTGGTGAATGCTACGTTCTTGTAAATGCCTACTGCATCATAAACAAACTGACCGTTTACCAAATTAAACTTAGGTCCGTCGTATGTTTCGCCAGTTGCAATTTTCTTATATACTATATTCTTATATGTACCTTCTTCATTAACCGAATATTTATTGTCGGCAAAAGCATATCTTTCGCCCTTATAAATTTTGTCGACTTTGTTGATAGCATCCCAGCACAATTCCAACGATGCGTCAATTATAGCCGCGTCGATTTTTGCAAGGTTGAACAAAAGTTCTTCCAAGCCCTTGACAATTTCAATTGTGAGTTTTTTAGAAGATAAAATGGCAGCCAACTGCAAAGTTGTCTTTACAGGGTCTGCTGTTGTATCTGCGGCAATTTGCGCCGTATTGTTTCCGTTGACCTTGATGTCGGTATTCTTCAAGATAAGTTGAAGAATCAACTCCATAATGTCAATTTGAATGCTGAATTTTTCAATGCCAATAGCGGCACCGTCAACATAAAGTGTTCCGCCGACATAGTAAAGTCCAATCAAAGTTTTGTCTTTGACATATTTACCGTTGCCCTTTTCTCCAACCCACTTATTTTTGACAATTTCAAGCAAAAGTTGAGTGTTGTTTGAGTATGTAATAATGTTTGTCACACCCATCAAATAATCAACGATAGGTTTCAAGTCCAAGTTAGCCGCAAAATTGAGGTTAAATCCAAAATTGAGGTCTTCAGATATTGTAATTGTTCCTGCGCCTTCAATAGGTACAGAACCCGTGTTTGCATTAAGTTCAAAACCACCGACAAAAGCCAAGTAAATATTTGGGTTGTTGAGGTAGTTAACGTATGAGTTAAGCTCGCCGTCCGGCACGTAGATTTGTGCAGGTGAACTGTTAATTCCGTTTATTGTAAGTCCTAAGTCGGCTACTCCGCCAATACCAACGTATGCTTTAAGTTTGAGTTTTGTCAAATCTAAGCCGTCTTCCAACGTCAGTTTAATTCCACCGCTTGTGTCGCCTTGCGTCAAAGCAATTTCAACTATTTCGCCAACGTTCAAAGCGTTCAAAAGTTCATTGATAAAGTTTGTTGCAAACAACACTTCCAAACCATTATGGTTAAGGTTGATGCCACCTATAAGCGCACCGATAAGCGCAATAGTGCTTGCTGTGCTGTCTTTTGTTGCAGTAAGTCTTTCTGCGTCGGTAATTGCAAGGAGGTCCTTGTAGTATGAGTTGTTGTTGGCGTCTTTAACGTTTACGTATCTGCCCTCAAATCTATCACTTGAAATTGAGAAACGCTCACCTTTATACGTTGAAAGTTCAGCGTCTGTCATAAGAACGTATTTGTCCGTATCAAACTTATATTTACCCTTTTTAGAGTCACTTGTAAATTTGCTCAAAGCGTAATGGAGGTTTGCATTTTGTCTATCTTGAAGCGTAATTGCATCAATATTTTTATAGACAAATCCAGTTGCGCTGTAAACTTTGACGTAATCGCCTTTTTTGTCGTCAATAAACGGTGAATACTTCTTGCCTGTATAAGAAGGGTCGCCCAATACAAAGAATTGACCGTCTTTGAAGCCAAGCGTTCCGCCCATTGCGTCTTCACGGAAAGTGTATCTTGTCATTTGTCCGCCAGATGAATAGCGGTCGCCGCTGTAACCACCTTGGTTTACAGGTTTCAATTCAGTTGTTGAGAGTTTAACGAATTTGTTGCTTGCAATAACATATTTGTACGTTCCGTCAACAGCGACAAAGTATGCGTTTGCATCAAAAGCCGCGTCAGCCGTGCTAAGCGCATTGTCCGAAGCAGACGTGCCTTTATTGAGCAATTTTGCCAAAATAGGTTTCAAGTTTACAGACATTTTGCCTATGCCCAAAAGTTCCGTATTTACGTAGAGAACTTGGTCTTTCAAAATGAGGCTAAGTCTTTCAACACCCTTTGATGACAACGCAATTTTGATATTTGAATTCAAAATGGAATTAAGTCCGTCAGATAAATCTAAGTTTGCACCAATAAACAATTCCACGTTGACGTCAATTTTTTGAAGTTCAACCAACAAACTCAAAACGAGTTTGTCAAATGCCTTAATATTTACTTCAGCAAGTTTGCTCGGCAAAGTAGAGAGGTCAAGCGCAATTTTGGTGTTGACATTCAACGCCATATTGCTTAAATCAAGTTTTCCGTCCAAAATGCTAAGTTTTTTGAAGCTATCATCGGGTACGAAATTAGTGAAATCGGCAGAACCAAACTTGAAGTTTAAGTCTAATCCTGCACTTATAATAACATCGTTTTTAGATTTGCCAAGAGCAACGTCTAACCCAATGTTTTTGGCCTCACCGAAACCGCCGTTTTGATAAATCAATTCAACACCGGCAAGTGGAATATCTCCACCCGCCAAATTGTCTTTGAAAATGAGTGCTTTTATTTGTTTTATAATTTCTTCGGTAACGCTCAAACGAATTTCTTTGATGCCCATACCGAATGCGTTTTCTTCTTTCAAAATTGTTACGTTGTCAAGAATTTGATTTATCAAGCTGACAACGTTTGTAAGCATATTATCGCCAGCGGTCGCGCCATTCAAATAACTTTGAACGATTGTGCCGTTTGCCAATGCGTTTTGGTATTCCGTATAGCCGTTTTTAGCACTTTCTGCGTATGCTTTTTTTAGTTGCTCTTTTTCAGTAGCAGACGTGCCCGAACCACCAATTAACCCAGCAACCATACCAATGATTTCGGCAAGGCTTGCCTTATCTATCTTTTCAAGCGTTGCACCCAATTTTTGGACAACGCCGTCAATTGCGTCACGCAAAATTTGGTTGAGGTTTATGTCAAGTTTGAACTTGGCAGTTTGTCCCAACAAGCCGGAGCCGTCAATAAACAAAGTTTTGTTTTGATAATATGCACCTGCTCGCAACTTAGAGCTTGGGTCTTGACTGTCACGAATTTCAACTTGAAGTTTTGTGTCTTCATCGTGACGCATACTTATTTTTCCTCTGAGGAAAATGCCAATGTTATACTCGTTGTTGCCCGTAAGGTTTATAACCTTGCCCCAAAGCGAGCTTTCAGGCAACACAAGTTCACCCAAAAGGTTTGTAATGATATTGCCAAACGAATTTGAAATATTTTGAAGAGTTAAAGTCCTTTCGGCGGTGTTGATTTTTGCGCCGATAGACATATCAAAAGTCAAAATTGAATATTGGTCAAGTTCGTCCAAATTTACGTTTTTATCTTCTAAAAGTTTTTTAACGTCGATATTAGGAACGCCCGTAACATCCAATTTTGCGTTTTCACGGTCATATTTGAAAGAGTAATCTTTTTTGAAAGTTCCAAATTTTTCTTGTACGGCAGGTTTGTTGTAGGAGTTAAGGTTTATGTCAAAGGTGGAGGAAAGTCCTGACAATTGGCCATTATCAACTTCTGCGACAAGGTAGAGAGCCATATTCGACAACGCGCTGAGTTTTTGAAGGTTTATACCAAGAACTCTGTCGATGAGGTTTGAGATATCCACGGGGATAAGTCCTCCAACGATTGGAAGAAGGGCGGTCAAAAGAGTCATATCGCAAGGAATTCTAATTTCCTTAATACCGCCACCCAAATCCGCAACGGTGGCTTGGTTTACGCCGAGTATGTATTTGACAATCAAGTCTTCAAGAGACAAATTCAACGTGTTTGGTATCAAATCGCTGATATTCAATCCGATAAGTTTCTCAAAAAGCAAGGATGAACCGTTAATTTTGGATAAAACCGAGTTCAAAACCTTAGCGATTTTGGAAATATCAATGTCGGAAGTTTTGAAGAGGTGTCGTCCACCGCCAACTTGTGCCATATCAAGAACCAACACGCTATCAGAGTTTGCGTCAGCGGGGTTGGGATTGTAATAATATAAACCCGCAAGAGGTGTTGTTTCATTGCTTTCAGCAGTTGCGCCTTGCCTGAACTCCATCAAAAACGACGTATTTCTGTCGCTTAACGTGTCAATGCTTCCTGCAACTCTTATAGCGATAGGATTTCCCTTGTTATCCTTTTCGCCGTTAAGCAAAAACTTCGTGTCAAAGTTCAAATATCTTGTTCGTGAGTCAAGGACTTCTCCTCTTTTCACGGCAGCGTCTTTGAACATTTGCCAAGCCGTCAACGAACTAACTATCTCCGTGTTTTCAGGCACATCGATAACTGGTTTGTCATTTGGCAACTCTGGCATTGAGCCAGAACCGGGGACTGTGGTGTTTGTGTTGCAAGCAACCATACCCCCGACGAGGCAAACGACCAAGATGATAAGTAGCGCGAATTTGAGTCTCTTCATAATTTCCTCCTGCCTTGCATACGCGCGTCGTATGCGTGCATAGAATAATATACGCTAGTATCTTAACGCACAATACACTCAAAGTCAACACTTTTTCCAAAATAGCGTCCTATTTAACTTTTACTTTTTTTAATGTTAAGCTGTAAAATTAAAAATACCCTAAAAGGGTATTTTTATTTATGAATTTATTTATAAATTTATCAAAATTTCCATTATCTGACATTAAGAAAAACATCTCTTTTGAACCGCTTTAAGACACCTTCGACAAAATCTTCCAAGCTTTTTTCCCCAATCGCAACTTGAGTCAAATCAATGCCAAAAATCAATGCGCTTGCATTATCACCTTGATGACTTTCATTGTAGGTTGCATTGGCTTTTCTTCTTGCAAGAGAGGCAATGTCATAGCGTTTTATTGCGTTTTGGCTTTCAAAACAGTTCATAATATTGCTTGCCAAATCATCGTATCCGCTTACGTCAAAAACCACCTTGTCTTCTTTGCTCAACCAGTCCAAATCTCGCCAAACCTCGCAACCGTAAACTTTCTTTGGGAGCATCTCTTTGGGCAACGTTTTCAGAGCTTCTAAAACAACTTTTAAGCTGGCAACGTGCGTTGGGTGGCTGTCAAACGGACTGTGCAAATACAATGCTTCAAGGGCAGGAAATTGCCTTAACATCTCAGCCACTTCTTCCACAAGTTTTTTGTCGCAATTTTTTACTTCGGCAGATTTTCGCTCAAACAAAAATAGTTTTTCATATCCGCCAATTTCAGAGGCGTTTTTCTGCTCGAAAGTTCGCACTTTTGCCATTTGTTCATCACTCAAATCGACGTATGCCGAACCTCTTGGACACGCTCCGCCATCTGTTAACACAGCAGCAACAAACCCTAGTCCCGTCATCGACTGAACTATCCCGTCAAAAGCCATTATTTCTACGTCGTCTTTATGAGCCGAAACGGCAAGATATCCGACAATTTTCCCTTTTGCATTTTCTGGCAAATAAATTTCCATATTCTAACTGCCTTTTCTATTTTTAGACTGCCATAAATTTTAAGCAAAACAAACACTTTATTCCGTCAAACGTTTTGTTGCTTATTTTTAGCATTCTAATCAAAAACATTGCGATAGATTGCTAATTATATAATTCCACATTCAATCAAAACGTCATCGTTTAACTTTTCAATTTCTATGTTGTTTTTTACCGACCAAGACATATTGAGTTCTGCGCTTTCACCACTTTTTAATTTCTTAATTGGCGACAAAATTTCGAGTTCTAATATGCTGTTGTTTGTATAAATTTCCATATTACAACCAAAGTCAACAAACGAGCCTTCTTCAACCACGTTAAAATCCATTTCCATAGCTTTGCCACTTAACAAATAATAAGCTCTACCGCGTTTATTAAACGTTCCAACTTTAAGTGGGCGCGGATTATTTGTTTGATGTACGCAAAAATAATTGTAGGAGTTGTTTATGCGCATATCCAACAATTCGTTATAAGGCCACGTAACAATGTTTTGAATTGGCAACAAATCATTGACTTTTTTATTTTTTGGGACAACCGCCAAGCCGTTTTTATCCATAACAGTCAGCCCCCAAACAGCAATTTCTCTTTCTTTATTACTTTTGTTCGTAATTTTATCTGTAATTTCTGCCTTTCCATCGTTGCCAAGCTCAATTTTTAATGTAAAATCAAAGTTTCTACCTGCCTTAGTCGTAAATGTTCCACCGTTTTCAGTCAGTTTATATTCGACAGGATAGTTATCGGGCGTGTACGTTTCAAGGTCTTCTGGCGACTTCCACACACGGTGTCCGCCATATAAATACCACGTTTCACCTTGTTTGTAATTTTCATCAAAATATTCGCCGTTTTTTGAAACTGCTCGGCTTATATCTTCCTTCAAAAAGTTTAGCTTTTCTGTTCCAAAATATATAATTCTTGGACCAATATCTAAAGTTACCATCAAGACGACGCCTTTTTTTTCAAAGCGTACACATTTTCCAAAATTCTTATATTCCTCTATAATATATCCATCCATAATCTCTCTCATCTTCCATTATAACATATATTTTTATATTTCCATTTCTGTATTTGTTCAAATAAAATTAGGGCTACAACTAAGACTTGAATAATCAAGGTTTTAGCCACCTTGAAGTAAATTCTACAGCTTGCGCCATAGACGTTAAAGGCAACGGATTTGACTTCTTTACCTCTGTAAAATCATATCCGTATGCCATCATCATATCCAAAATATTATACAATCTTTGCTCAAAATCTTTGTATGAGTCAGATGCCAAATTCCAACTTTTTTCTGCAACCGCAAACAGACGCGGAAAAGTTTGTTTGAAAAGTTGTTCTTCAGTTTCCACCCACTCTGTCCAAAGCGGAGCTTCAATGCCGATAACGTTGTTTTCTGCGCTTTTGTTTTTTACAAGCGACAGAGGTTTGTAATTATACGCTTTTTTAAGTGAGTTTATGCCGTGGCAATAATCAAAGTAGTAGGCAAAATTGGTCGAAACAATAAGTTTATGCCCGTTTTCTGCGGCTTTTGCGGCTTTGTTTCCTTTGTCAGAGTCATACCAATACTGAATGACTGCCGAATTATCCAAATTGTTAGATTTTAATGCGTCATTCCATACAATTCCTTGACGACATTTAGAAATTAAATGTTGACAAATTGCATTTGTGAAATATCCTTGAAGTTGTTCTTCGTTTGACAAATTAAGTTTTTTGAGCATTTCTTGACAATCGGGGCAATTTTTCCATCTTGTTTTTGGAACTTCATCCCCGCCTATATGTATAAATTTTGATGGAAAAACTTCACAAATTTCATCCAACAGTTTATTGCAAAATTCATAAACTTGTTTCTTTCCAACGCACAAAACTCTATCGTCAATTTTGAACCTTTCAGCAACCTGATAGTTTTCTTCTTTGCAACCAAATTCAGGGTATGACGCCAAAATATCTAACGTGTGACCTGGCAAATCAATTTCAGGGATTACGGTGATAAATCTTTCAGAGCAATACGTGACGAAATCTTTCATTTCTTCAAACGTGTAAAAGCCCTCGACTGGTTTTCCGTCGCCACGCGTTTGAGCGCGCTTTGAACCAATTTCATTTAATTTCGGGAAAGCATTACTTTGCAAACGATAACCTTGATTATCACTCAAATGCAAATGAAATACGTTCATTTTGCAATATGACATTACGTCGGCAATTTTTTTCAAAGTGTCAATCTTAAAAAAGTGTCTGCTTATGTCAAGCATATATCCTCTATGACTGCACGACGGCTTATCTAAAAGTCCAAAACAGGGGATATTGGAAAAACCGTCATCATAATAGTCCAAAATCAACTGTTTCAAAGTCATAGCTCCATAAAACAGCCCTTCTTGGTCATTTGCAATAACAACAATTTTGTCAGGGGTTGTGACAACTGAATAACTTCCTTTGCAAGAGCCCAACATAAACTCTACAAAGTTATCTTTGCCGTCGTTAAAATCTAAAAAGTGCAGCTCATCTTCAACAAGTTTTGATGCACCAACAATTTTCGTATTTTTTGAAAAAATAAAAACTCCGTCATAGACGTCTATTTTTGCTGGCTTTGGCAAAACCCTCATATCCCACCTCTAATTAGTTATTTTAACAAAATTTGTTGTGCTAGTCAATAGCAAACAAATTTTATACTTTTACGTATATATGACTCATCAAATTGCCGTTATTGACTATTTACTGCGCGTATGTTAACATAAATCAATGAAATTTTTAGGCGTCGCAGCAGGCGCAGTTCTCACCACGGCATTGCGCTTAATATGGAAACTTTTGAGGCTTTTCATTAAAGTTACTTCCGAAATTATTTTTCGGTTTGGTTTGTACGTCCCAATTTTGTATTTGATTTACGGAGCTGTGCTTACAGGTGTATTCGGCTTAAATATATTTGGGCTTTCTACAGACAGCAAATTGTATATTGTAGGATTTTCCGTGTCAATAGCGTGTGCGATTGCCATTTCAATAAGAACGCTGTTTTTTTGTTCTGATAGTAAATTCAAGCGTGAAAAAGTTATAGAATACGACAACAAAAAATTGTCAAAAAATGCGCCTGAACCTCCCAAAATTTACAACAGCACCGTCAACAAAGGCATAATCGTCTATGAATATTCAAACAGATACGACTTATACAAGCAATATGAAGATAGTCTTGTTTTAGTAAAAACAGAATTCAAAAAGCCACAAAAAACATTTTGGAGGCGACGCTAAACTATGATTAAGAAATTCTTATCAAAAAATAATAAAGACAAATCGTCAAATGACGAAAATGGCGTTTCCATAACCAATGCAACACCGCCACAAGATAAAAACAACGTTGACGATAAAAAAACAAATGTTTTAAGTGTTTCATCAAACACTTCAGCCGCAAAAAATCAAAGCAAAGTTACAGCAGCAGATACCGCTAAAATCAAAAAAATAGCCGGAAAAGATAACGCGGCACTAAGACGCTTTGACAAATTTTGGACGTTGTTCAGCTCATTATACGCAGTAATCACAACATCGGTTTTTATTGCAAAAGGTTGGATTTCAGAGCTTGCAGGATACGTGTTGGCGGGACTTTTGATTTTTTATATTCTGCTTTTTACTATTGTTGTTTTTATGACGTACAGACGGGGATATACCGACAAAAGCGCAAAAGCAGTAAAATATCTTAAGCGTTTTTTGAAAATATTCAAGTCGCTTACAAATATAACTTTCCTGGTTTTGTCTGCCGTATCTATGGCAGCAGTTGCGACGGGTAGTTTGGAAGACATCAAAAAGTGGCTGATTTTTATCGTTACGTTTATGGTCGCAATTTTGCAGTTGGCGTTAAAATTAACAAAGTTATTTTTGCATTTATACCATAGACATATTGCAAAAGCATACTCAGTAAACGTAACGCGTTTTGTGGACGGAAAACAACAAAAAACCACTCTGAAAGATAAAATCCACAAAACAATGTATAAATAAATACAAGCATTTTTTGTTAATAATTTTTTGGTTCAACCTAATCTACAATTTGAACATTAAATTTGCGCTAAAAATTATTATAGTTCAAAAAACTTGCCAATCATTTTCCAGGGTTGCTCATAGTATATACCACATTCCTGTGCCGTTTTTTCATTATACTCTACGTTTGAACCCAGTTTTTTGTTTGAACTATACATAAGATAAGGCACAGGTTCTCTTGTGTGCGTCAGCAATGATAAAGGCGTATAATGGTCTGGCATAACCAAAATTGCAAAGTCTTCGTTCTTTTCAGCAAAGTGCTTATAAATTGCGCCGATAATTTTTTCATCAATGATTTCAATAGCTCTAATTTTGCCTTGCAAATCACCTTGGTGTCCGCATTCATCAGGAGCTTCCAAATGGACAAATACAAAATCTGAACCGTTTTCTAAAGTATCAATTGCCGCTTTTGCTTTTCCATCAAAATTGGTGGATAGGTTGCCAGTTGCACCGTCCACGTCAATACTTTTCATTTTGCTTCCGATTGCTATACCTTTCAACAGGTCAACAGCCGAAACCATTGCTCCTTTTTTGCCATATTTTTTTGAAAATTCTTCCAATGTCGGCTTTGTGCCTTGTCCCCAAAACCAAACACAGTTGGCGGGATTTTTGCCTTCTGCAATTCTTTTCAAGTTTATAGGATGGCTTTTCAACAACTCGTATGATTTCTTCATAAAATCTAAAAGTTGGTCTGAAAAGTCACCTTTTGGTAAATATTGAGTAATTTTTCTGTTCGTTATATCGTGTGGGGGAGTCAAAGTCATATCCGTTTTGCCGTGTTTTATAATTAGGCAATGTCGATAACTTACGCCACCATAAAAAACAAAGGTATCGTTGCCGAGTTTGTCGTTTACAAATTTCATCAATTCTCTGGACTCAGCAGTAGAAATTTCGCCAGAGGAATAATCAATCATAGTTTTATTTTCAAAAACTATGTCGTCTGACAAGGTAACCAAGTTGGTTCTAAGCGCAACGTCATCGCTTGCCATATCAATGCCAATTGACAATGCTTCCAAAGGGCTTCTGCCCGTGTAGCATCTTGTTGCGTCGTATCCAAGCGCGCCCAAGTTTGCAACGTCGCTCCCTGGCTTGTAAGCATCGGGGACAGTTTTGACAATTCCGAGCTCTCCCGTCTTTGCCATCAAATCCATATATGGAGTTTTTGCGTAGGCAAGCGGTGTTTTACCATCCAATTTTTCGTTAGGATAATCTGCCATTCCGTCGCCTAGTATAAGTACATATTTCATTTTCTTACCTCATATAGATTTTAATTCCCATTATTGCTTTTGTCAATTTTATATGGTACATTATAAATGAATTTTCGACATTGGACAGCACTTTATGACAGACAACGCAAAAAAGCCAAAATTATCCACGTTGGATATAAATATAAAACCGCAAGGTTGGATGCTTAACCAAATGGAACAGCTTAATAATCTTCAAAAAAGGTTATCTATGCCTGTAAAAGATTTTTTTGGCGCAGATTGGGAATTTGATGACAACTTTCCTAAATATGCTAGGGGTTTGGTTATGCTTGCGCAGTCGTTAAACGACCCGCATTTGTCGGTAAAAGCCACAAAAATTGTCACGTCAATTATGAACAGCGCAAATGAAGGCGGGGGGTTTGGCAAAAGAACGCAAGACTTGACTGTCGCAAAAATTGAGGCAGTTAGGGCTGTATTCAATTTTTACAATTGGACAAACGACTCAGACGCATTGCTGTTTCTTAAAAAGTTTTACAAAAATTTGTACGTAACTTATGATTTGTCGCCTTGTGTATTCAACGCACGCGCTAGACTTATAGAACTCCTACCTCCGTTAACTTATCTTATGAGTTTGGACAATTCCAGTTGGTTAAAAATTGTAGGTGACAAACTTATTGCCGACACCAACGACTGGCTCAAACTCTGCGAAAAATATCCATACAAAAAAAGTTGGGAAAAATATATTTCGCAAAATGCCCTCAAAAAGTTGAAAAAACAATTTGATGACGGTTCGAATGAAAGAATTAAGTTGGCAGATAAAAAGGCTTGCGACTTAGAATGGAATAAATCGGTTCATAAAACTTATACGGAGCTCAATGCAATAAACGTCGCAAAAGCTGTAAAATATCCAATTTTTGTTGGAAATTACATTGACGACCAAAGCATTTATGATAAGTCGATTGCTTTTCTTTCAGAAATAACAAAGCATCACGCAAACGCGCTTGGAGCGTTAAATTGCGATGAACTTCTAAATGATAACTCCAATGATTCAACCTCGGACGTTGAAGCCATAATCGAGTTTTTTGAAGCGATATGTGAAATTATTAAAGCAACGGCAAACAATGAATGTTGCGACCTTGCAGAACAACTACTCTTCAATTTTATGCCGTTGCTTTTAAGTGACGATGCAAAATTTGTAAAGAATGAGAACAGCATAAACGGGATTTTACACAACAGCGCATTTCATAAAGTTCAAGGCAAAAGTGCCATTGCACTTTTACGTGCGTATTCTCCGTTTATCAACTCTAGCGTGCAATGCGACAACAACGAACTTAAATTTCTGCTTTATGCGCCTTGCACAATAACATCTACAATCAACGGTCACCCTTTTGTTATTCACGAAGAAACAGGCTATCCGTTTAGAAATTCAGTCAATTTCAAAGTTGCAGAAGCCTACGGACAAACTGAAGTAAAACTTACGTTTAGAGTTCCTAAGGGCGCAACTATGCAAATTATAAGCGGCGGGAAAGTGGTTGCAAGCGGCAAAAAAACTATATGCGTAAAAAGTCTGCTCAAAAAAGGCAGTACGTTCATGCTCAAATTGGACATTCCCTTGCTTGCAAGCGAAAACAGCGATGGAACAATAAGTCTGTATAAAGGAAACGTTATGCTTTCAGAGAAAATACTTGCTCAGTCTAACGTGAACGCTGAAAAATCAAATATGATTTACTCCGCTATGGAAGAATGGAACTTTGCTCCTGCGCTAACTTACACAAAAAAAGGGAACAATAAAAGTTTGGTGTATTCGGGGATAACAAAAGTTAACGATTTTGAAACTTTAACATATTCCTTTGAAAATCCGCCTTTTGAGATTATAATAAACTCAAAAGAAGTCATAAATTGGAAAACCAAGGATAATCCAATCAAAATTCCTGCATCGCCTATATATGCAAAAAGTTCAACCGTAAGAACTTATTTGCCTTTGGGCGCAGCAAAGCTGTCACTTGTTTGTTTTCCTGAATGTTCAAGTTATGAGAGGGAGAAAAAATGAAACAACTTGAAAAAAAATACGCAAAAACAGAACGAATTGTAGCAAAAGCCAAATTTTCTTATTGGTCGCTGATTTACGATGTGATTTTTGGTGGAGTCTTAGGTGGTTTAGTTGCCGTTTTGTGGATATTTGCTCCACAGATTGAAGGATTTTTTACAAAAGTTGCAACTGTACAATATCTGACTGAAACCAACCTAAAATGGGCTCTCCTTGGTGTTGGATTGCTGTTTTTGTTGGTCATATCCCTTCACGCTTACAGCATTTTTCGTCACGAACTTATTGTTACGGAAAAAAATATGGTTTACAAATTTGGTATTGCAACAGTAAAGAACAACATTATCCCTTTGGATGAAATAAAGATTGTAGAAAGCAGCAAAAATGCCATACAACAAATTATCAACGTCGGCAACGTAATCATAGTCTCCGACGCGGAAAAACCTATAATTATAAAAAGTGTAATTCGCCCCGAACCGTTTGCAAGAAAGGCAATCAAGCAATCAAGTGTGGTCAAAGCGGAAAGCAAAGAAAAGTTGTTTCAAATTAAACTTGCTCCAACGCAAAAATAAGTTTAGAACTTACGCAAAGTTATGCGAGTTGTTATCCGACTTAAAAAACGAGCGCAATTATCGCTTGTTTTTTTATATGAGAAATGCGCCCTGAAAGTAGCGCATTTCTCGGAGAGGGATTATAAACAGTGATTAGAAGTTAATTTTCTAATCGATAGTTATTTGTTTCAATAAATTCTTTCATATTATTCAAAATATAATCAAAGAATTTGTCTGCAATTTCTTTATCTTTTTGATTTCCTCGAATTGCAATGGTCATCGTAATTTCACCACGCATAGTGGTAAGCGCAAGTTGCATATATGGCTTATATTTAACACCGCCCGTCATCCAACCATCAATTGCGTTGCTTTCGCCAAACTTCAATAATTTGTCATCTAATATTCCTATGTTGCTCATTCCGATAAGCGGGTTGAGGTATCCTATTTTTATTGCTGTTTCGCTTATGATATAAGGGAATATCGCATAAGCAAGTTTTAGAAGTGGCAAACTGTAAAGCCCCATATACGGGTCGTCCTTGCTCTTTCTAACAGTACGCAAAACCTCAATCAACGTATCATTTATGGTTTCGCCTCTTTTTTCCACGTTGCATACCATAAAGCCTGTGTGATTTGTCAATCCCGTATTCTCTTCTGCATTATCAATGTGACGGCGCAAATCAACCATACAAGGAATTGCCAACGATTGGTCTGGTTCGTACATTCCAATTTGATACAATGCCCTTATATAGAACGTAAGCATCAAGTCGTTTATTGTAACGTCCATTTTTTTGCCAATTGTCTTAAATTGGTTGAATATATCCGCTGGGACTTTACGTCTATTTATCATAGTTGCGTCCCCAGCTTCTGAAGGCGAAAACGGGAACTTATGCTCGTCTTTGACTGCGCTTATATTCTTATAAAGTTTTTTCGCAACCTCCGATTCCTCAGGAGTGAGCTTGCTGTAAACCGCATCGTAACTTCTGCTGCCTTGCTTTATGGTCAAGCCCCTGTCACCCTTCAACAATTTGTTGTAGTTTTCAGCCAACTTTTTGATAAAGTATTTGAAGTCGCCACCGTCAAAGCACATATGGTTGACAATCATAGCCATAGCCCATTTTCCGTTTTGACTAAATACGCCAAACTTGAATTGCACGTTGCTTTCAACAGGTATGCTTTGATATATCAAGTCGTTTATATCCTTTTCCATATCTTGACTGTCAAGTTTTACGGTCAAGATATCATCAATGGCATACTTTTCTTCTTCCCAGTATGGCTCAACAATATTACCGTGAAAACTACTGTGCAGAATCGGCACTTTTTCAGTCGTCCAAATAAGCACTTGTTTCAGAACGTTTATATCTATCGGAGCGTCATAGTATAAGACGCAATGCACCATTCTGTCGTAAAAGTTTCTAAAAAGATATTGCATCTTATCCCAAAGCTCAGCTTTAATAATTTCTGCCATAATTCACCTTAATATTAGTCATCCCACTCTGTGTAGAATTGTTCGTCAGTTTTTTTGTATTTATCGTTTATTTGCTTTTTCTCTTTTGCTTCACCTTTTTTGTTCTTATTAAATACGACAACAGCAAGCTCAATTGCGGCAAACAATACACCGCCTAAGCAAAGTATCCAACCTGGATGCCATATACCTACGTTCAAACCCAACAACACGTAAAGCAATACACAGAAAACTTCAACAAAGATTGGTAATTCAACAAGTTTGAGTTTGTCGTTTAAGCCAAATGCCAATGCTGTATCAACGCCCAGGAGCAATATCGGCATTACAATAAACGCTTGCCAAGAACCGTTGATATTGAAAACGAGTTGCAGCACCAAAAAGAGAAATACTGTAAACAGGACTTCATCAATCATAACAAACAGTCTTACCAAAGAAACTTTCTTCTTTTTGCTGACTAATTTTGCAATAACAAATCCGCTTGCAATAACTATGCCAGCAAAAATTCCGCCAACCATAATCAACCAAGTGGGGTGCCAAATTCCAGCCGCCAAGCCAACAATAAGATATGTTGCCGTCAAAGCCAACATTGTAGCTACTGCCAAAGTTGCACCAAAACTGATTTTACGTTTTGTTTGATGTGTCTTAATTTCCTTTGCCTCAAAGTCAAGCAATGTTTGTCTAAAATCGCCCAGCTCATCTATGCACATATCATAAATAAGTTCTTCATCTTGAATGCCCTTTATGCGTAATTCTTGTGCGCGGTCGAGCAACGCTTTCAGCATTTGTTTGCGATAGTCCATTGCCGCCTCTGTGGGAGCAATAGCTCTAAATTCTCTTTCAAGGTAACGTTTAAATCTCTCTTTCATATTTTTTCTCCATTTTTTGTTTTTTTGTGTTACATTCAATAAACGCATAGATACACAAAAGGTTACACAAATTTTCGAAATTTTTTTTCAAAGTTAAAATATGGCTAATTATTTGCCAAACAATCTTTAATGATTTATAATACCCGTATCGTTGGAGCTTGGTGTAGTGGTAGCACATAGGCCTCTGACTCCTATGGTGTAGGTTCAATTCCTATAGCTCCTGCCACAAATAAGAGTATGTTTAACTGCATACTCTTTTTTCATTCCATAAACTCGTTTGAACCTTCTACTTACAAAGTAGGTTCAATTCCTATAGCTCCTGCCACAAATAAGAGTATGTTTAACTGCATAC
>CAZQGE010000006.1:19560-22913 GCA_964592815.1 uncultured Bacteroidaceae bacterium | reverse complement strand
TGAACCTTCTACTTACAAAGTAGGTTCAATTCCTATAGCTCCTGCCACAAATAAGGGTATGTTTAACTGCATACTCTTTTTTATTCCGTAAACTCGTTTGAACCTTCTACTTACAAAGTAGGTTCAATTTTTATAGTTTCAATCAAATTTTATGCTATTGAAACTAATAGCAAGAGCATAATAACCTAATGTTTGAAAAAACGGCAGATTTTTCAATCTGCCGTTCTCAATCAATTTTTACAATGCTTATTTTTTGTCATCTGTTTCGCATTTTTCTTTGCAACAGTCAATACTATCTTCTAATTTTTCCGACAAATCTTCCGACATCGTTTCGCCAACAAAATCAGCTTTGATGATTGCATCATTTGCAGCAGCATCTATATTTTCTATGTCTTCAATGCCATCTGAGGGTGTTTTGCCGTTCATAATCGCAATTTTGTCAACGGCTTCTTGATGCTTTTTCTTTGAAAGCGGATAGAAGAACAAGACAAACATCATAAGTGCCGAACTTATTGCACAGATAATGCAAACTATATTAAACCATTGGTTTGCAATTCCTTGCTGAGTTGCGGAATATGCAGGCAAAGAACCGTCAGGCAATGGGACCATAACGTCTGTTGAATAATCTTTGGGTTCAAAACCAATAGCCTTTTGCCAAAAAGATAAACCAAGCATTACGACTTGGGAGAACAAAAGCGGAATTGTAATCAAAAAGTTTTGAATGTGTCCTTCCAATCGTTTTCCTGAAATTGACTGCTGATAGTCCGCAATGTCGCCAATCAACATAGGTATCATAACAACGACACCGTTTCCTATTGACGCAACCAAGAATAATATGGTTTGTTCTACAATCGATAAGATACCAATTGGAACATTTTGGAAACCAATAAGTCCTGCAATCAAACAGCAAACAAAGTTGAACGCTGTCAAGATTATGATAACCGCGTTTTTGTTAAGTTTACGTGTTAAAATTGGCATAACAAGCATTGCTATTGTGCAACCTAACGCCATAACCGTCATAGGAACACCCATAACGTCCAAAGCCAAGTTTATATCTGCTGAGAATCTTGTTTGAGCAAAGAATTGTTGAAAATATCTCCAAAACTCTCTCAACGAACCTAAGCATAATGCAAAGCTCATAATCATCAACGGTTTATTTTTTGCAAGCATTTTGACAGCTTTGCCCATTGAAATATCTGCATCCTCGTTTCTTACGTCCACTTGAACGACACGCTCTCTCAAACGCAAGATGAACAACATACCCAAACCGCCGACGATTGCAACAATAATACCAAGCAAACGAATTGCCCAATACTCACGCCCAGCAAAAGCTGAACGGATAGGCCCAATTATCAAAGTCATAATTGAAGGTGCAAGTCCGAAAATCAAGCCAATAGGCGTCATAACGTCGTCACGTTCCTGCGAATTTGGCGTGATGACGGTAGGCATAGTCTGATACATATTAAAGGCAAACGATGTCAAAAATATTGAAGGAACGCAAGTACAGTAAGCGTAAATGATGTTTTCCGTTTCATTTAGTCCTTGAGGAACAAGTGTTGCAAGAATGGTGCAAACAATCAAAAACGGCAACAATCCCAAAACATAAGGCTTATATCTACCGATTTTTGTCTTAGTTTTTTCCATAGCATTGCCGATAACTGGTTGCAACATCATATTTAGGGCGTTACCCAAAATCAAAATTATGTATGCGTGTATCGACTCAATATTGTAATAATATGGAATAAAAATAATCGTTACCAAATAAAAAAGCATCAAATTGTAGAACGAACTTGTGCTAAGTGCATATAGCCCCAACGCACCTATTTCTTTGATGCAAAGGAATTTGCCTTCCAATGGCTTATTCCACATGCCTTTTACAGTGAGTGCAAGATTTTTAACTTTTCCCATAGTGTTTCTCCCGAACAGTTATATACTTTAAGAGTATAGCACAAAAAATAAATTTTCCAATCATTTTAAGCAAACAAGAATGTAAACATTAAAAAAATAGTTTATGTTGTTAAGTTTTTCTAATTCTTCAAAATTATTTTGTCTTTTGTTGGTATTTTGTGAAAATATTTTGTTTTATTTATTAGAAACCTAATTATATGCATCATATAATCAATTTGCTGTATTGACAGAGGCAAAAAGCTAATATATAATTTACTATGTACTCAGTACTGTGGAGAGAATTATGACAAAAGCAAAATTTTCAAAATTACAAAAACAGCAACTCATTTTTGGAGTATGCTTGGCTTTGACCGTGCTATTTATTTGTTTAACAATTGGATTGGCTGCACGTCCTTACTCGACTATAATGCCGTACGTTTACAAGGATAAAGCAAAAGAACTTGAAGTGAAAACATATTTTACTGATGAAGGAATAAAGGTCGTTTGGCAACAAGGCAATGAAAACGGTAATTATATTTTCCCAATGTCTGAAAAGAATTACCTTGAACATAATGAAGCGGGCGCGCTTGATGCTTTCACATCAAATACTCGTATTGCGTTTAATATAAATGGAATCCCGACAACCTTAGAACTTAGAAACGTTGGCAACTTCATTTTTGTTTTCTTGTTTGCAATTTTCGCTGTTGCTGGAATTAGTGGCACGGTGTTTTTTGGAATTAAAGCATTCAAAAAATAAATAATAAAACATACTCATACAGAGAGCCTACTTTTCAAGTAGGCTTGTTTTATTGTTATTTTGAAATTTTTATACACTTTATGTTCATTCATGTTTCATACTTGTCGCATAGTTAGTTTTTTAACACACCCTTCCTTATCTTGACATACTTTGAATAATGTTTATAATATACTTATTACAAACAGTACGGAGGTTATATATGGCAAAATCTAAAAAATCTAAAAAAAGCTTAGGACTTTTTATGGTATCACTCATCTTCACTTTGTTGTTTGCAGGGTTGACAATCGGCTTGTCTGCAAGACCTTATTCAACTATCACGCCTTATACTTATAAGACAACCATTTTGGGAAATGAAGTCAAAACTTCGGTCGCATACTTTTCTGATAAAGTAGTAACTGAGATTTCTTCTAAGAACGACAAAAGCAAGACAGAAACTGAGTTGACAGCAAATGCAAAAGAGGCACTTGTAAAATCCAACAAAGAAGGGAACATTAACGCTTTTGAAGCAAAAATTACTTCTGACACAAAAGCTCTTAACATTGGCAATATCGTAATTGTTGCAATTTGCGGAGCATTGGCAGTTGTTGGCATTGGTATGACAGCAATTTACGGCAAAAAAGCATTCTAAAATTAAAACATCATCTACATAAAAATGCGTGTAAAAACACGCATTTTTTATTGTCAATTTTAATGTAAAAGGTTTTTAGAG
>CAZQGE010000006.1:0-19550 GCA_964592815.1 uncultured Bacteroidaceae bacterium | reverse complement strand
ATCTTATTTTATAAATTATTTAACTAAAATTTTTTATGTTGATTTCTGATTAGTTATTTACTGTCATATTGTTTTAATATAACTTCTTAAAATGATAAATGACAAGACCGCAAACATTGTTAAGGCTGCCTACAAAATGCAAACAAAAAATATAGATATGTCAAGATAAGAAAACTTAACCCAAAATAAATAGTATAGTTGGTCTAGTTTGTTTCATAAAAGCATTTCCCTCAACGTTTCAAAACAGACTTGTTAATTATCGGCTATACCTTGCGATAAAAATTGCAAGTATGGCAACATTTTTGAAAAGTACATTTTGTAGGCAGTACATTTATCAACGTCCGTCCTTTCACGCATACAACCGTTTTTGCACAACGCCCAATATTGGCACTTTTTGCATTTTTCGTTTATCTCCAAAGATTTTGCCAAAAATTTCTTTTCTACTTTGCTTAAAGCAAGTTCCAAAAAATTCATATCATTGACGTTGCCCAACAAATAATCGTCAAGCGCAAAAAAGTCGCAAGGGTAAACGCTACCATCTGCCTCGACAACAAACTGCAAAGAACAAGTTCCGTTCATTCCGCATTGAAACGCGCGTTTCCCCGCCGCCAAATGCACAAAACCGTCAAGTTGTCTGACGCTGACGTAATTTCCTTTCATATAATCGTCAAAATATAGTTTTGTAAGCTCAATAAGAAAATCTCCGTACTCCTGTCCACTCATATATATATCGCCTACAAGAGATTGTTTGCCATAAGGCTTCAAACACGGCGTAAACTGCAAATACTTAAAATTCTCGCCTTTGAAAAAATTGTAAATTCTGTTTATGTTTTGAGCAACGTATTTGGTGACGACAGTCAACACGTTAAATTCAATTTTGTTGTAGTTAAGCAACCTAATATTGTCTAAAACTCTGTCAAACGTAATCCCGCCACTTTTGTCAACTCTCAATGTGTTAGCTTGTCTGTCACCATCCAAAGAAACTCCTACAAGACAGTTGTTGCGCTTGAAAAAATCGCACCATTCTTGATTGATTAAAACACCGTTTGTTTGCACGGCAAAAATTATGTTGCTATTTTTTAGGTTAAATGTTTTTAGATATTTTTCAGCGGTGTTAAAAAACTCTAAACCTGCAAGCAATGGCTCTCCACCTTGAAATGACAAATAAAAATCATCTCCGCTAGCTAATTCGAGCCCTTTTTTTATAATATTCTTTAAGGTATCATAGCTCATTTTTCCGTAATCGGCATTTTCCCGTTCTTTGACAAGCGAATTATAAAAACAATATTCACAAGCCATATTGCAAGCGCAAGAAACAGGCTTTACCATTACGGAAACAAGCATTTTACAAAATACCTCTGCGGTTTACCTTAAGTTCTTTTTCAAATCTTTCAAATTCATTTTTTAGAGTATTAACAAGGTCGGGACGATTCATAGCAATGTTGTAGCCTTCAGCTTGGTCTGTATCCAAGTTAAACAAGTAGTTTTTGTAGTGCTGATTGAAGAACGCCGAGTTTTCGGTTTGAACGTCCTTGTAATACTTGAAGTCGTAAACTTTATTTTTTACGTCTGGCACTATATTGCCACTCAAATCAACTCTATATTCGGTGTACGTCGTCAAAATTGGCATATTAACGCCTTTGACTTTTCCACCTTTCAAGTAGAAAATACTCTTGTGTACGTCTTTATCTTGCGCAATAGAGCCATTCCATAAAGCGCGCATAGATACACCGTCAATCACTCTGTCAGTAGGCAACGGAAGCGCAGCATAATCAAGAATTGTGTTAAAAACGTCCATATTTGTGCACCTAGAAGTTATGCGTTTGTTGCCGTCAGCGTCTGCTGTCATTGCGTCACCAATATCACCGTTTGGATAGCAAGCCAAAAATGGAACTTTGTGCGCGCCTTCAAACGGAGTGTTCTTTCTGCCTCTTAATGCTCCCGTAACGCCTTCTCTGCCTGGGCCGTTATCCGATGTAAAAATTATCAACGTATCATCATAAATACCCTTGGTTTTGAGGTTTTTGATAATTTCACCCATACTCTTATCAAATTCTTGAATGCAATCAATATAGCTGTCGTCAGATTTGTCACCAACACCGTTCCCATTAAAGTTTGAGAAAATTGGAAAATGTGGCCAGGGCGACCAATATTGAGCAAAGAATTTTTCACCACTCGCTATGCTTTCATCAATAAATCCATTGACTTCAGAAGTAAAGCGTGAAGTTGACAAGGACTGGTCAAGCATATCATTGTGCGAATAAACTTCCTCAAATTTTCCGTTGCTTTCTCTTACAACGTTATATGGTGTCATATCGTTTACATAGTGGCTTCCAAAGAAATAATCAAACCCTTGATTTGTTGGCAAATACTCACCGTAATCGCCCAAATTCCATTTGCCAAACAAGCCCGTATGGTAACCGCTACTTTGCATAGCTTCTGCAACGGTAATCTCATCGCCCAAAATTCCGTCAACGTTGTTTTGGAATTGGAAAGCATTGAAAAATCTTGTCGAACCAAACGGCGCAACTTGCTGTGCTGTCGGGAATACAACGTTATCAAGGTATCCTCTTGCAGAATAGCGTCCTGTCAAAATTCCGAACCTAGACGGAGAACTTACTGGTGATGAGCTGTAACAGTTGTCCATCATAATTCCGTTTTTGCCTATTGAGTCAATGTTTGGAGTTTTAATTGTTGCGTCTTTTTCGGACATATAGCTATAACTTGAAATATCAGAGTATGCCATATCGTCCATCAAAACTACCAGGACGTTTGGTTTTGCCGCGTCAACTTGATGATTATTTTTTATGTCGTTCAAATAGTTTTCTTGACCTTCCCACATACGCTCAACCGTGGGTTTCAAACGAATATTCATAAACAAGAAATAGCAAAGCGAACCAACAATCATAAGCGCAATTCCAATTCTTGAAAGGTAAAATTTCACTTTTTCAATTTTCACATAAGGTAAAATGCCTACAATGATATAAGCAATCAAAGCCAAAAGCACAACCATCAAGTTATAACCCAATCGATAACCAAAAGAGTCGGCTCCACGGCAAATATAAACAAAAGCTGTGCCGAACAACAACAAGCCGTAACTTGCAAACCTGAAAACGTTTATTTTGTTAAATCTCAAAAGGCTTATCATCATAACAAGCCCCAAGAACATAGATAACAGAACGCAAACTAATGTAAGAAAATTGAAGCCACACACCAAAGTCACAAAAAACAAAGCAAACGAAACTATAAATATTGACGCATCCAGTAAATTTGCGCTTTTTTCAAAATGCAATGGACTCTGAACAAAACTTTTTTGCTTATCTAGCAACCCTTCTTTCATAAAAATACATCCTCATTAAAAACGTAATTACAAATAAGATAATACTACACTTATATAATCATTTCAACTCATACAAGCAAATTTGATTAGCAATATGTCGATTCTTTAATGCAAAAAAGAGAATATTTTACAAAATATGGAGAATACTTAATAAAAAAGGAGGATAAAACCTATGCAAGCTGAAAGCTATACACAATTCAAAATCTATTGCACAGTATTGTTTATTGCTATGGTAGCAAACTTTTTAACCGCATTTATAAGTATGTCGATTGGCTTATATTTTCAATACGCAGTAGCGACGGCAGCGGCAAGAGCAATAGCCATTGCAATGTACGCTTTGGCGTCAGTAATTTTTGTCGGCGGCGAACTTATTTATTTTGCAAGATTAAGCGACGTTATGAAAATGAAAAAACAATATAAATAATCATATTTATACTTTAAGTATCAAAAAGAAACGGTAAAGTGCCATATTTTGCACTTTACCGTTTTTTTATCTGTTTTTATTAATTGTTTATTTGCTTTTTTATCTAATTTTTAACTTCATTTTTTTGGCTAAATAACAACGTTTTTAATTGTCATATTTTTTGCTATTTCACTAAATTTCTGTCCATATTTACCAAGAAATCTTGCACGTTTGTTACAATGGTGTTGACAGACAAACTGCCTCTGTCTCGCAATTTATTGACAGCAAATTCAGAAATATCAACTGAATAAAAATATACGGGGCGCAAAGTTCCATCGCTTTCCACAAAATAACTCGGCGTCATATTTCCCGTTGCAATTGTATGCAGCTGAGTTGCAAGAGCAATCACGGTCGTAGCTTTTGAAACCAAATTACGCATTGCGTCTTGCGCTTTATATACGTCAGAATAAACACAAGGCAATGGACCGTCGTCGCGTATTGAACCAGCCAAAACGTATGGTACGTTGTTCTTTTCCAATGTAGCCATAATTCCGTCGGTTATATTGTATTTCTTTACAAATTCCGCAACAGACCCCTCGCGACGAACTCTGTTCAAAACCTCAATATGGTGATAATGTCCGTTTGGCATACTTTTTTTTGTATATATGTCCTGTCCCAAGGCGGTATGAAAATAACTGCCTTCCAAATCGTGAGTGCCAAAGGCGTTTCCTGCCAAAACTCCGTCAACGTATCCTTTGTCAATTAAGTTTTGAAACGCTTTTCGTGAATCGTAATCAAATACGGCAGCTGGACCCATAACCCAAAGAATATTGCCGTTTTCTTTGTCATTTCTTAAAATATCGTAAAGCATATCATAGTCCTGGCTGTATGACGACTCTCTTGAACGACCTTGCCTAAACGCAAACTTATCTCCAAACTTTTCCTCGTCACTTAAAAAGGCATCAAAATCAATATAAACGCCATCGCCACCCTTTTCACTTCTTCCAACAACCACTTTGTCATCTTTCTTGATATTGCGAAATTCAACCGCATAAGGTTCGTTATCTGCAACAACAATGACGCAATCCATTCTTGTGCGCTTAATAAGTTTCCATTTTCCATCAATTTTTACGAAAGTTGGATATATGGTTGTAGCGTGAAAATCGTTTGGAACAACCCCGTCTTTTTCTGCCGCAACTAGTTTTGCATTGGGACAATCGTTAAATTGCGCAGTTTGAAAATTTGGATAATTATATTTTGGCAAGTTCTGCATAGCGCACCTCTAAAAAAAATATCGGTTTTTGCAAACCGATATTATTATAACAAGTTTCAATGAATAATCAAGGCTTTAATTGTAAAGTTAATCAACGTGTATAGCGTCAACAACATTTTTTCTTGATGCGCTTATAGCGGGCATTACTCCCGATATTATAGTCAACAAGAACGAAATTGAAAACAATATAAACGCTTCAAGCGGTTTGAATATCAAGAAACCGGCAATATTTAGGTTTTTCTCAATAAACAAACTTATCAACGGACAAAGCGCGTATATTGTTACAATACCAAACAACCCGCTTCCGCACCCTAAAATTGACGTTTCTGACAAGAACACCCAAGCTATATCCAACTTTCTTGCGCCAAGACTGCGCAGTATGCCGATTTCGTGCGTTCTTTCTATAACAGAGTTAGAGGTTATTATGCCAAGCATAACAACTGAAACCACCAACGAAATTGCAGCTACACCAATTAAAATGCTCCTCATCAAATCTGCCAAACTCTTTACGTTGTGAGTATAAATTTTTGCCACGTCAACTTCTTTGATTTTCTCGTCATTGACAGTATTCCAAGCGGATATTTTATTTTCGATTGCTTCTCGCATCTTATACGTTGAGGGATAAATCTTAATATATTTCGGAGAAGAATCCACACCGATTGCTTTCAAAAAAGACGTCTTTGCCAAAACGTTGTTCAAGAACTTGTCGATAGAAGTTTCAATAGGCACGTCTTTTGGCATTTCTTCGTCGAATGCAGTTCTATTGATGTCGTTTTCAATTAACTCATTTTGTTTGATCGCAACTTTACTCTCGCTCGCCTTATTTTTTATATATTCGCCAAGTTCAGGCGTATAGCAGAAGTTGCAACCTACTGCCGAAACTCTGGCATTTGGCTTTACTCGTAAAACGCCAACAACATTCAACTCTATGTTGTCTGTTGAATTGTAAATTGTTTGCAACTCAGATTGATTATTTAATGGTTTCCTAAAATATGAATCAGGGTCTGTTGGAGTTGTTTTTTGGTAGTAGTCATCATTTGCAATTAGTTTAATTTTGTTGTTTATAAGACTATCTCCAATAATTTCGCTAAAAGTTATATCATCTCTAATAGTTGGCATATTGAACGTGTCAAGGATAACCTTGCCGTCTCCGCCTCTTTTGTAAATATCAATCCCAAATTGTTGCAAAACAGTTTTGCTGACTGTATTATTGCCATCGATAACCAAAACAATCTCGTTTTTGTTTACAGGATAATGCCCTTCCAAAACCTCATAATACATTTCCATAAACTTTTTGCCGCCGACAAGTTGATTCCAACCGTTTGGTTCTAGTGTGTTTTCACCAAATACACTAGTCACAATATTAAGAGCAGAAGTGTTTTTATAGCTGGGCGAAACATCTTGATAAAATTCTACGCCGTTATTGTCTTTTGCTCGAGTTATCATATTCATCTGTGTGCCGTAAACAACGTTTACTGCTTCAGCTGTCGCCTTATCCAAATTTTTTATATAGTTGCCAAACTCAGGGGTAAGTTTGTTTTGTCCGACAAAAGTTGACAGATTGTTCATAAAGTCATCTGTAACAGATGAGCCTACCTTATCTCCACCAATAACAAGTTTGCCGTCGTCTTTGAAATCTCCAACGTTTGTGTCGTTTTTGAAATTATTTAACATTTGAGTAACAAAATCATACTCTAAATTATATTCATAAATGCCAACAGGCAGCATTCCAAAAATAGTCTTTTCTCCGTTTGCAATATAAGTATTAAACCCAGTTGCAAAAGCCAATACCAAACCAAGACCTATTACTCCGATGCTTCCTGCCAAAACTGTCATTGTTGTTCTTTTCTTTTTGTTCCACAAATTGTTGAAACTCAAACGAATGGACGTAAAGAAACTCATTGAAGACGGCTTTAAGTCGTTACAAAATTTTTTCTTGCTTCCGTTGAAAAACGAACCCATAGCATTAAAAATTTCGTTTTTATTAAAGCCTTTCTTCTTCCTATTTGAAATTTTGTTTTGTTTATATTCTTGTTTTTTGAATTTTTTCTCACATAAGAACCTGCTTGCTGCAATGTTATTATCTGAGTTTCTTGATTTTTTTTCGTTTTTACGCTTAGTGTCAACACATTGACAACAATCTTCACGTTCTCTTTTTTCGTCCAAAGATTTGGTATCATCTTCCGAATTTGTAATTTGCTCATCTGACAAAATATTGGACGGTGTTTGTTCCAAAACGTCTTCGGGAGCAATCGGGTTGGAGTCTTCAATAACTCTGCCGTCTTTTATTCGGATAATTCTGTCGCTGAACTCTTTTGCAATATCGCTGTCGTGCGTGACCAAAACAACAAGTCGTTCTTTTGAAATTTCTTTCAATAAGTCCATAACTTGCAAACCAAGCTCACTATCCAATGCGCCCGTAGGTTCGTCCGCCAAAATAATTTTAGGATTGTTAACAAGTGCGCGAGCTATTGCAACCCTTTGCATTTGTCCGCCGCTGAGTTCCATTGGCTTTTTCAACATTTCGTTTGCAACGCCAACTCTCTCCAACGATTTTATCGCAAGAGCTTTTCTATCTTTACGTTTTACGCCCGCAAGACAAAGCGCAATTTCAACGTTTTGTAAAACGTTCAAATGCGGAATTAAATTATAACTTTGAAAAACAAAACCCACCGTCGCATTACGATATGCGTCCCAGTGCTTTTCATCAAAACATTTTGTAGAAATTCCATTGATAATCAAATCGCCGTCTGTATATCTGTCCAAACCGCCTATAATGTTTAACAACGTAGTTTTTCCGCAACCACTCGGCCCTAAAATCGAAACAAATTCGCTTTCACGAAATTCAAGAGTAACGTCAGACAATGCGTTGATTGTGTTGGCGTGGTTAAAATAAGTTTTATTGATTTCTTCTAATTTTAACATTAAATCTTCCTTGGTAAAAGATTCCAAGTCACACTTCTAGTTAGAATAGTTTAACATACTGTATCTAACTTTTCAATACAATAAAATTTTATTTACATTATTTTTAATAGTTACGTCTCTCGAGATTAAAATAATTTGTATTTGAATGATATTTGCAAAATTTTAAGGCTACTTTTGATAAATTTTATTTTTTATCGAAAATTACAAATCATCAGCGTCTTGAACAGGTATTTTTCCGTCAGCGTCATAAATAGGTTTACCCGTATAGCTTCCATTAGGGTCAAAGCGTGACGCCAAAACGTCTTCTTTCGTTTGATTTCCGTTTTTTAACAAATATTCATATTGCTTTTTTCTGTTTTTTTTCATAATTGCCTCCACGTATATTGTGGTTGCATAATGTTTTCCTATTCGTCTAATTTGAAAATTTTGAAATAACAATTTGAAACACGATACCTTTCTATCCTAAAATTTCTCTTTCCGTCTGACAAAATCAAGTCCTCAGCAAATTTGCAATTTCGGCAACTTCCATCGTAAATAGTTTTGTATGGACAATGCGCAAACGTCATCATTGGCAACAAAAAATTTGAAATTTCAACGGTATTTTCAATATGCGTTGTTTGTGGCAATTCGGCAGACTGTTGACATAAGTTTGCGCCTAAGTTTTGAACTATAATTTGTGAATAGCGATTGTACACGTTAAGTCCAGCACCACCGTACACTTCAAATCCATTTGCAATAAAATCCAAACCGTAAACGTTGTCCGCTACAAATGCCAATTTCAAATATTTTTCGTTTAATAATATCTTCTTCAAGGTGTCTATGTCGTTGCCGTTTGCAATTGACGGAAGCAACAATGCCTTATCTAGATTTTTCGATTTAACCTTGCTTAAAATTTCATCAATTCCTTTCTCGTCATAGCTTGACGGACACAATACTAGCGTTGTGTTTTCGCACTCACAATCAACATTTTTAGTCCAAGGATAAACATAGTAAAAGGTATGCAAAATTTCTTGACATTGCGCACTAAGTTGGTGTTTATCTTTCAATCTGTCACTGTAAACATTGTTTTCTGAATTTTCCATATATTTGAACGTTTCTAAATAATTTTCTTTATCTTCAAATTTGGGCGTGTGACGCTCAATAATTTTTCGCTTCAAATCTTCATAGATTTCACGCCTAATTTCGTTCAATTTGGAAACCGATAAAAACACGTTATCTGTTGAAACATCACATCGTTTTAGTCTAAATCCGCTGTCGGAAACCTTTTTGAAATTATTTTCAAAACCTTCTTTTGTCATTGGAGAAGATATGCTTTGTTGTAAATTTTCGGTGCCTACATAAACGATTTTTTCATCTTTTGTGTAAGCAAAAATCTTTATTGGAGTGTTAGCGTATGCCTTAATTTGAACGTTGACATCGCAAAATCTTTTGTTTTCAATTACCTCTTTTTCTGTTTTAGCTTGCAAAATCAAATTAACTTTCCAAAGCGGTTTAACTTTAGCAGAACTTATAACTTCATAGCAATCTTTGCCAATCTTTGTTACGCTGCCAACACCAAGAGATGCCTTTTCTATGGAGTTTTCAAAAAACTTAAGCCCGTCTCCTTTGCATATTTCCGTATCACTTTTGATTGTTATTTTGCTTAGATTTTTGAATGGAGAAACGCCAAGCACTTCTCCAATTTCAATCCCTATATGGTTTGCGGTCTGACTATTTACGATATTTTCATTTTCCGTGTCCAGATACGCGCGTTTGAGAAACTGTCTATTAAACGCTGTTTGCAAATTTCTTAATGCTTTTTTAATTTCTAATTTATCAAATTTGCTATCCAACGCTTGACGATATGTCTTTACCACAATTCCGACGTAGCCTTCACGCTTCATTCTTCCTTCAATTTTGAATGAAGTTACGCCCGCTTCTTGCAATTCCTTTAGACTTTCAAGCATACATAAGTCTTTTGCAGACAAAACGTAACCGCTTTTTTCTAAATTTCCAAGCGTATATTTATATGGCAAACGACAAAGTTGCTTGCAAAGTCCTCTGTTTCCGCTTGCGTCAAATTCTTTAGACGATAAATAGCAATTCCCGCTGAAACACACACAAAGTGCGCCTTGAACAAAATATTCAATTTCCAAATTTGTGCCTTTTTTTATAGCTTTTATGTCGTCAAGTTTGGTTTCTCTTGACAAAACCACTCTTTTAACTCCAAGTCTTTCAGCAATTTTTGCACCTTCAAGATTATGAACGCCTGCTTGCGTACTTAGGTGCAAAACTATGTCGGGAAAGCATCTTTTTAGCACGTAAATCAAACCCAAGTCCTGAACAATGAATGCGTCAACACCAACTTCCAACGCATCTTTTACTGTATTCAAAGCCTGCAACATTTCTTCATCTTTTATTAAGATATTCAGCGTTACGTAAACCTTAACACCAAAAAAGTGCGCATAATCAACACATTCTTTTAATGTTTCACGGTCAAAATTTTCAGCTTTCATTCTTGCATTAAAGTTGTTCAACCCAAGATAAACAGCATCTGCGCCGTTATTAACGGCAGTATAAAAGCAGTTTTTGTCTCCTGCCGGGGCTAACAATTCAGGTTTGTTGCACATACTTATTCTCCTAAAAACTCTATTTCTATATTAACATAATCTCGTTGCCATAACAAGGAATGGCATTGTTTTTTCTATTTAGCTTTTATTTGAGAATAATTGCCTTTGATTCGGTTTAGCGTTATAATTCCTTTATGAAAATCTTGAAATGCCCTGTTTGTAAAAGCGATTTATATAAAAACGGCAATTCTTACGTTTGTAAAAACAAACACTCTTTTGACGTTTCAAAAGAAGGCTACGCAAATCTTTTGATGAACGATGCGAAACACAGCAAAGACCCTGGCGACAACAAACTTATGGCGCAAGCCCGACGCGATTTTTTGCAAAAAGACTTTTATTTGCCACTTGCGAACAAAATTTCCGACTTAATAAATGAGTTTGAACAATCAGACGTCGCCATATTAGACGCTGGCGCAGGTGTAGGTTATTACCTAAATAAAATAACAAATCAGCGCATTGAAAACGGTTTTTCAGATGAGTTTTATGCGGTGGACATTTCAAAACACGCCGTAAAAATTTGTTCTAAGAGCAATAAAGAGGCAAATTGCTTTGTTGCAAGCGTCTTTGATTTACCTTTTGAAAGCAACAGTTTTGACGTAATTTACTGTGTGTTTTCGCCATACGCTATGGACGAATATAAGCGGGTTTTGAAAGATAACGGCATACTCATCACCGTATCTCCCGCAGAAAATCATCTTATTGAAATAAGAGAATTGCTATATCAAAAAAATGTTAGGCAAGTTGAAACCAAACCGCATACACAAGGTTTTCAAGTGAAAACAAGCGAGAAATTAAGTTATAACTTTAATCTTAAAAATTCATACGATATTTCAGCATTGCTGTCAATGACACCGTATTTTTATACCACGTCGCAAGAAAAAATTCAAGAAGTAATAAATATGAATAGCTTGTCGACAACTGCAAATTTCTCCATTTTTGTTTTGGAAAAATAATCAAGCGCAAATTTTTTAGTTTTTCTGTTTTCGTGCGCCATACTCAATAAATTGTTTTTAATTTCAATCTTTTTGGTTTCAATCTTTTTGGTTTCAATCTTTTTAATTTTAATCATTTTGATTTTAATATTATCTTTTTTCAACGTTATAAATTATGTTTAGATAATTTTGTAGGTTTGTAAGTTTTTCATTATCCATAGCGTCCACGTCTTTTAGTTGGTTGATTAAGCCTAATTGTTCATATTTTGCAAAACCTAACGTATGAAAGCCCAACAACTCATATTTGTTTACAGTTTTCCATCTTGAAGCAACTTGCGCATATTGTTCTATCGCTTCATAAGTGTCGTTGATATTTGGCACAATAACCGTTCTCAACCAAAAATCTTTTTTGTTTTTGTCAACATAATCACCAAACTTCAAAACCTTTTCAAAGTCGGCGTTTGTATATTTCTTATAATCGTCCGAATTTGCATATTTCAAGTCAAGAATTACGCCTTCACAACCATCTACAACTCTTTTAACAGTTTCATTAAGCTCCACCGCGCCCGACGTATCTAAAAAGCAGCCAATGCCTTCTTCATTTAAGGACTTTATTGCTTCCAACAAAAAATCAGCCTGCAAAAGCGGTTCACCACCGCTGAAAGTAACTCCACCGCCGTTTTTGAAATACGGTTTATATTTTTTGATTTTATAGGTCAACTGCTTTGCTGAAAAACTGTTTCCTTTACACTCCCAAGTGTCGGGATTGTGGCAATATACACACCTTAGCGAGCACCCTGACATAAACACGGCAAACCTAACGCCCTTGCCGTCAAGCGCAGCCATACTTTCAAAACTATGTATAACTCCGCAATTTGACATATTACACCGCCGCCGTAAACCAAGAATAGGCTGTCCCGTCAAGCAGTTGACTTTTCAACTGGCTGTAAGACGACTCTCCGTTTGACGTATAAAGCATAAATCTGAAATCTTCTACTCCTGCGGCAAGCGGTAAAAGAGCAGCCTGCGTTCCTAAAACAGAAAACTGAGGCTCATTTTCACCAAGCACACTCAAATTTATGTTGTATTTTCCAAAATGGTTATTTGTCAACTTGCTTGTGTCAACAAATGAATAATTCAACCCGCCGCCAAAAAAAGCTACTCCGCCGTGCACATAACTTACTGAGTCAACATTTTCCAAAATGTTTGAATAACTTTCCGGTTTAGAGTTTACAACTTTTTTAATCATTGACTTTATGTCAAGTTTCAAAAATGCGTTTGCGCTGCTGCCCGATTCAATTAAAGTGTCGCTGTTCAGCATATCAATATTTTTCCAATCAAGCAGTTTTACCGTACCTTCCAACCTTAAAGCGCACGCATAAGAAGTCGCTGCCAAGTCTTTCCAGCTTTTCAACAGTTCAAGTCCATTGCTTGCAATACCTTGCAAAAATTGCCCTGCGAAATGCGTATCAATTCCAACAGAAAACAAGCCAGAGCTTTCAAGAATGCTGTTTTTCAGCGTAACGTCAGCTATCAAATATTTTTGCTTGAAATAGTTGTCAGCAAAATAGTTTTCACCTGCTTTATAGTCAACATTCGATATATCTTTAAGAGTAGGGACTTTGAAGTCTGAACTTGTATCTCCCGTTGCCTTAACCGCCCTATTTGAGCCTATTTTTACAATAAATTCACGCGCGTTCTTTAAGATTGAACTTTCAATTTTAACGTTTATTCTTTCAGTTTCGGCATCAACCAACGTATCGCTCATAACAGGGTTCCCGTTTGCCGTATAACCTCTATCCCCGCCGCCGAATATTCTCACAACTGTACGTCCGTTTGAAATTCGCGAGTTCTTAACCAATACGTTGTCACTCATAATTTCCAGCGTTGTGCCAACCCTGTTTAGCCTTGACAAGTTCATTGAACCGTAAGCGGTAAGATAGCTGTCTGAGCAGCTCTTAAGTTGTACGTTGTCAATGACGACTCCGTCCGTACGCACCAAAAACGAAATGTTATCCTGCCCCTTAACAGCCGCTGCGCCAAACTTGGTTTCTGACATAGCAACAAAATTTAAGGGTCCTTTATAAAGCAACGGTGCACCAACTCTGTCGGAAGCAGTTGTAATATTTTCTGCGTTAAGTTCAAATCCATTGCCGTGTAAATCGGCCTTAAACTCCAAAGCATAATACACGTTTGGTCTTTGTTCTTTAATGTTTTTGTAATACTGCCAATCGTACGTTGTTGGCAACAACCCAATGCAAGCATTAAGCTCTGCGGCAGTCATCGATTTTTTGCCAAGCATAATATCAGAAAACAAAACTATCGGTTTTACGTCGTCAGCAGCCTTTTTCAAATCTAAATAATTATTGACGTTTACACCGTCTTTGACCGCCTTAACTTTTAGACTGCTTTCAACTTTTTCGCCAAAATAATCAGCGTAATTCCATTTTGCGGTTAAAGTTGTAACTCCATTTTTTGTAGCCGTGATATTTATTCCGTTACTTTTGTCAAAACTAAGGCAGTTTTCCGTATCTGAAAGAGTAATATCCTGGTTATAAAAAGCTGTAAAATCGCCTTTGTCGCCAAGTATAAGACCAAGTTTTTGTTTATCTTGAACATACTCGCCATCCTCAATTTTTTGACTGCCATAAGTTGGAAACCCTAAAATTCCAAAACTTGTTTGACTTTCCTGAAAATACAACGTAGAAACAGCGTTTACGGCTTTAACCGCTCTTGTGGTTTGAGCTTTGACAACGTTGTTGACAAGCACTTTCAGCGTTATATCAGTCTCAACGTCTTTACCAATTTTTATTTTACAATTTCTGCCGTTGCCGACTTGTTCAAACTGAACGTTTTGATTGTCTGCGCTCCAAACGTAAATTGCATTAGCGTCTGGATATGCGTCGCTTGCATAATATTTAATAAACTTGTCAGCCTTCTGAAAAATGGTGTCGCCTACTGTCTTATGGTAATCGTTTTGAACGTTTAAGACGTATTCAGGCGCAATAGATGACGGAGCGGTTTTAACCTTAATCTTCACGTGTCTGGTTATTTCGCCATTCAATACATTTTTAATTTTTATAGAAATATTGGCTGTCCCAACAGCTTTTTGCAACAATTTGCCCGTGTGCGTGTCAACCGTGCATACGTCTTCATTGTCAGATGAATATTCAATTTGGTCACTTTCAATGTTGTATGGCAAAGCCTTCATATAAAGGTATTTTTCGTCATCTGCAAAAAGTTCAATTTCATCGTCCGCATTTGTGTAAGCAACTTTACTGTTTGAGTTTTTTGCGTCAACAATCATAGTGTCTGTATCAACGCACTTAGAACTGCCCACCACCGCAATTATGCTGTCTGAGAAGTTTCCGTCATTGCTTGAAACGGATATGATTGCCTTCCCAAGACCGTTTGCGGAAATTTTCCCTGTTTGACTGTTAACTTCAATGACGCTTTCAGATGACGACGTATCAAAATTTTTGACTGAAAAACTATAATTTTTGTTTGCGGCATTTTCTGGAAATACCGAAACTTTAACGTAACTATCGTTTTGGTTTGCCAAATCAATAAATAAAAAGCCGTCTTTTCCGTTTGTGATTTTTATTTTTTGTACTGGAATATCCGCCTTTACAATGGCAATATGCAACGTCGAATATACGATAATCAACAATAGAATAGGAAAGACAAACACAAATGCCATAAGTTTTTTTCTCATAATGTTCGACCTCCTATATTTCAAAATTGAGCCTTAGATGCGCTTTAAGCATTCAATTTTTGTGGCTAGTCTTTTTATTATACTCTGTTAACTGTCCGCTGACAACTTATTAAACGTAAAAAGTGTTAGTACGAAAAACTCACGCTAAATTACAAATAAAATTGGTTTCGTGCGTCAATATATTTTTTTTCAGCACTTGCAATTTATAAAGTTTAGTGTTATTCTCTCTATGTTATTTTTTACTTACGGAGGTTCCTATGCAAACTATCGGAACAATCAGCAGAGGTATCAAAGCTCCTATATTCAAAAAGGGCGACAAATTGGCTGAAATGGTTGCGGAAAGTGTAATTAGCGCGTCTTATGAAGGCAAGTTTGAATTTCACGACCGTGACGTTATCGGTATTACAGAAGCTGTAGTTGCAAGAACACAAGGCAATTACGCAACCCTTGAACAAATCGCAAAAGACGTTCATACAAAATTTGGAGATAACACCGTCGGATTGATTTTGCCAATCCTCTCTCGCAACCGTTTCTCAATGCTCTTAAAAGGCATTTCTATGGGAGTAAAAAAACTTATCATAATGCTGAGCTATCCAACCGATGAAGTTGGCAACCCACTCATCAGCATAGATAAACTTGACCAAGCAAACATAAATCCTTATTCTGACAGCTTTACAGAGGCTGAATTCAGACAAGTATTCCCTGAAATTAAACACCCGTTCACGGGTATGGACTACGTCCAACTTTATCGTGAAACTGCGGTATGCGAAACGGAGATTATTCTTGCAAACCGCCCAGAAGCGATTTTGAAATATACCGATTACGTCATAAACGCAGACATTCACACAAGACGCAGAACAAAACGAATTTTGCTTGAAAAGGGCGCAAAAAAGGTCTGCTCACTTGACGAATTTTTGACTGAAAGCATTGACGGCAGCGGTTTTAACGAAAATTACGGATTGCTTGGTAGTAACCTTGCGACAGACAATTCTGTAAAACTTTTCCCAAGAAACGGTCAAGCGTTTGTTGACGAATTGCAACAAATTATGAAAGACCGCACAGGCAAAAATATTGAAGTTATGATTTACGGCGACGGCGCGTTCAAAGACCCAGTCGGCGGAATTTGGGAACTTGCGGACCCAATGGTTTCACCTGCCTATACAAAAGGTTTGGAAGGCACACCAAATGAAATCAAATTGAAGTATCTTGCGGATAACAAACTTGGTAATCTTCAAGGAGAAGAAGCAAAAACTGAAATGAAAAAACTTATCAAAGAGAAAAAGTCTAACCTTGTTGCGGATATGGCTTCACAAGGCACAACTCCACGTCGCTTAACCGACCTCTTGGGTTCACTTTGCGACCTTACAAGCGGCAGCGGTGACAAGGGTACGCCTATTATTCTCATTCAAGGCTATTTCGATAACTACGCAACTGAGTAATAAACGTCATTAAGTGATAACATTCAAATTCTTTATTATTCAATAGATATACATAAGAACTAAATAAACTAAAAGCGTCGTAAAACGACGCTTTTTTTAATACAATCTCAAATAATATGGCTTTTTACTGCTTTTTATTTATTAGTACACCACTTTATTTTGACGGCGCCTAAAAATCAAGTATATTGCTGTCCTAACTCTTTTTATAAACTTGTTATATTCTTATTCTTAGTTTTTTCAAATGTTTTCGCTTATTTCCTCATACTTTTTGTCCAAGCCAACAAGAAGATATATCAACGAAACAACAAAGAACAGCAACGGTATCAACGAAAAGTTCAAGTACGTAAACAAAGCCACGCTTTGTCCTTCAATAAGCCCTCTGAAAATTGCAAATATAAGTGACGACACACCCAACAGCAAAGCAATCAACGTGCCGACCAACACCAATGCTGAAGCCGTTGAACTGCTTTCGGTGGCGTCAATTCCGTCGTCAAAAAATCTAGGACGGTTGAAGTCCTTTCTTGTTGCAAACAAAATTTGAGCTTCACCAAACAAGGTTGCTGAGAAAAAAACAAAAACCCCATCTTGAACCGAAACGTATCCACAAGCCGAAACCGCTATGACGCTTATAAGTGTAGCAAGCACAGATATAACTGAGCAAAAACCAATCTTAACTCTCAAAATCTGTTTGAAATCAATAGGCATAGTTTTAAGTGTAAAAAACGCCTTCCCTTCCCTGCTTATGTTTGTCGCGCAAAAAGTATTGCAAAGCACGGTAAACAACAAAACAACGGTTAACGTAATTTGAAGGTCACAGTCAATAAGCGCCATATCCCCAATCAATTCCGAAGTCATTTTTGTGCAAAAAAAGACCATAAGTGGCATAATAACCGAAATTGAAAAATAAGAAAAAGCGTATGATGGTGTGCGTATTACCGTAACAATTTCCTTTTGTAAAAAACTTACCCACGGTTTATGTTTTTTTGAAAAGTTGTTTTTTGAAATCATTGTCGCTTTTGTGTTCCCGCCGTCTGCAAGTTGTAGCCCCACCTTAAACATAAGGTGAGAACATACAAATGAACCCGCGCCAAAAAGCAAAACTATTGCGACCAAAATTCCGACGTTTTTACCCACTTCAAGCCCAACCGCCAGCGATGCAAAAACATTTGAAGGATATAAGTATTTGACAGCTTTGATGATTGCAAACATTCTTTGCTCATTGAAAAAAAACCTTATATCTCCACTTGAAATCAAATTCTTGAAAAATTGTAAAATTTCAGTATATCCCCAAAAAACCACAGCCGTTAAAATTGTCAAAACAATAAGGGCAAGAACGTATCTGCTACGTATTGCTTTTCTTATTATAAATACGGGGAGGCTTAACAATGCAGAAAAAAGCAAGGTTACGAAGGGCATAAGCAAACAAATAAAAACGGTTGAAAAGATATATCCAACCCCCGTTTCCATAACCACACCAAACGTAAGATTGATTGGAAGGACTGAAATTAAGCAAAAAACCACTTGTTTGATATATATAGAAATAAATTTTGATATAAACAATGCATTGGGCGAAATTGGCATAACTTTGTATAATTTCATATCTGCATTATCAAAAATTGCAAGTTTTATGGCTCTTGTTCCGCTGAAAATGTTTGCCACCATTATCAAAGTATATGTAAGCGTCAAAAGCTCATACTGACGGGCTTTTAAGTCAAGCACACCGTCAATTTGAACTGCCGTATAAATTTTTACAAATTGAAAAAAAATAAAAACAACGACGCCAATAATTGTCAAAGTCAACACGATAGACAACAACATACCCCACCAATCGGTGTTTTTGCGGTTTTGTTTCATAAAACTAAAATCTTCTTGAAATTGTTTTTTCAAAAGCGCATTAAGCAAATTAGTTTTCCTCCGCTGTTAATGGTTCAGCGTTTTCTTTTATCACGCTGTCTAATCTGTCATAAAACTCATCAAAATAATAGTCAGGGTTGGCTTGCAAAATTTTTCTCAAATCTAAATCGGCTTGCATAACGCCTTTGTCAATGATAATTGTTCTGTCACACAGCTTTTTTACAGCGTCCAAATTGTGCGAAGAAAACAATATGCTGTTTCCGCTTTGTGCGTATTCTTTCATAAAAGCCATAACGGAAGTTATGGTTGAGGGGTCAAGTCCAATCATAGGTTCGTCCAAAATCCACAATTTTGGCGAGTGAATAAGCGAACCCATCATACAAATTTTTTGTTTCATTCCGTGTGAATATTGACAAATTAGACCGTTGATATTATCACCCAAACAAAACACTTTTTCCAATTTTTCAAAACTGAGTTTTCTTTCTTCTGTTCCAACTCCGTAAACGTCAGCCATAAAGTTTATAAATTGTATGCCCGTCATCTTTTCAAAAACGCTGTGAGTGTCGGTTACAAACGAAAAGTAACCTTTTGCATTCAATGGTTTATCTTTCAAAGAAAATCCACAAACGGAAATTTCTCCCCTTGTTGGAGTCAGCATTCCAGTTATACATTTAAGCGTAGTAGATTTACCCGCGCCGTTTGAGCCTAAAATGCCAACAATTTCACCATCATATACGTTAAAATTGATATTTTTTATTGCAAAATTCTTTTGTTTTGCATATTTTTTAGACAAATTTTGGACTGAAAGAACCATTGTTTTTTTTAAGTTTTCGGTTGCATTTTCAAACATAGCACATCTCCGTATTATGTTAAATAATACCTTTGATAACCTACGCTGTCAATCATTGCAATTAAAGCTGTTGCTTTATAAGGATAATTATTATGGAAACATTTTTCAAATTAGTTAAAATTATCCATATCAGAAAACGCACATTCATAGCAAATTCTAAGCGAGCAAACATAAAAAACAAGCTACTTTTCTCACATTGAAAAGGTTTTT
>CAZQGE010000005.1:0-47681 GCA_964592815.1 uncultured Bacteroidaceae bacterium | reverse complement strand
TAGCCATAATTCTAAATTTGTTCAAAGTCAACATAAAACAAGAAATGCAAAGGAATTTGCATTACTTTCGCATAATTTTGAAACATCTAATTACAAAATTCTACAAAAAAAGTTTTGTTCAAAATTATGTCTAAATAAGATAACCACCGTTTATTCTCAAAATTTCGCCCGTTACATATTCATTTTCTAACAAAAATTCGACAGCGGACGCTACTTCGTTTGGCTTACCAAGTCTGCCAAGTGGAATTTCCACAGCAAAATCTTCAAGCTCTTGTTTGGAATAAACTTTCATCATATCCGTATCAATCGCACCTGGTGAAACGGCGTTGACACGTACGTTTGAAGGTGCAACTTCTTTTGCAAGAGCTTTTGTTAAACCTATAACAGCAGCTTTTGAAACAGAGTAACTTGTTTCCATTGACGCGCCTGTCTCACCCCAGATTGAGGCTACGTTTACAATTGCGCCTTGTCTTCTTGAAATCATATCCGGTAGGACTGCTTGACACCAAAAAAACGTGCCGTTCAAGTTAACGGCAAGCATATTTTCCCACTCCGCAGTAGATATATCGGTAAATAGGATATCTTTTGCAATACCCGCAGAGTTTACCAAATAATCAATCTTGGAGAACCTTTTTATGACGGCGTCAAAAGTCTCTTTTACTTGCCGGTTGTCCCTTACGTCACAAGCAAATGCACAGATTGCGCCCTTTGATTTGAGTTGGTTCACAATCAAATTTGCACTCTCTTCGCTTTGGAAATAAGTGAAAGCAACGTTATATTTTCCTATCAATTTTTCTATAACGGCTTTTCCTATTCCTTTGCTGCCGCCAGTTACTAAAACAGTTTTCATACGCCCTCCGATTTTTTTACATATTAGCATATTGCATTTTCTTTGTCACCGACTATGTTGTTCAAAGTATAAAAACATTAAAAAGTATTTAAGGTTGAATGATTTTTTGACAATATTGACTTAGTTATGATTTTGTAATATAATTCAAGTGTATAATTTTCGACTTGTGATGGAGGAATTATGAGAAAATTAAATTTCAAAGCATTTATTTTGATTGTTCTAGTAGCTGTTCTAGGTTTTAGTTTGGCTGCTTGCAACAAAGGAGGAGGTGGCGAAGCGCCTTCTAACGTGAGAAGCATTACTACAAATGATTATCTTACGAATTTGGTTTCGTCATCCAAGGTATTGGGCAATTCCAATATTACCTCAAACACAGATGATATCAAAATTTCTGCCGACGTTGAGCTTAAACTTGAAAAGCGTACTAAACTTACTGATGGCGGGCAAAAAAGCATTTTGAATTTGGGTTTGAAACTTGAAGTTATATTTGACCGTGTTGAATATAAAAATTCTTCCATAAACGTAACAGTACGCGATTTGGAAAAAGCTGATACGGATGCAAATAAAATTAAGTTTACGGCATTTTTGAACGACGCAAGCAATATATACATTGACCTTTTAGGTCAAAAAGTGCGTTTTGCTTATGATGACGGCGTAATTAGTCTTAACGCAAACCAATTAGATTCGTTTATTGATGCAAATGCAAATGGTGTTTACGACGAAGGCGAAACGTATGTTGATGGCAACAGCAATGGAAAGTTTGACAAAGAACACCTTGCGCACCCCGTCAATATGATTAAATATGCGGTTGAAGCAAAAAAGACCAATATTGACAAGAACAATCCGACAGATAATACCGAGGAGTTACGCAAAACCTCTTTGAATGAATTGTTGGACGCAATGTTCATCAATACCAAAGGCGATCAATGGACAGTTGGCACTCCAATTGACTCTCTGTTGACATGGTTGAACAAAGATACAACAATAAAAAATTTGTTGAACAAGTTTTTGGGAGAAGGCAGTTTGCTTGCCGACTTGGGAAGGTCACTTAATGAATGTTTGTGGGATACAAACGGACATATTAACCTAATCGGGTTATTAAGATGGTCAATGCTTACAAACTTCTTTGACGCCACCAAACAAACCGTAACCGTCAATGGTGATAGGTCAACGTATGCAACTGCGTTAAAAGTAGGTGACTTGAAGTCAATGTTAGGGCTTGCAGGCGGTTTTTTACCTGTCAACCTTAGCGAAGTTATGAAGTTGGTTGATAGCGAAACTGTTATGGAATTATACTATGACACCGTCAAAAACGGTGAAGTAGCTGAAATTGATAACTTTACGATTATGATGGCACTTAAAGGTCTTAGCCAAAACGCTAACCTTGCAGATAAGAGCTATCCCGTTATAACCTTAAAAATAAATGATTTAGACATCTCAAAAGTTGATGCAGCCACAGAAAACAGCGGTTTTGCAAAAGCACAATACAGCGATAAGTTTGATATGCAAGTTAATGCGGCTTTTGCAGTTAGCGGCATAAAGATCAATGACGTTGATTTCAGCGGTGCTTATACATTGAATGCAAACGGCAGTTTTGATATGGTAAACAAGGACGGTACAAACAACGCTATGCAATTAGCCCTTACCAAAGATGGTACGGACTTGATTAAAGCTTCATACGTTGGAAACGTCTTAAACATTAAACTCGCAAAAAATAATGCGCAAATAAAAGCGTTTTTTGAAACTGCTGGACCTGTTGTTTTCAAGTCGCTTAGCCAAATAAACAGTCTTTACGACACGGATGCAAATGCCGATGCGAATAGTGCTGTGTTTGCTTTGATACAAAAAATGTACGGCGCGGATAAACTTTCACTTACAACAAACAAATACGAGGCAATTTGCAAAGTATCCGGCAATATGTACAAACTTGACCCCGTTTATAACGAAAATTTTGACGGAATAAGTATTTCAAATCTCAGCATACAAAAACTTATGTATGAGGGGTTGATGGAAAAAATGTTGCGTACAGAACCATTGATTGAAAAAGAATATGACCCCACAAAAGTTACCGATTTAGGTATTATGGAGTCGTTGAAAGATTGGGAATCTAAGTTTAATATGATTGTTTTGTTCAAAAACCTTATGACTTATATTCAACCCAATGTAAATACACAAAACTTACTCGCTCTTTCAACAAGAAGTTTCAAATCTTTGTTTGACGACGTTCTTGTTCCTTCAGGTTTTGAAAACAGCACCAACAAAGACAGAACTTTGTACGCTTTCTTAATGGGCAAATCAAGCAATTATACGGAGTTCTTCCAATGGGATACGGAAAAAAATCTTACTGGCATAATGGTTCGCAACAATTACAAGTGGGAAAAAGAACAAATTGAGTTTATGTATGATTTAGCAACTGGCGTTGCGGGATATACCGTATATAGCAACTGGTACGATTATTCTACTGGCACTAAGACTTATGCAGATTACACCACAGCAGGCGGAACTCTTAAAGAGGCAGAATTCAACGCATATAAACAAAAACTTGGACTTTATGTAAGTGGCACAAAACTGTCAAATGCAGACTTTGATTTGTACATCAAAAATAGTCCAATAATGCAAGCGTGCGCCATTTTGAAAGGCACGGCATTTGCCGCCGACCCCGACAAACTTATGGAAAAGGTTTTCTCGGCGCGTGCTGATTTAAGTCTAAAAGTGCTTGAAAACGGAATTGCATTGGCAGGAAAACTATACAGAACAGACGCGGCGATAAACATAACAAATTTGAGTATTAAACTTAATGCTATGACTACGTTGCCGACAGTTACGGCGGTTCAACTTGACGTTGCAAACAGCGCAACCATATCAATAAAGTACAAAGTATAAAATCAAAAAAAAGGACGGCTTCGGTCGTCTTTTTTTATATTTCTTATTTGTTTGCTTAGAAAATTGCAATATGATATAATGTCGATAATTTATGCAAGGAGACAAAAATGAGCAGTTTTGAAAGACAAAACAGCATATTGCCACAAGAAGATTTGTCCGACGGAGTGCAACTTATTCAAAATATTTCTGAAAAGTTGGAAAAGTCGGAAAGCAAATTGGCTGGCGGTATGTCAGAAACGTCAACGGCAAGAAAAATTAGAGATGAAATTTTTGCTTTGACGGGAGAGTTTGCAAGACTTGAAGCCTTTCGCACCAACAGATTATTGGGCAGGGGCGCGTTCCCGTATTTTGGAATTTGTTATTTTGTTTCTTTGTTGTTATATTTTATTTCGTTTGCAGGCGGACGAATTTCAGGCATTTTGCTGACGTTGTTTGCTCTTGCTACTTTTGTTTTTAGCGTTGTTACGTCAACTCTTATGCTACTTGGAAAAGATAAGCTGTTTTATAAAACAAAAAATAAAGTTTCCTATAACGTTGTAAGCGAAAAAGTTTCGGAAAAAGTTACTGCTTCAGAAAACATGACAACTGTTATAATTGCTGACAATCACGACGGTGTTATGGGACGTTTTTTTAGCTCTTATGGAGTTTGGCACAAAATTGCTTTGATTGCATTGCCTTGCTCGGCAATATTATTCGTGTTGTTTTGTATAATTAAAATGGCAGTAGGTTCTGATACCGTGACTGCCATAGTTGTTTTGACTGTGTTGCCATTTGTATGTTCTGTTTCAGGTATCATTGCAACTGCGGCGTACTATTCGCCATTCGAGAAAAAAGCGTTGCCAAACAATGGTGTGGCTACGGCAATGGCTCTTGCAACGTATAAATATTTTGTTGACAACAGCGAAATCCTTCCAGACAACACAAAATTGGTTTATGTATCATTAGGCTCTGAAAACAATGCAAAACTAGGTTCTGAGGCGTTTATAAAAGCGCACCCAGAGTATAAAAATGCAAGAGTTTTGGGTTTTGGAGATATGCAGAGTGGAAACGCATTTGTCATCAACGAGAATCCTATTAAACATTTGTCATATTCAGTTTCAATGCGTGAGGCTGTTGAAAAGTCGGCGCAATCGCAAAATATCGAACTTCAAAATTACAATATTGCAGATTTGAGTCAGAAATCGGAATGTTTTTATGGTTATATATCCGACAATTTTACCAAAATCGGAATTAAGAGTGTTACTATATGCGCTAAGGACAACAATCCCGATACGGTATCGTCAATTTCAAAAGAAGATATGGAAAAAATATTTTCGCTGTGTGTGGGAACGGTCAACAACTGTTTTTCAGATTTAAGGCATGCACAGCAATAGAGGGTAAAATGGAAGATAAGGAAGAACTTGGTCAAATAATCGAGGTGCAAAACAACGAGCAAGATAGGCAGACTGACGATTGTTTGGACGGTAAAGACGCAATAAAACCCGCCAACGCGTCGCTAGCGGATAAATCTCCAGAAAATGAACCTAAAAGCAAAGGCGTAAAAGCAAAAGCATTGTTAAAAAAGGGGTTTAACCGTTATTTTATTGACGCATTCACAGGAATGGCGCAAGGCCTTTTTTGCACGCTTATTGCAGGCACAATTCTTGCTATGTTCGGCGGTTGGATAAAAGATACAGGTACAGACGCGGGCATTGCTGTTGGAAAATTTGTATTGTCTGTTGCAAATATTGCAAAACTGCTTATGGGCGCAGGCATTGGCGTTGGAATTGCGCATATGCTGAAAACGTCAAAATTGGTTATGTTTACTGCGGCGGTAGCAGGTATGGTCGGCGCGTTTGCAGACAGAATTATTGCGGGAACGTTTTCAACGGTTGCGCTTACCGCTGGCGTTCCAGGAAACCCAATCGGTTCGTATGTGGTAGCAGTTTTGGCAATAGAAATTGGAAATCTAATAAGTGGAAAAACAAAACTTGATATTGTGCTTGTGCCGCTTGGAATGATGGTCGTTTCTATGCTAGCAATTTGGGTAGCGTGGCCGTTTATTCAATTCATCAACATAATTGGTGTTGGAATTGGGAAGGCAACCATAGTTACTCCCGCTGTGATGGGCATAATCGTTGCGGTAAGTATGGGCTTGTTGCTGACGTTGCCAACGTCCTCAGCGGCTATTTGGATAGCTATTGCTGCGCCAATTCTAGGTGCTGGCTCGACGGCAAGCATTGAAATTCAAAACGCTATGTATTTGGCAGGTGGCGCTGCGGTTGTAGGCTGTGCGTGCCATATGGTAGGCTTTGCCGTTCAATCTTTCAGAGAAAACAAATGGGGTGGTTTGATTGCACAAGGTTTGGGGACAAGTATGCTTCAAATTCCCAACTTAATGAAACACCCACAAATTTTAATTCCTCCTGTTATAGCAAGTATCGTGGCTGGTCCGTTGTCAACTTGTGTTTTTGCGTTGCGTTGCACGGCGACAGGTGGTGGAATGGGAACATCTGGCTTAGTTGGTGTCTTTGGAGTTATTGACGCAAGCGCAGGCGTCTTGCCCGACTGGAAAATTGGGGTTGGGATTGCCGTATGTATGTTTATAATTCCTGTTGTGGTTTGCCTTGCTGTAAGTGAAATTATGAGGAAGTTGGGTTGGATTAAAAAAGATTATATGAAATTAGATATATAAAATTCCAAAACAAAAAAATGTCTAAATAAACGAAAAAAGAATGTGTTTACATTCTTTTTTCTTAATAAATGCATAAAAAAAATTGTAAAAGCATACATCTGTAATGATAAAAACAAGTTTAATATTAAACTATTGACAATTTTACTATTTTGTATTAAGATTTTAATATAATATAAGGGCAATTGTTTGATGTTATCAGCCGTTTAAGGTTTGCCCTTGAAGGGCTGAAAACATCGTATGATTGCAAAAAAAGGAGGATTTTATGGACAATGTCACAAAGGCAAGGATAAACTTGTTTGCTGTTTTGCGCAACTTGGAAGATCTTTGCGATATGGATGCAAAATCCAAGGATATCATCAATGGCGTTAATCTCGGCGTTGAGTTTAACGTACCTGAGGTTGGTAGCGCAGTTCTTACTTTTAAGGACGGAAAATGCAGCTTTAAGAGAGGAAAGGGCAAGTCTGCTTTGAAATTATATTTCACTTCTCCCGAGCATTTTAACAAACTTATTGACGGAGAAAAGACTGTACCAATTTTTTACAACGTGTTCAAAGTTGGATTTTTGCTTAAACAATTCACAGCGTTGGCTGACAGATTAAGTTATTATCTCCAACCGAAGCCCGAAGAGAAAGCTGAATTGTTGAAAAACCCTGAATATTTTACAATCAATACGACTTTGACAGCTTATACGGCATTCTTTGCAATGGCAGAAATCGCAAACAGCGACTTTGTCGGCAAGGCTTGTGCAAAACGTATGAAAGACGGCACAATTTTGGGTACCATTGGTGGTGGCCCATCAGTTACCATTTCAGTCAAAAATCACAAACTTTCTGCTGAAAAAGGTGAAGTTGATATGCCTACTGCTATTATGGGTTTTGCAAATATGGACTTTGCTCATCGTTTGCTTAACGGAGAGGCTTCAAGTTTCGGTGGTATGGGTTCTGGTGAATTCCAAGTAAGCGGTGCTTTGGATATGCTTGAACAAATGGCCAAATTGCTTAATGTTGTAAGCCAATATTTAGCATAAGGGAGGACGAGAATTATGAATTTGAATTACACACCTAAAAAGGTTAACGATGTTTCAAAAAGTCAAGCATTGTTTAAGCGTGCTTTGAATGTTATACCCGCTGGCGTATATGGACACCTTGGTCCTTCCGAAGGCTGTATGGTTCCTGTTAGCGCATACCCACTTTATATGTCAAAAGCACAAGGAACATATATTTGGGATATAGACGGCAACAAGATTATCGACTATATGTGTGGTTACGGTCCAAACTTCTTGGGCTATAACGACCCAGACGTTGACGCAGCAGCTCTTGCACAACGCAAGAAAGGTGATTGCTGTACTTTGGTTGGTGAAGTTACTGTTGCTATGGCAGAAGCAGTTGTTGACACAATCAAAATGGCTGACTGGGCATTCTTTGCAAAGAACGGCGGTGACGTAACACAATTCTCCGTTATGATTGCCCGCGCATATACAAACCGTAAAAAGATTGTTCTTACAAAAGGTTACTATCACGGTGTTGCTCCTTGGATGCAAAAACTTGGTTACAGCGGTGTAACTGATGATGATTTGGTAAACAACCTTTATATTGATTGGGATGCTCCCGAACAATTTGAAGCGCTTTGTAAAAAGTATCCTGGACAAATTGCTGGCTTTATTGCAACTCCATATATGCACGGCAACTTCTGCGACAACATTTTGCCAACACCTGGCTACTGGAAGAAGATACGTGAAATTTGCGATAAATATGGCGTAGTTATGATTATCGACGACGTTCGTGCAGGTTTCAGAATTGACCTTGGCGGTTCACTTAACCACTATGATGGCGGTATCGAACCAGACCTTGCTTGCTACTGCAAAGCTATTGCAAACGGTTACAATATGTCTTGTATCTGCGGAAAGAAGCATTTGCTTAATGCAACATCTGATATTGCTTACACAGGAAGTTACTGGTTATCAGCAGTTCCATTTGCAGCTGGTGTTGCAACCTTGAAGAAAGCAAAAGAAATCAACGCAGTTGTTGAAAACGCAAAGAAAGGCAAGATTTTGACGGACGGATTGCTTGAAATTGCAAAAGATAACGGTTTTGATTTGAGCGTTACTGGTGAGCCAGCTATGTTCTATCTCCGCTTGAAGAATGACTATCCATCAACAATATTGCATCAACAATGGGTTACTGAGTGCGTAAAGAGAGGCGTGTTCTTCACATCTCACCACAACCACTTCATCAACTCTGCATTAACACAAGAAGACATTCAATACACTTGGGAAGTTGCTGACGAAGCATACAAGATTGTCAAAGCCAACAACCCTGGCGCAAACTACATCAAATAGTTTTAGTTGTTAAATTAAAGTTAAACCCCTGCTTAAACTTATGGTGCGAGCAGGGGTTTTTGTATGCTTCAATAAACAACGATAGAACTATTCTAAGTTTACACTTTGCATTGAAACTTTGAATTGAAAAAATGAATTGGTACTCTAAATTGAAACTCTAAACTGAAAAGTTGAATTGATATCCTGTGTTAATATTAAAGATGACAATTCAAATGAAGATTATAAATAGATATATGTTTGATAATCAAAGTTGATAAAAACAAAAATCTAATTTGACAGTTCTAAAAATAAGTAAAATAAAAAACGCTTCTTATGAAGCGTTTTTTATTGTTTAATTATGCAATGCTTATTTTTGTACGAATTTATCTGGTACAAGCAAGTTTTGGCACGCTGTCATCAAATCATTGAATTGAACTGCGTAGCTGTCACCTGCTCCGATAACTTCAACACAGCCTCTTGCAACAGATTCAACAAAGTCATATCTGTTTGTAAGAACTGCCAAGCAAGAATCGGGGTTGGGGAATTTGTACAAAACAAATGGATATTTTGCAGTTCCCTTTCCTGCTTTTGACTTGCCGTTTTTAACACGTAAGTTTGCAGAAATACCAGGATAAATTTCTTTGCCATTTTTGTCAACAGTTGGACCAACTAAGAATTGATACGTTCTGTCTGGTTGTTTTTCTGTCCAATGAGCAATGCCTTCCCAACCGAGTTTGTTTGCGGTTGAAAGCGCACGGGTAATCAAGAACAAAGACAATTTAACTTTGAGATATTGTTCCCAAGGTTGGTCTTCTGTCGGGACAAAGTTAGGCATAGTTTTTGTAAGTGTAAGCATCAAGAATAAAAACTTGAAAGTTACAGGGTTTGCAATGTTTTTCAAAAGTGGAGAGACAATGCCGAGCATTTCCAAAGGAGAATTGCCTTTGAATACGCCAAGCAAGCTCGGGATAGATTTGAAGTACATTTTTACAACCTTAATAGATTCGTCTTTGCTGCCGTCAGCCATTTCAATGAAACCTGGGTATTCGCCTTGATAAACTTTGAAGCGTTTACCGCTGGCTGCTTTAGCTGCAACTTCTTCTGTCAAGAAAACTATGTAACAAGCTTGAGGATTTGCGTCGTCTGCTGCGCGGAATTCCACAATAGCGTTGACGTTCTTAAATTTTTCAACTTGTTTAGGGTCTTCTTCAAAAGGAACTTTTAGTGCAGGAAAAGCGGCATTGAAATATAACTGGGTAGTCAAGACGTCTTTATCGCTTGCTTTCATACTACACCTCCTATTAGTCTTCGTCGGACCAGTCGTCTTCTTCGATTTCTTTGCCCATCAACTCCATAACAGTTTCCATAATACCTTGGCTGGAAAGTTTATAAAGTGCATACAAATCTTCTGGCTTGCCGATAGGACCAAACTCATCTGGAATGCCAACTTTTGTAAGTATGCATCTCTTGCCTGATTCAGCAAGAACAGCTGCGACAGCGTCGCCCAAACCACCGATAACGTTGTGTTCTTCAACAGTAACAATACGACGGGTTTTGATGGCTGCTTCAATGATGGCTTCTTTATCAATAGGTTTCAAGGTGTGCATATTGATAACTTGTGCAGATACACCTTGTTCTTCGAGCATTTCGCCTGCAATAAGAGCATCACGAGTTGGAACACCACAAGAGATGATTGTAACGTCGTTGCCGTCTTTAAGTTGCATAGCTTTGCCGATTTCAAACTTGTATTCGTCTTCGCTTGCGTGAAGAAGTGGTTCCATACCACGGCCTACACGGAGGTAGAAAGGTGTTGGAATGTCAACACAAGCCTTGATTGCGCTTGCTGTTTCAAAAGCGTCGGCAGGGATAACAACTGTCATATTTGGAATTGCGCGCATAACGGCAAAGTCTTCAATGCAATGGTGAGTTGAGCCAGCTGCGCCAAATGACAAACCGCCGTGAGTTGCGATAATTTTTACGGGGAGCTTTTGGTAAGCGCAGTCTGTTCTGACTTGTTCGCCACCTCTCAAACACGCGAAAATTGCGAATGTAGATGCAAAGGGGATATAACCAACCTTAGCAAGACCTGCGGCTAAGCCGAACAAGTTTTGTTCTGCAATACCGACGTTGATAAGTCTTTCTGGGTGCTTACCATCTTGTGTGATAAGACCGATATTGGTGGATTTTGCCAAGTCAGCAGTTACACCAATAATACGGGGGTCTTTTTCAGCAAGTTCGGCAAGAGTTTTGCCGTACATTGCACCAGAAGACATTTTATTTGCGTCATATACGTTCCATGCGGTACCCATAGTTATCCTCCTTAAAATCTTTCTTTTACTTCGTTAAGATAGACTTGCATATCTTTTTCACTTGCGCCAAACGAAGCATAGTGGCATGAAGGTTTACCTTCAAATTCTTTGATACCAAAGCCCTTAACCGTGCTTGAAATTATGCAAACTGGACCTTTTGTTGCCCATGCTTCTGCCAATGCCTTGTCAACTTCAACCATATCGTTACCGTTGCATTTTATGACTTTGAAACCAAACGCATCTACTTTTTTGTCCAAAGGTTCAAGCCCCATAACTTCTTCGGTAGGTCCGTCGATTTCCATCTTATTACGGTCGATAATCCAAATCAAATTTTCAAGTTTGTAGTGAGCAGCGCACATTGCAGCTTCCCAGTTTGAACCTTCTTGGCATTCGCCGTCGCCAGTCATAACAACGACTTTGCTATTAAGTTTTTTAAGTTTCAAGCCGATAGCCATTCCAACAGCGATTGGCAAACCGTGTCCCAAAGAACCAGTCGAAGCGTCGCAGCCTGGAATTTTTTTGCTATCTGGGTGCATACCATAAGCAGAACCTGTCTTGTTGAATTGTGTTACTACTTCGTTAAGGTCGATAAAGCCTCTCATTGCGAGAGTTGGCACATAAGAAAGTGCGCAGTGACCTTTGGACATAATAAATCTGTCTCTTTCGTCCCAACCTGGTTTTTTCGGGTCAACGTTTAAGTACTTGAAGTACAAAGCAATCAACATATCTGCGCTTGACATCGAACCGCCGACGTGGCCAGAAGTTGCATTGAATGTGGTCTGAACTATGTTAAGACGTAATTCCTTTGCCTTTGCTTTCAATTCATCAATTGATACATTATTTGGCATAATAAGCCCTCCTTCATAATTTTCCGATTATTGAAACCAATAAAAATTAGTTTACCATTTAATTATATCCTACCCACTTTTATAAGTCAACCCCAAAAAAATAATATAAATTTAGAAATATGTAAAAAATAGCGACACACTTGTTTGGTTAAAATTCAGTGTGTCGCACATAATATTTTACCAAGTAAACAGTTGAAAAAGTTAACTATTTTTGAGGTTATTAAATTTGGTGTTAAGGTCGTTTCTTTGTTGTTCACTCAATGAATTTTTATAGATTTCCATATGTTTTCTTGCCAGAGCGAAAACGTCTTTGTCTTTCATTTTTGAAAGCCCTTCCATATCAATTTTGCCACCAGTCATATTGACTAAATCGTGGACAATAAGCAACCCTGATAGCTTAGAAGTCGAGGTAATTCCATATTGCTCCATCATTTTTACCCTTTGTTCGCCAACGATATGGCTTGCAACTTTTTTATTTGAAATACAGCTTTCGTAAAAGTTGATTATCTTAGGTGTAACCAAAGAGTAGATGTTAAATCTGATGGCATCCGCCACGTTTGTGCTTTGCGTTTGCACTTCCGTTGAGGTGTTTGGTGATGAAATTGCAAAAACGCTCATTCCTATTGCCGTTAAAAATAATAAAATTGCCACAATAGATATTGCACACATTAGAATGGTGTTATTTTTCAATTTTGATTTTTGTTGCATCTTTTCTCCTTTAACGCTTGAAGCGCATTATAGCTAGTTTTTTTATAAACAACAAAAAAATACTAATATTGCATTTATTTTTTTATAACCTATAATTACTAGCATTTATTTAGGCGGTTAGAATGTTGAAATCAATAAAATTTAGATTGTTTATGTTGGTTAAATTGTTAATAGTTAAATTATGAACAATTTATGTATAAAGCCTTGAATTATCCAAAGACGGGTGATATAATGACGGAGTAGGAGGATAATTATGGAAACTTCAAAACTTAATTTTTTGAAAGAGAAAGTCCAAAAACTTCGTTATGATGCGATAGAAATTATCGGACGCTATGGCGTTGGTCATATCGGTGGCGTAATGTCGGTTATGGATGCTCTCACAGTCATTTATTATGACAAGGCAAATATCGACCCAAAAAACCCGTCTAAGCAAGACAGAGACAGGGTGATTATGTCAAAGGGTCACGCTGGACCTGCTTTGTATGCGGTTTTAGCAGATTTGGGATATTACCCACAAGAATGGACAAAAACACTTAATCAAAACGGCACAAACTTGCCTTCACACTGCGATATGACTAAGACACCTGGTATCGATTTTACCGCTGGTTCATTAGGACAAGGTTTATCTGGCGCAGTTGGAATGGCTGTTGCTGCAAAAATTGATAAAAACCCCGCTACAATTTACTGTTTTGTCGGCGACGGTGAAAGCCAAGAAGGTCAAATTTGGGAGGCGAGTATGTTTGCTGGCTCTCATAAACTTGACAATCTTATTGTTTTCATTGACAGCAACAAAATGCAGTTGGACGGTTCAGTTGAGTCTATAAACAAACTTGAACCAATTGTTGACAAGTGGAAAGCCTTTAACTTCTTTGTTCAAGACGTTGACGGACACAACTTGGAACAAATTTCAGATGCTATTGATAATGCAAAAGCTCAAAAGGGTATGCCGTCAATGATTGTTTTGCGTACTGTTAAAGGACACGGCGCATCATTCACAGAAGGTGTTGCAAACTGTCACAGTATGTCAATCCCCGAGGAACTTTGGAGAAAAGAAACAGGGAGGACGGAATAATGAGTGTGCTTGACCAAAAAGAAATGAGACAAACTATGGCGCAAGGGCTTACAAAAGCCGCCGAGAAAGACAACAGAATTGTCGTTCTTGATGCCGACCTTATGAGTTGTCACGCAACAAAATGCTTTAAGGAAGCATTCCCTGAAAGATTTATCAACGTCGGAATTGCAGAAGCAAATATGATTGGCGTTGCGGCAGGTATGGCGGCATTCGGCAAGATTCCGTTTGCATTCAGCTTTGCCCCCTTTGCAACAAGACGTTGCTATGACCAAATTTTTATTTCAGTAGCTTACGCAAAGCTCCCCGTTAAAATTGTTGGTTCAGACCCAGGCGTAGTTGCGCAAGCAAATGGCGGAACGCATATGCCTTTTGAAGATATGTCAATTATGCGTGCAATCCCAAAAATGGTATGTTTTGAGCCTACAGATTCAGCTATGATGGAAAAGGCTTTGCCACAAATTATAGATTATCCAGGCGCAGTTTATACAAGAATGTTCCGTAAACAAGCCGACCAAATTTTTGATGACAGCCTTGATTTTGAACTTGGAAAGGCAATCAAAATTCGTGATGGCAAAGACGTTACGTTGATTGCATCGGGTGTTATGGTTGTAAAAGCTATTGAGGCGGCGGATAGATTGAAAGCAGAAGGTATTGACGCAGCCGTACTCAACATTCACACTTGGAAGCCTATTGACGAGGACGCAATCGTTGCAGCGTGCAAAAATACAGGCGCAATCGTAACTTGTGAAAATCACAGCGTTTACGGTGGACTTAATAGCGCAGTATCCGAAGTTGTTGTTGCAAAATGTCCTGTTCCAGTTGAGAGAGTTGGTGTTGAAAATCGTTTTGGCGAAGTTGGAAACTACAAATATCTTTGCGAAACGTTTGGACTTACCACAGACAATATCATTGCAAAGGCAAAAGCTGCAGTTGCAAGAAAGTAAAAACATTTTTAACGTTAAGGACGCCTAATTGGCGTCCTTTTTTTTATTTTTCAAATTTTTATCGCGTAATAATTATAGTTCTTCATATAATATATTCAATCAACTTTATGCTTTGAGCATAAAGAAAACAAACGCTTGACGAAATAGCGTTTTTAGTATATATTTATTAAAAATAAACGAGTGGAGTGACAATACCGCTAGACGCGTTAAAACGCGCTAATTGACTCAGCAGAGTCAAAATTTTTTTGTCGGAGGCATTATGAAAAAGAATTTAGAAAAGATATTCGCATCAGCCAGCCTTGTCGTTGCCATTATTTTAATTATGATTTTGTTGGTTACTGCTTTTGGTGGAATTACAACGGAAGAGTTTAATTCAAACCTTGTAAAAGGTTTGGTTATTACGTTAGCCGTCTTGTATTTTATTTTGGCGATAACAAGTTTGGTGTTCATTTTTATCAACAGCGATGTTGTTAAAGAAATTATAGTAAGAAGCAAATCAAAAGGCTCAATCAAGGTTTCTATCGGCGTTGTAAGAAAATTAGTCAGAGAGACTTGCGCAAAGGTTGAAGGCGTAAAATGCAAAAAAGTTACGTTGGTGACCAATGAATACGGCGTCAGACTTAAAGTGAACGTAAGAGTTGTTGGCAAAGATGTTGTTGATGCTGAAACTTATATTAGAACTTTGTTGGAAGATGAATTTTTGGGAGCATTAGGTTTCCGTTTTCACGCCATTGAAATCAAAGTTATTTCTTTGCAACCTCGTTACGTTGCAAACGAAAAAGCTCTTATGGAAAAGGCAGACGTAGAAATAGCTGAAATCAAAGCCGAAGAAGCAGAATACGCAAAGGTTGAATTATCTGAGGAAAATAAAGATGCAACAAACGTGATGAACGTTGAAGATAACGCAGCAATAGACCCAGCGTTCAGCGTAGTACCCGAGGATGCACAATCCGAAGAAATAAAACTCGCCACAGAAGTTGAGGCGGAAAGCGCAACAACAGTTGACGCAGAAAATGCGGAAGAAATTAAGTCCGATGACAACGATGAATCCGATACAAAAAAAACTGAGGCAGAATAGTTGCCACGGAGGGAAGTATGAAAGAAGTATATCTCACAAAGGAAGGTCTTGAAGAACTCAAACAAAAGCACGAATACTTGATGGTTGTAAAACGCAAAGAAGTTTCTGAAAAAATTAAGATTGCAAGAGAATTTGGCGATTTATCTGAAAATGCCGAGTATGATGCGGCAAAAGAAGAACAAAGTTTTGTTGAATCTGAAATTAAAGAACTTGAAGAGAAAATTCAACACGCTGTTATCATTGAGGAAGAAGGCAATCGCAACCGTGTTTCAATTGGAAGTGTCGTTGAACTTTTGGATATAGAATTTAACGAAAAACTTGAATATCGCATTGTTGGCACTACGGAAGCTAATGCTGCGGAAATGAAAATCAGCAACGAGTCACCTTTGGGTGCTGCGCTAATCGGCAAAAAGAAAAACGAGAAAGTGGATGTTCCCACTCCTAACGGCGCAGTCATTACTTATAAAATAATATCAATAAAGTAGGTTTAATATGAATGAAGAAATTCGCAATAATGCGAATGAAGAAGTGGAAGTTGACCTAAGCGAAATAAGAAAGGTCAGAAATGAAAAGCTAAACGATTTGATTTCAAAAGGAAAAAATCCTTTTGAAATCGTTTCATTTAATAGAACCGCAACAGCAGGCGCAATTCTTGCAGATTATGATGCTTTTGAAGAAAAAACTGTCGTAATTGCTGGACGTCTTATGTCCAAAAGAATTATGGGCAAGGCAAGTTTTGGTCACGTTATGGACAGCGACGGCAAAATTCAAGGATATTTCAGCCGAGACGATATGGGCGTGGACGAATATATGGATTTCAAAAAACTTGACGTCGGCGACATTGTTGGTGTTGAAGGCAGAGTTTTCAAAACCAAAACGGGAGAAATTACTTTGCACGTTACAAAGGTTACTTTGCTTGCAAAAGCTATGTTGCCGTTGCCTGAAAAATACCACGGACTTAAAGACCCCGAGCTTAGATTTCGTCAACGTTACGTTGACTTGATTGCCAACCCTGAAGTTAAAGACGTCTTTGTAAAAAGAAGCAAAATTGTCAGCGCAGTTCGTGAGTTTTTAGATGGAGAGGGCTTTGTTGAAGTTGAAACACCTGTGTTGAATACTTTGGCGGGTGGCGCAAATGCAAGACCGTTTATTACTCACCACAACACCTTGGACGTTGATATGTATATGCGTATTGCGACTGAGCTTTACTTAAAAAGATTGATTGTCGGCGGCTTTGAAAAGGTTTATGAAATGGGCAGAATTTTCCGCAACGAAGGTATGGACCCAAAACATAACCCCGAATTTACTACTGTTGAACTTTATCAAGCATACGTTGATTATAACGAAATGATGAATATATCTGAACGCTTGATTTGTCATTGCGCAGAAAAAGCGTGCGGAAGTTTGGAGCTTAGCTATCAAGGTCAACCTGTTTCCTTGGCACGTCCTTGGCAAAGATTGACAATGGTTGAAGCTGTCAGAAAATATACTGGCATAGACTTTGACAACGCAGATTTGTCAAATTTAATTAAACAAGCCAACGCAAAGGGCTTGGAACTTGATGAAAACACATCTTGGGGCAATGCACTTTACAAGGTTTTCGACTGTTTTGTAGAAGAAAAATTACACGGTCCTGTATTCATTACGGATTATCCTGTTGAAGTAAGTCCTTTGGCAAAGAAAAAGCCAACGGACAACCGCTTGACAGAACGTTTTGAGTTGTTTATTACTTGTCGTGAACTTGCAAACGCATTTTCCGAATTAAACGACCCTAACGACCAAAGAGAACGCTTTATTGCACAAGTCAAAGAAAAGGAAAATGGAGACGACGAAGCGCAACCTTACGATGAAGATTTTTGTACTGCGTTGGAATATGGAATGCCTCCAACAGGCGGTTTGGGAATAGGAATTGACAGACTTGTTATGTTGCTTACCGATTGCTATTCAATACGAGAAGTTTTGTTGTTCCCAACAATGAAACCAATAAAGTAGTTGACTGAAACAAGGCAATAGGCTTAACGTTGACACCAAATTATCAGGTGCTAAAACAAAGCAAAGAGCATAAACAAAGCTAGCGCAAAAAATAAAAAGTTAAGAGCTAAAACGAAGCTAGCACAATTAAACCAAAAGCTAATTGCTAAAACAAAGCTAACACAAAAAATCAAAAGTTAAGTGCCAAAACAAGACTAGCGCAAAAAACCAAAAGCAAAGAAATAAAACGTAGCTAAATCAAACATAAAAAGTAAAGGATTAAAAAAGACCTATGATAGGTCTTTTTTTATTGTCTGAATTTTCTTAGCTTAATAAACGTGTTACTTTAATTTATTCCATTTTTATTTATTTGATTGTTGATAATCAACAATTTTTTATTTGGAATTTAGTGTCAGTTCAACAAGTTTCCCACACAACCTTGCTTGTTCTACAAGTCCGTCTGTAACCAACGAACCTTTTGGCGCGATAATTTCACCCATATAGGTGCTTAAATCTTGTTGAAGCTCTCTGCCAAGCAAAAAATCATAATCGCAAATGATGCGATACGGGTTATGCTCACTTTTGACCTTATTCAGTTTTGCATCAAAAACAGAATTATGTTTTTGTCCTTTTAGGGCTGTCATCAAGGGGTGATTATCTTTTAGGGGCAAGTTGTCAGCATTTTCAAAACTATCGTCAAAACTATCGTTGGATAAGCTCTCATCATTTGTTAATTCGTTATTTTTTTCAGCCTTTGATTGCTCTTGTTGAAATTTGACGTTAACAGGACTTTGTTCAATTTTAGGTTGCCAAGTTTTGTCGTTTGTTTGAATTGCGTCTGTTTGTATAGCTTTTAGTTGTTTGACAGCGACAATTTTTACTTTTTCAAAGATAGATTCTGAAACGTTTTCACTCTGGGTATTTTGTTCAATATGTAAATTATCATTTTGATAGGATACATTTAAGTTTTCATTTTCAGCGTAACTTTGTTGTTCAGCTTTGTTCAAATCGTTCAAAATTGATACTTTGCTGTTTTCGTTTGAAGAAAAATCAAATTTTTTTACAGACTTCAATCGTTTTTGAGCTTTGACAAAAATAATTTGATTATTGTTCAAAATTTGTTTGCTGTCTAAATTGCCGTAATCTGTAATTATAGTTTTCACGTAATGGCGTTCTCCAATTTCAACGTCCACCACGTAACCTTTTTTTATTCCGTCATACGAAAAAATTTGCTTAGAAAGCATTTTATCTTTCAAAACAGTCGTATCAACTTCTCTTTTATCAATTAACTGCGTTTTTGCATTGATAATTACGGCATCATTGACAGCAAGCGCCATTCGGCAGTCAAGCAACTTAAAAGATTCTTCTTCGGGCGATTTCGATACCTGAAAATATGCAGTTTTTTTACATTTTGCGTCAAAAAATACATCAGAAACGTATCCTTCAAGAGTTGCGTTAGATTTGTTTAGCACGGGCAAACCGATAAGATTAGATAAGTTAACCATTTTTATCACCTTAATATATCATATTAAAAATTTAAGTGATTAAGAATTATAAATTTTTCATAAATGGGTGTTTAATGTCGAAAATTGCCATATAAACATAGCCTAAGAAAAAAAGCTTAAAAAAAGAGCGATTTTTATGTCAAGAATTTACGTCAAAATTATGTTAAAAAATTGTGTTATCCACCAAGTTGTCCACATAATGACTGCAAAATGTGGATAACTTTGTGGAAAAGTGCGTATTTTTATACCTTTATGCATATTGTAAAATTGTGTTATGAAAAAAAATTATTCAAGAATTTATGCAGTTCGTTTGCCCGATAAAAAAATTGTGTTTTCAGTCATATCGGTGCTACTTATTTTATCGGGGGCTTTTGCTATACCTTTTGGTTGGGTATCTCACAAAGTCAAAACTTCGCCGACAATAGTCATTGACGCAGGTCACGGCGGTATTGATGGTGGCGTGACGGGTGTAAAAACAGGAGTAAGAGAAAGCGATTTGAATTTGCATATTGCTTTGTATCTAGGCGAAATGATGCAGTCGGCAGGGTACAGAGTTGTTTACACGCGTAAAAGTGACAAGGGGCTGTATTCGTCATTGTCGCAAAACAAAAAGCGAGATGATATGCAAAAGCGTGTGGGAATTATGAACGGAAGCAAACCTGATGCTGTCATAAGCGTACATATGAATTTTTTTGGTTATCGTGGGCGCAGGGGGGCGCAAGTTTTTTTTGGTTCTGAGAAAGACAAGGAATATGCAGACATAATGCAAGAAACACTAAACACGGAAATCAATTCCTATACGGCAAAAAGGGAATATGATGCCCTTAAAGCGGACAAATATTTGCTCAATGAAGTCAACTTTCCGATTATTATTGTTGAATGCGGATTTTTGAGCAGTCCGTTTGATGAAGAAAACTTGGTAAAACCCGAGTACCAACTTGCGCTTGCAACAACGCTTTTCAAGGCGACCACAATATATTTGAGCAATAAAATATAAATTAGGGTAATAAGCGATTTTTGCTCCCGATAAAGGCACAGATGCTGTTATTTTGATAATTACTATACTTGCAAACTATATATTTATAGTTTATAATATTAAATTATGACAAACGCATTTGCATATCCTTGTCAAAAGGTGCTAAAAAAATATTCGGAAGAAGCGGAAATTGCCGCGATAATTAAGGATATTGAAAACGCAAAACAAGGCGTTGTGACCTTTTCCAAAGAAGTTAAAAAATATATGCTGAGTTTTATTCACGCTAGATACGACGATAACGCCGAGGTAAACGGGCTTATCGACGTGCTTCGTCAATGGACAAAGTATCAAAACTTCAATCAGCTTGAAATTTTTCAGCTTCAAGACGAATGTTATTTTTGGTATGACTTTTTAAGCGGATATGCAATTTGGAAAATTATACAAAAAAAGTTCGGGTTTGAGACATCGGAGAAGTCGTTTGAACTCTTAATAAGGCTTGTAAAAAACGACCCTGAAATTTTCAACGAGTACAAGGAGCTTTAAGATATGGCTGTTCACGACGGACATCGAGACCGTATGAGAGAAAAAATTCAATCTGGCGGAGTTGAGCTTTTGAATGACCACGAAATTTTGGAGTTTTTGTTGTTTACGTTTATACCACGCAAGGATACAAACGAAATAGCGCACAATTTGCTGGCTCAATTTGAAAATTTGGAAGGAGTTTTCACAGCCGATTATGAAAGGCTTGCAGAGGTCAACGGAATGACACAAAATGCAGCGTTGTTTTTGAGTATGATGCCAGAAGTTTTTCGTAGATACGTTAAAACTAATCAAGCAAAGCGTAAGCATTTGCAAGGCAAGGGTGAAATTAGAGATTATTTGTTCGCAAAGTTTTATGGCGCAAAAAAAGAAATGTTTTACGTTTTAGCCTTAGATGCGCACGAACAAGTAATAAAAGGCGACAATATTAAGGGCGATAGTGCAGATAATGTGCAAGTGTCGGTTAGGCGAGTTGTTGACTTTGCTTTGAAGAACCGAGCGACGTCAATTTTGATTGCGCACAATCACCCAAGCGGAAACTTAGAGCCGTCACAAAACGACTTTGCAATAACAAGGGATATTGCGTGGACGCTTGACAGCGTTGGCATAAGTTTGCTTGACCACTACATTTTCAATGCGTCGGAATATTATTCTTTTGAGGAAGACGGTGTTTTGAAGAACATATATAAAGAGAAAGATTTATCACTTAAAGACGGAGTAATTTTTTATGAAAGATACAGTAAGAACTAGGTTTGCCCCAAGTCCAACGGGCTTTATGCATATAGGCAATTTGAGAACAGGATTATACGCATTTTTGTTTGCACGCCAACATGGTGGTGATTTCATTTTGCGTATTGAAGACACCGACCAAGAAAGAAAGGTTGAAGGTGCGGTTGAGATGATTTATCGTACGCTTGCGACTGCTGGTATTACTTATGACGAAGGGCCTGACAAAGACGGCGGATTTGGCCCTTACGTTCAAACTGAAAGAATGAATATTTACAAAGAATATGCCGAAAAACTTGTTGAACTGGGCGGAGCGTACTACTGTTTTTGCGATAAAAAAAGATTAGAAGGACTTTGTGATGCAAACGGTGTTCATACGTATGACAAACATTGCAGAAATTTGAGCAAAGAAGAAATTGAAAAGCGAATTGCTAACGGTGAAACGTACGTTATAAGGCAAAAAGTGCCTGAAAACATTGAAACTGTTTACAAAGATATGGTTTTTGGCGAAATTGACGTCAACACAAACGATATTGAAGACGGTGTTTTGTTGAAATCTGACGGACTGCCAACGTATAACTTTGCAAACGTAGTTGACGACCACCTTATGAATATTACGCACGTAATACGTGGTATGGAATATTTGAGTTCAACACCAAAATACAATTTGATTTACGATAGTTTTGGTTGGGAAAGACCGCAATATATGCACTTGCCACCAATTATGAAAGACGCAACACGAAAACTTAGTAAACGTTTTGGTGACGCCAATTTTGAAGATTTCATATCAAAGGGATATTTGCCAGAGGCAATTGTAAACTATATTGCACTTTTGGGGTGGTGTCCAAAAAACAATCAAGAAAAGATGACAATGGAGGAAATGATGGAAAATTTCTCTGTTGACGGAATTTCAAAAAGTTCATCAATATTTGACGAACAAAAAATGCGTTGGTTGAATGGCGAATATCTGAAGTCAATGACAGAGCAGGAATTTTACAAAATTGCGCTACCATACATTGAAAAAACAGACGCGGGCAAAATTTTCAACAAACAAGAGATTGCAAAACTTATGCAAACTAGGGTGGATATTCTGTCTGAAATTTCAGAGAAAATTGCGTTTTTGACAAAATTCAATGAATATGACTTAAATATGTTTGTTCACCAAAAGATGAAAGTAGATTTTCAGGTCGCAAAGAAAGCCGTAATTGTATCGATTGACGCTTTGGAAAACTTTGAAGACTGGACAGAAAATGGAATTAAGGAACAAATTAAGCAATCGGCAGAACAAAACGGACTTAAAGGCGGACAAGTTATGTTCAGTATGCGTGTTGCTTTGACGGGCGAACCCGTCACCCCTGGCGGAGCAATAGAAATGGCGTTGGTGCTTGGCAAGGAAGAAACTATAAGCAGATTAACGTTATCTTTGGATATGCTTGAAAAACAATTAAACGCATAAAACTTATTTTAACGGCTTTTAATTTTGCAACTCAAAAGACTGATTGAAAGCTGACGTACTTTTAGTAAAGGTGAAAGAAAATGAAAAATAACAGAACTCAGAAATTTACAGTTTTTGCGATAATACTCGTTTTGCTTGCAAGTTTGACAATTGCGGGTGTTTTGGGTGCTGATTTTTCTTACACCGCCTATGCTGACACCACTTATAATTGGGGTGGAAGAAATTTAGGCAATCTTTGGTATTACAGTTCAACAAACTTAGATTTGGCAGGCTTAAAACAACAAGTCAACAAAATTGATTTGACCAAACTTGACAAGAGTGACCCAATAATTATTGCTGTCATTGATACTGGTATTATTACTGATGCAGTAGGTATGAATGGAGTTTTTGACGGAGTGTTGCACAACAACGGCGCGTCGGCTTTCAATGCAAGCACTAGCAAGAGTGGGCTTGACAATGTAAAAGATAGCACGTTAACAACAATTTCGGGCAAGCAAGGCTCAGAACTTCACGGAACGTCCGTTGCGTCGATTATTGCAATGCAAATAAAAGAATTGGGACTTCAAGAGTATATAAAGATATTGCCGATTAAGGCAAATTATCTTGACACAAATGAATTTGTGCTTGAAACTTTTGTTTCTGCAGTCAAAAGCGCAAGCCAAATGGGCGCAGACATAATAAATTTGTCATTGGGTTCGTCAACTGCTACAAATTGGAACAGTACAGCTTTGCAAAATGCAATCAACGATGCCGCGGTAGCGTCGGTTGTTGTTGGCGCAACTGGCAACGAAAACAAAAAATATGATGGAAAAAGCGGAACGGGAGCGTTTTATCCTGCCGCAATGGACAACGTTGTCTCAGTTATGGCGTATGAAGAAAAGATTGGTGGAATTAAAGCTAAACGTTCTAGCTCAAATTATGGAGATTATGACGTTATTGCCCCCGGAACAGACATTTGGGCATATAGATACAGCGGTGGCTTAAGTGGTTTTGGCACAATAAACGGTACAAGTATGGCTACGCCGTTGGTTTCAAATATTACGGCAATGTTGATGCTTAAGTTAAAATCAATTTTAACTTCAGATAAAATACCTCCTGCCAGCGTAATTGCAAACACGGTTTGCAAAACTAACGGGGAAACCATTGAATACAATGGTTATTCGCTAAAAACAGTTGATTACGTTAAGGTTATGAATGGAGATTACACAAACGGTTTTGAATACCAAGAGCCTACTGCATTGACACTTAAGTCTAATTTAGATGGTACCGTAAGCGATATTTTAGGAGTTCTCAACGTCAGATTTGGCGATAAAACACCGATTGAATTTACGGCGGAGCTTTCACCCGTTGGCCTTGTTAATGCCTCAAAATATAATAATATTGATTGGTACGTTCAATTTCCCGGTGGCGGACAAGAATATTTGGGAAGTGGCAAAACTTTGACTTATTTACCGCTTAAAGGTGGTCAACAGTCAATTGTTGCATCATATAGAGGTTCAGAACTTGAAGCAAAAAATAAAACCATCAGCGCGGCGTATCAAAATTTCATTATGGGGAATTGTAGGGTTACGGTTTTAGATGATGCAAACAAGGACGTTGATAAAGCAACTTCAAACATAAATGGATATACGCGTGAGAGCGTAACCTTTACTTTGACTGGTCTGCAATATTGCGATATAAGTAATTTGGATATAAAGTGGTACGTCAACGGTGTTGAATGTGGTGCTGGTGTGCAATTTGTTTATCAACCCTCAAGGGCGGGCAATTATAAAATTTGGGCAAGCATTAAGGATATGAGTTCTGGCAGCGAGCAATACGTGCCTGTTGCAAACGAACATTCTTTGTTGTTTAGTGTGAGTTCGTTTATGTCAAGACCTCTTGAAATCTTTACAATGGTTTCAATTTCTTCAATGTTGATTGCGGCTGTTGCTGTGGTTGTTGTAATTGTTGTTCGCAACAAAAAAACAATGTCGATAAAATGATGTGTTGTTAAAGAGCAATAACGCAATTATAAATCAAATCTAAATTAAGCCATAAAAAAAACCAAGTTGTAATATGCAACTTAGTAATAAAAAAATATCATAGAATAAAACTGCCCAGTAGCTAAAAGAATATCAACTCAGCAGTATAATATATCTTGACTTAGTCAAAGAATATCGGTTTTACTTTTTTCAAACATTCAAATTTCAAAAATTTTTTAATTCAAAATCTAAGCGTTAGGTTTCTTCTTTCAAAAACATAATGCCTTTTGTGTGGACGTCGGAATATGAAAATGTTTTGATTGCTCCATTTTCAAGTTTAACAGAAAACACAGCAGGGAAAGTGTTTATTATTGTTCCGTGGTAAATTGAGCTTCTTCCTCTACCTTCGTCGATTTTCAAAAGCAATGGTATGCCTGTCAACTTTTTAACTCTTTCTTTTGATTCACTCGTGTCGGTTCCAATTTCTCTCATAGCTGAATTATTGCCAAAATTTTGTAATATATCCGATTTTACTGGAATATGTTAAATGTGAAATGGAGGCTGTTATGTTCAATTTTGAAAAAATAAATATTATGGATTACAAATCCTTTCCATCGTCAGAGAAAGTCGTAGAGTTTTCGCCCGACGGGGTGGACGCTGAAAGTATAAGCAAGGTGTTATCCTTGGCGGTTGATTGTCATATATTGAAAGCTGAAGCCGAAAATAATTATGCTGAAATTACCGCAAGAGCCAATTTCAAGTTGATTTATCTTGACTCGGAAGAAAATCCGCGCGGCGTTGACTATAACGCAGACTTCACCCAACGCATAGATTGTGACGGACTTATAGAAACCGCAACTTTGTTTACAACAATGAGCGTTGTTGAGTGTGACGTAACAATCAACAATGACATTAAACTGAATGCAGTCATAGAAACGACGGTTTCAACGGAGGTTGCCAAAGAATTGGAATATCTTTCCGATGCAGAAAACAGTTACAAAACTATGAAAATGGTAAAGTTGCCCGTAAAATGTAAGTCGGAAGTTCTGACTTCATTTGTAGAAGACGAATTGGAAGCGGGAGAAATTGGAAATATCCTTATGCTTGATGCCGTATGCGTGCTTAAAAAATTGACGGCAACAGATGGCGGAATTAGAATGGACGGTTCTGTAACGGTAAATATAACTTATACGGAAGACAGCATAATTTGCAACAAGCAAATGGAGATAGCTCTAAACGATGATTTTGAAGTTGACGGCGTTTGTGCGGACGACGTAGTTGTAGGCTTTGCAGACGTAAAGAACACAAAAATTGTTTTGCAAGGCGTAACGGGCGATAATATCATACACTTTGAAGGCGAAGTAGGGTTGAATGCGATAATTGTGGGATATTCTGACGTTGAAATGGTTGACGATATGTTTATGCTTACCAATGAAATTAAAATAGAAAAAGATGAAGAAGAAGCAATGAACTTCTGTGGAATGAAATATTTTGGAGAAAGAGTGTCTGGAACGGCTCAGTTGAAAGAAAATCGTGCCGCTGCTAGAGAGATTGCGTCAACGCCTTACGCCGATTGCTATTTGTCCAAAAAAGAGGTAAATGCTGACGGACTTACTATTGAAGGTATTGTCAACACGGACGTGATATACATTGATGAAAACGGCTACAATTCCGTTAGGGCTGAAATTCCGTTTTCTGTTATGATTGCGGGCGAATTTGCTCTGGATAATGAAGTTACGGCAACCGTTGACGATATATCTGCGAGAATAAAACGCGACAAAGAAATTGAAATCAATATGCTTTTAGGGATAGGTGTTAAAGAACTAAAAGAAAGAGAATTTGAATATATTTCGGAAGTTGAAATTGGAAAAGAAAAAGAAGTCAACAATTCTGCATTGTCAATGTATATGGCTAGTGACGGCGACGGTATGTGGGAACTATGCAAAGCATTGACGGCGACACCTGAGGACATACAAAAACAAAACCCGACTTTGGAAATGCCGCTTAAAGCAGGTGATAGAGTGTTGTTTTTTAGAAAACTAAAATATTAAAGGGCTTCAAGATAATACTTTTATAAGCATAATATTTGTGGTAAGATAGTCTCTGAGGAGACTATCTTTTATGATAAAAACAAAAAAGGAAAAATTTCAAGCAAAGGTTTTTGGCAAAGTCAACTTGTGCCTGTACGTCACGGGGATAAAGAATAATTTGCATACGCTTGACAGCGTTATGGCAAGCGTCAACGTTTACGACAAAGTTACGTTTTATCCATCAAACGAACAACTTTCATTTGAAATAATTCCTAAGATTTCGGGTGTAGAAATTCCACGCTTTGAAAAGACTTTGGTTTCTGCGTGTAAAAAAATTATGGAGAACTCAGGTTTGTTTGGTGGCAAGTTTGTGGTTGAAAAAGGAGTGCCTTTAGGTGCGGGAATGGGCGGTTCAACAGCGAGTGTGGTGGCAATTTTGAAAACTGTCCTCGCATATTTTGAATGGCTTAAAAAACCTTTGACGTTGTCTTCAGATTTTCTAGTAAATCTAGGTTCTGACGTGCCATTTATGATGCAAGGTGGAGTAAAGAGAGTTTTGGGTGTTGGCGAGCAAGTTCAAGATTTAGATTTTGCAAACGTAAACAAAAACTTTTACGTATTGGCATTATATGCAAAAAATGGAGTAGATACAAAGGAATGTTACGCATTATATGACAAGATGAATGGCACAAACTATGATAGAGTGTCGGAATATAATTTAAGTGACGTGCTAGATGCTCCAAAAAACAGCCTATTTCCGTGTTCTAAGCAGCTTAATCCAGAAATAGTAACTAACATTGAAAGGTTAAAAAAAATTGGTTGTTCTAAATGTGTTATGAGTGGAAGCGGGAGTTTGGTCTTTTCAATTGAAAACATACTTAGCACCGCAAAAAGACAGCAAAAAAAACTTGGAAACAGCTTAAACAGTCAAGTTTTTAAGATAAAAATAACCAAATAGATAGCTGAAAAGTGTTTATTTTTCAATAAATAAACGCAAAAAAAGTTACAGAGAAACGAGGGAGTATTTTTTTTATCAACTAAATTGTTTTTTATAAAAGTCAGATAATACCTAAAAAAATCGTACAGTTTTCAAAAATAAAAAAAACTTTATGCGCCAAAAATGACGAAAATTTCGCAATTGTTTACAAATTTTAGAAGAAAATGGCTTTTGTCTATTGTTATATGTCTATAATTTTGGTATTATATTATAAAAGCATATAAACCGCCCAATGCGGAAACATTTACGGAGAATTTATGGCAAGATTAAAAGATAGCTACGCATCTTACCTTTTTCACGAAGGCACAAATTATCAAGCGTACAAATTGTTTTCACCCACTCCAACTGTTCACGAAGGAGTTAAGGGGTGGACTTTTAACGTGTGGGCGCCAAACGCTAAAGAGGTGTCAGTCGTCGGAGATTTTAATAATTGGGATATTAAAGCCAACGTGATGAATTTTACGGAAGATGGAATTTGGACGATTTTTATTGGCTTATTAAAACAATTTGATAATTACAAATATGCTGTTACATCAAGCGGAGGGAAAGTTGTTTTGAAATGTGACCCTTACGGTTTGCATTTTGAAACTGCACCCGCAAACGCGTCAAAACTTTACGACTTGACTGATTACCATTGGAAAGACAGAAAGTGGATGCGTGACAGAGAAAATTATAATCCGTATGGAACTCCGATGAACATTTATGAAATGCATTTTGGGAGTTGGAAAAAGTACGCGGACGGAAACTTTATCAATTACAAGGCTATGGCTGACGAGCTTATTCCATACGTTAAAAAAATGGGATATACTCACATTGAAATTATGCCGTTGACAGAATATCCATTTGAAGGTAGCTGGGGCTATCAAGTTACGGGTATGTTTGCTCCGACGTCACGTTATGGTGAGCCAAAAGACTTTATGGAGTTTGTTGACCGCTGTCACCGTGCGGGTATTAGTATAATTATGGATTGGGTGCTTGCTCACTTCCCCAAGGACGAGCACGGTCTTTCATATTTTGACGGCACTCCGCTTTATGAGTACAGCGACCCTAAAAAGGGAGAACATAAAGAGTGGGGAACAAAAGTTTACGATTTCGGCAAAAATGAAGTGAAAAGTTTTCTTATTTCAGCAGCAATGTTTTGGTTTGACATCTACCACATTGACGGAATACGTTGTGATGCTGTTGCAAGTATGCTTTATCTTGATTATGGCAGAAAGGACGGCGAGTGGACGCCAAACGAGTATGGCGGAAATTATAATTTGGAAGCAAGAGATTTCTTGAAACAAATGAACACAGCCATTCTTTCAAAATATCACGGCGCAATGACAATAGCGGAAGAAAGCACGGCATTCCCGATGATAACAAAGCCTGCTTATGACGGAGGTCTTGGCTTTAATTTCAAGTGGAATATGGGTTGGATGAACGATAGTTTGCATTATCTTTCGCTTGACCCGTTTTTTAGAAAGGATAACCATAACAACCTGACGTTTTCAATTAGTTATGCGTATTCAGAAAACTATATTTTGCCAATTTCACACGATGAAGTCGTACACGGAAAAGGCTCGATGATTGGCAAAGTACCTGGCGCATACGATGAAAAATTTGAAGGATTAAAAGCATTTTACGGCTTTATGATGGCGCACCCAGGCAAAAAACTTAATTTTATGGGCAACGAATTCGCGCAGTTTATTGAATGGAACTATACGCAGGAATTGGATTGGTTTTTGCTTGATTACCCACGTCACAGAACTTTTCAAAAGTTTATAAAGGACTTGAATAATTTTTATCTTGAACACAAAGAATTGTGGCAACTCGATTGTTCTTATGACGGTTTTAAGTGGATAGTTGTTGATGACAACAAGCAAAATATACTTTCGTTTATAAGGAAGTCGGCAGACGGACAATATATAATTTGCGTTGTCAACTTTTCACCTGTGGACAGAATTAAGTATGCAATGGGCGTGCCTGAAAACTGCAACTATAAGGCGGAATTGATTTCTTCGCTGAAAAAGTATGGCGGAGAAGAAGAGCGACGCCCAACTTTCCGCGCGTCGTCAAAGCAAAACCACGGTTATCCGTACACAATTAAAATTAACATACCAAAAAATTCAGTGATGTTCCTGATACCCGAACATAAGGATAAAGGAGGAAAAAATGAGTAAAAGCGTCAAAAAAGACTGTATAGCAATGTTGCTTGCAGGCGGACAGGGGACACGTTTGGGAGTTTTAACTAACGACGTGGCAAAACCAGCTGTTCCGTTCGGTGCAAAATACCGCATTATCGACTTTCCGCTTTCGAACTGTGTTAACAGCGGCATCGATACCATTGGCGTATTGACACAATATCGTCCCTTTGAGTTGCACCAATACATAGGTAATGGTCAACCGTGGGATTTGGATAGACTTAGTGGGGGCATTTATGTTTTGCCACCGTTTATGAGGGCAAAATCTGGCGAATGGTATAAAGGCACGGCAAATGCTATTTATCAAAACATAGATTTCATTGACAATTTCAACCCTGAGTACGTTGTGCTTTTAAGCGGTGACCATATCTATAAAATGAATTACCACAAAATGCTAAAAGAACACAAAAAGAACAGAGCAGATTGCACGATAGCGGTTTTGGACGTTCCTAAGGAAGAAGCAAGTCGTTTTGGAATTATGAATATCAAAAACGGCAATGAAATTTACGAATTTGAAGAAAAACCAAAAAATCCTAAGAGTACCAAAGCATCAATGGGAATTTACATTTTTACTTGGAGTGTTTTGCGCAAATATCTTATTGATGACGAAAACGACAAAACGTCTGATAACGATTTTGGCAAGAACATAATCCCCAAAATGCTTGCCGACAAACAAAGAATGTTTGCATATCAATTTGACGGCTACTGGAAAGACGTTGGAACAATTTCGTCTTTGTGGGAGTCAAATATGGATATACTTATGCACGACACCGACATTGGTGGATTGCAACTTGATGACGACAACTGGAAAATTTATTCGCGTAATATGGCAGAGCCTCCGCAATTTATCACAGAAACGGGCAAAGTTCAAAACTGCTTAATTTCAGAGGGTACAGTTGTTGCTGGCACGGTTAAGGACAGCATAATTTCGCACTCTGTAACAATAGGAAAAGACGCCTACATTGAAGGCTCGATTATTATGCCTAATGCGGTAATTGAAGACGGCGCGGATATAAGATACGCAATCGTTGGTTGGAATGCTACCATTGGCAAAAATTCTATGGTTGGTGAAACCCAAAAGGAAAGCCGTCCAGGAGAATGGAAAATTAGCGTTATTGCTCCACACTATAATTTGCCTGAAAATTCTGTGGTTGGCGCAAACGAAATGATAGGATAAGGAGAGGATAAAGCTATGAAAAACCATACAATGAGCGTGCTTTTTGCAGCTGATGAAGATAGCCATCTTAATGATTTGACAATTAGACGAACTACTGCGTCACTACCATTTGGCGGAAGATACCGTCTTATCGACTTTGCTTTATCAAATCTTGTCAATGCAAACATTACGACGGTTGGAATTATAACAAAAAACAACTATAACTCGCTTATGGACCATATTCGTATGGGACGCGACTGGGACTTGAACAGAAAAAATAGCGGTATCACCGTATATCCGCCTTTTGTTTTCAACTCAGCTCACGACGTTTATAAAGGAAAAATTGAAGCCCTTTATACGTTGCGTGGCTTTATGATGAAAGCCTTAGAAGAATACGTTGTCATTGCAAACACAAACATTGCTTTCAACATAGACTTTGACGAAGTTGAAAAGTTCCACATTGAAAAGGGCGCAGATATAACGATGCTTACTTATCAAACTGACGATATAACTCCCAGAAAGAATATTGTGACGGAAGATAAAAATAAGAGAATCGTTGATATGCGTTTTCCCGTTGCCTCAGACACAGGCAAACAACTTTGCAACCTCAACATTTACTTTATCAAAAAAGATTTGTTGATTACGTTGGTTGACAACGCATACGCTCACGGCGCATACGATTTTGAAAAAGAAATTTTGCAAAAGGAACTTGAAAGCCTTTATATTATGAGCTATGAAGTACGTGATTACGTTGCCGTTATCGACCGTATTCCAACATATTTCAAGCATAGTATGGAATTGCTCGACCCGAAGGTTAGAAACGAGCTGTTTTACAAACACTCAACAATTTTGACAAAGGTTAAAGACAGCGTTCCAACAAAGTATAAAGACGGCGCGCAAGTTAAAAACAGCCTTATTGCCGACGGTTGCGTCATTGACGGACTTGTTGAAAACTCGGTTTTATTCCGTAGTGTTAAGGTGGGTAAAGGTGCGGTAGTCAAAAACTGCATAATTATGGAAGACGGAATTGTTATGGAAAACGCTAGTTTGGAATACACCATAACAGACAAAAACGTCATCATACAGCCAGGAAGAAAACTCAGCGGTTATGAGTCATATCCTATGGTTGTAGTAAAGGGCAAAATCATTTAACAACCTCTATATGCGTCAACGTTTGAGTTTTTGACGCTAATTGAAAAATTCTGCTTAAAGAATTACAAGGAGATGAAAATATGAAAGTTTTGTTTGTCGCTTCTGAAACAGCTCCGTTTGTTCGTTCAGGCGGTTTGGGCGACGTTATGGGCGCGTTGCCAAAAGCAATCAAAAAACTCGGTCACGACGCTAGGGTTATAATTCCATTTTATAAAGAAGAAATAAAGGACGACTTCAAAAACAACTTTCGTTTTGTGGGTTCGACTTTTGTTGAACTCAGTTGGAGAAGACAATACGTTGGACTTTATGAAGCTGTTATTGACGGAATAACCTATTATTTTGTTGACAATGAATTTTATTTCAAGCGTAAAGGCTTGTATGGTCATTTCGATGATGGCGAGCGTTTTGCGTATTTCAGCAAAGCTGTTCTAGAAGCCTTATCTTTAATTGATTTTTACCCCGACGTTTTGCACGCCAACGATTGGCAAACGGCTTTAACTCCTGTTTTTTTGGACGTTTTTTATCGCGAGAGAAAGGCGTACCAAAACATAAAGACTGTTTTCACCATTCACAACATTGAGTTTCAAGGTAAATATGGCGCAGAACTAATTTCAGATATTTTAGGTCTTCCTGATTGGGCAAAACCGCTTGTTATCAACGGTGATTGTGTAAACTATATGAAGGGCGGGATTGAAGCGTCATCTGCGGTTACGACAGTAAGCGAAACTTATTCGGAAGAAATTTTGGATCCGTTCTATTCTTATGGCTTGGAAGGTATTCTTTCACAACGCAAGTACAAGATTAAAGGCGTAATCAACGGAATAGATATGGAAGAATATAATCCGAAAACCGACAAAAAGCTGTTCAAAAATTACGACTTAAAACACATCGACGCAAAAATCGAAAACAAAAAGGCTTTGTGTGAAATGCTTGACTTGGGCTTTGAAAAAAAGCGTCCGCTTTTGGCTATGGTTACAAGATTGACTGAGCAAAAAGGTATGGATTTGGTGTCAAAAGTCATTGACGACATCATGCAAGCCGACATTCAAATGGTTGTTTTGGGAACGGGCGATTGGAAATATGAAAATATGCTCAAAGCCGTTGAAGAAAGGTATCCAAAGAAATTCCGTGTAATTTTGCAGTTTTCAAGCGACTTGGCGTCAAAAATTTACGGTTCTGCTGATTTGTTCTTGATGCCTTCAAAGTTTGAACCTTGCGGGCTTTCTCAAATGATTGCTATGCGCTATGGAACTGTACCTATCGTCAGAGAAACAGGTGGATTGAAAGACAGCGTTGAACCGTTTAACCCAGAAATTAAAACAGGGACAGGCTTCACTTTCAAAACCTACAATGCATACGATATGCTTGATGCAATATGGCGCGCATACGCAACGTTCTTTGACAAAGAAGCGTGGGATGCAATTACAAAGGCTTGTCTATCAACCGATTTCGGTTGGGAGGTAAGCGCAAGAAAATATGTGGACATTTACAAAAATATTTAGTAGAATAACAACCGAAATTATGTTTGAGATATAATTTCGGTTGTTTATTTAGGCTAAAATGGAAAAATTGTAAAAAAATTTTGCGTTTTGACCAAAATAATCAATAAATAATATATTAACAACAGTGGAAACTTTCGTCTCGGGGGAAAGCGAGAGGAAGGAAGGAATATGTCAAATTTTTCAATAACTTCAAAAGAGTTTGAAACTCAAATGGTTATGGCTCTTGCCAGATATTTCGGAGTAAAACCCGAAGACGCTTCAAAAGCACAATTATATCAAGCAACAGCAATGTGCGTCAGAGATATTTTGACGCAAACCCGAGTTAATTTCAAAAAAGAAGTCAGAGAGAAGAATGCAAAGCAAATATATTATATGTCTATGGAGTTTTTGCTTGGCCGTTCTTTGAGAAACCACCTTTTCAATATGGGAATAACTGACGAAGTATCAAAAGCTGTCGCAAATTTGGGTGCAAACCTTAATGAGCTTTACAGTTTTGAGCCTGATGCTGGTTTAGGAAACGGTGGTTTAGGTAGACTTGCCGCAGCATATATGGATGCGTTAACATCGCAAGGTTATCCCGCAAGCGGTTTTTCAATTATGTACGATTATGGCATTTTCAAGCAAGTTATTGTCGATGGTTGGCAGTTGGAACAACCTGACGATTGGCTTAAAATGGGTTCGGTTTGGCTTTCTCCCAGAATGGAAGAAGTGTATGAAATAAAATTCGGCGGAAAGGTGGAAGAATCTTGGGAAGACGGAAAACTGTCTGTTCATCAAAAAGATTATACTACGGTCTTGGCTGTGCCTTATGATATGAATATCTCTGGCTACGACACCAAAACCGTCAACCGCATAAGATTGTGGTCTTCAAAAGCTCCTGTTGATTTTGATATGACAATGTTTTCACGCGGTGAATACGTGAAGGCAATGAGCGCAAAAGCTATGGCGGAGTCAATAAGCAAAGTTTTGTATCCTGCCGACGACCACATTGAAGGCAAAAGCCTAAGATTAAAGCAACAATATTTCTTTGTTTCGGCGTCAATTCAAAGCATAATCAAACGTCATCTTAAAACCAACCCAAATTTAGACAATCTTGCAGATTGCGTTGCAATTCACATTAACGATACGCACCCGACGCTTTGCATACCAGAGCTTATGCGAATTTTGCTTGATCAATATGGAATGACTTGGGAAAAGGCTTGGGAAATTACTTCCAACACAGTTTCATATACAAACCATACGGTTATGAGTGAAGCTCTTGAAAAGTGGCCACAAGATTTGTTCCAAGGTTTGTTGCCAAGAATTTTTCAAATTATCCGCGAAATAAACCAACGCTTTTGCGATGAACTTTGGGCGTTTTATCCAAACAACTGGGATACGGTAAATCAGAATGCTGTGTTAAGTGAAGGACAAGTTAAAATGGCAAATCTTTGCCTTGCGACTGCTCATACAATAAACGGAGTAAGCGCATTGCACTCGGAAATTCTTAAAAATGACGTTTTCAAAGATTATTACCGTATGCACCCTGAAAAATTTACAAATGTTACAAATGGAATTACGCATCGTCGTTGGGTTGCGGAAGCAAACCCTGAACTTGCATCGCTTATCACGGAATTGATTGGTGACAAGTGGCTTAAAGATGCAGATAATCTTCAAGATTTGCAAAAGTTTATGGGCGATAGAAAAGTCCTTCAAAGACTTGAAAATATAAAGCGCAACAACAAGGTTAAACTTGCGGAGTATATCAAGGAACACAACGGAGTTGTTGTCAACCCAGATTCAATTTTTGACGTTCAAGTAAAAAGATTGCACGAATATAAACGTCAACTTTTGAACGCGTTGAACATTTTAGATTTGTATTTCAAACTTAAAGAAAATCCGAATTTGGACATTGTTCCACGCACTTTCATATTCGGCGCAAAAGCGGCAAGCGCATACTATATGGCTAAGCAAATTATTCGCTTTATTTGCGCGCTTGGCAACTTAATCAATAACGACCCGCAAATAAACGGGAAATTGAAAGTGGTATTTTTGGAAAATTATAGGGTATCCCTTGCCGAAATCATAATGCCAGCAAGTGAAGTTTCAGAGCAAATTTCTTTGGCAGGCAAAGAAGCCAGCGGAACTGGAAATATGAAGTTTATGATTAACGGCGCATTGACAATAGGCACAATGGACGGTGCAAACGTTGAAATTCACGAAGAAGTCGGCGACGAAAACATTTTCTTGTTCGGTTTGCTTGCAGATGAAGTTCAAAACTTGTGGCGTTGTGGATATAACCCTACTCACTACTATCAAACAAATCCACGCATAAAAATGGTTATTGATGCGCTCAGACAAGGCATAAACGGAATTAGTTTCTCAGAAATTGCCGACAGCCTTACCATTGGCAGAAACGGTCAAGCAGACGGTTATATGGTTCTTGCTGACTTTGACAGCTATTCAAAAGCGCAAGATAAGGTAAATGCGACTTATCAAGACCGTGAAAAGTGGAACAGAATGAGCTTGGTAAACATTGCAAAAGCAGGATTTTTTGCAGCAGACCGCGCAGTTCAGGAATATGCAGAGCGCATTTGGGGCTTAAAACCCGTGCTATAATTAAGGGCAAGAATGTATAACGCACTCAAACACAAAAAACCTTACGGCGCAGTTGCTGTGGGAAAAAACATACAAATGATTTTTCCTCTTGACAAGAAACATCATGTCAAGAGGGTTTTTGTTGTATTAAGGCACCTTGAAACAGGCATAGCAATAAGACAACCTTTGGAGTTGACGGACAAAACAAGCATATTTAATTTTTCACAATTTGCGCCGTACGTAAGCGAAAACGAAAAATTATATTATAGCAATTTCCCGCTTAGTCAAAGTGGAATTTGGCATTATCGTTTTGAAGGAGAACTTGAAAACGGTGGAATTGCATTTTATGGCAGAACAGAAGAAGGAATTGCAGTTCGTGGTGATTGGTTGCCAGAATGGCAGTTAACTGTTACGGAATGTGACTATAAAACCCCGAATTGGGCAAAAAGTGGAGTTATATATCACGCATTTGCAGATAGATTTGCGTGCAAAGAATGCAACAAATTCTTAAAAAAAGGAAGATTGCATACGGACTGGAATGACTTGCCTGAAGTTGAAGTTGAAGGCAAAGATTATCAAGCAGATGACTTTTTTGGGGGAAATATAAAAGGCATTTTGTCAAAACTTGATTACCTTAAAAGTTTGGGTGTTTCTTGTTTATATTTATCACCTATATTTGAAGCGTCCTCAAATCATCGCTATGACACGGGAGATTATTTGAAAATTGACGAACTGTTTGGCGACGAAAAAGAGTTTGCAGACTTAATCGAGAGAGCAAAGCAAAAAGGCATCAATATTATGCTCGACGGTGTTTTTAACCATACTGGGGCAGATAGCTTATATTTCAACAAGTTTGGGAATTACCCGACTTTGGGAGCGTTTCAAAGTCAATCTTCACCTTATTATGATTGGTATACGTTTTATGAATTTCCAAACAAATATCATTGTTGGTGGGGTTCAACAGTCGTGCCAACCGTCAATAAATCTGCCAAAGGCTTCAAGCAACTTATACTTGGTGACAATGGCGTTATAGACAAGTGGACAAAAGCTGGCGTCAAGGGGTGGCGATTGGACGTTGTTGACGAATTGCCAGTAGATTTTACGACAGAATTATGCCGAAAAATTAAGAGCGTTGACAATGATTGTTTGATAATTGGCGAGGTCTGGGAAGATGCGTCAACAAAAGTAAGTTACAGCAAATGGCGTCCATATTTTATGGGCAAACAACTTGACGGGGTAATGAATTATCCATTCAAAGAAGCTGTGCTTAAATTTATTTTAGACGGGCACATTTTAGATTTCAAAGCCAAAGTATCCAAAATATTGGAACATTATCCAAAAGAAAGCGCAGACGTTATGATGAATTTGATTGGTACACACGATACAGTCCGCGCGCTGACATATTTAAGCAACGTTGCTCTCCCTGAAAAAAAATCGGATAGAGCCGTGTTTAAGTTGAACCAAGCAGACAAGTATTTGGCTGTCAAAAGACTTAAAATGGCAGCTGTGCTTCAATATACCTTAACAGGCGTTCCGTCATTATATTATGGCGATGAGGCTGGCATTGAAGGTTTTGAGGACCCTATGAATAGAGCAACGTATCCGTGGGGGAAAGAAAATTTAGAGCTTTTGGACTTCTATAAGATGCTTGGGAAAATGCGCACGGATTTCAAGCTAGAATTTCAAGGCGAATTGCAATTTGAAAAGGCTGATTGCTTGTGTTATTCACGAAATTCTGAGAGAGGACGTATAGTGGTTTTTGCAAACAATTCCGACAAACAGTATTGTTACGATAAAAAGGCGTTTTCGGTGCTTGAAAATAAAGTGGTTGAAAATATAGTTATTGAAAAATTTTGCGCCAAGGTATTTTATTTTGAAAAATAATTTTCAAATTTGTAAAAATATTATAAAATTAACGTAAATTAAACAAAAAAAACATATTTTACAAAATATCCCGTCTTTACTTTGATGCGTTTATGACGTATAATTGCGTTGTGCATAATTTGCACTGGTAAAGGAGAGATTATGAAAAAATGCGTTGCCGAAGGGCAGATGCTTGACGAAAAGAAGACCTTAAAACTTGATTATAAGCAAACTTTTAGGGTCGGACTTGCTTTCGCAATCATCATAATGTTTTGGAATGCCTATGATTTTGTAGTTCCGCTTTTGTTGGAACACGCATACGGCTTACCCGACTGGGCTCGTGGCTTAGTTATGGGGCTTGATAACTTGCTTTCATTGTTTATGTTGCCACTTTTTGGCAAACTTTCAGACAAAGGAAAAGGAAAATTGTCAAAAAAATATGGCAGAAGAACGCCGTATATTGTTTTAGGCACGCTCGTATCGGTTGCTTTGATGGTGTTTGTGCCTGTTGCGACCTTAAAGCAACAACAAAAAACAATAAATTTGGAAAATTCTGTTGATATAAAATTGAATAACGACGTTTTTATGACTGAGACGTTGGGACAATGGTATGACAATGCGAAGGCTGGAAAGGAAGGCGCGATAAACTACTGCGATTTGAAGTACTTGGAGGCAAACAACATAACGCGCGAGGATTTTGTTGCAATAAGGTTTGACGCAGATTTAACTTCTAAAAAAGCAGTTCTGATTTTTGGTGCAGAAACGTTTTTCTATAAAGGCGTTGAAGTTACAGATATGAACGCATATCCTGAAGGTTCTTCTAAGACATATAAACAGATAAAGGAAGGGAACGCAGAGTATAAAAAATACGTTGCGTCGGGTATGAACACTTATAAGAGTGATTTGGTGTTCAAAACCATAACGCAAACTGCCGAAGGAAAAGGCAGTCTGGGCGTTTATATGGTAATTCTGCTTATGGTGTTGGTTGCAATGGCAACGTTCCGTTCGCCAGCAGTTGCGCTTATGCCAGACGTTACGCCAAAGCCTTTAAGGTCGCAAGCTAACGCAATCATAAACCTTATGGGTGGTGTTGGTGGAGCTGTTTCATTTTTGATTTACACAATAGTTTTATTTAACACCAAACTTGAAAATTACGTTATAATTTTTGCCTCTGTTGCTGGTGGTATGTTACTGTTTTTGGCGGGCTTCCTTGCGTTGGTCAACGAAAGAAAAATGGTCAAACGCTGTGAGGAAATTTGCAAGGAATACGGAATAGATGAAGATGGCGAAAGCGAAATGATTAAAGACGCGTCAGCAATTCAAAATGACATTCCCGCTGTAAACGCAACTATGGACGCCGCAGAAATCGCTGAACAAGAAAGTGAGTCGGTTCAGTACAATGAAGTTCTTGAAATTGCAAAAGCTAAGACTGCAAAAAAAGTTCCGTTAAAACAAAGGTTTGCTTTGATGGCAAAAGATGATAAGGCAAAACTTACGTCGTTCGTTTTGATTTTGGCATCAATATTTATGTGGTTTATGGGTTACAACGCCATAACCTCCAACCTTTCGATTTATATAACAAAAGCATTGAACTTGTCAGCAGGTATTGCGTCAATAATCAATGGCGTATCAATGGCGGTCAGCGCAATAGCGTTTATCCCTGTTGGCTATTTGGCGGCGGCAATAGGAAGACGTAAAACAGTTATTGTGGGTTACGTTATGACAATCATTTCGTTTTTATTGATTTTCTTTGTTGTAAAGCCGTCAGAAAACGCAACAATTCCCGCAGCATTGTTCGCATTGTTCTATTTGATTGCGGGCTTTGGTTTAATTATCATCAACGTAAACACTTTCCCGATGGTTACCGAACTTTCTACCGCCGATACGGTTGGGCAGTTTACGGGGTATTACTATATGGCAACTATGTCCGCGCAAGCAATTACACCGTTCTTGGTAGGATTTGTTATGGAACATATTTCAAATAAAGGTTTATTCATTTATGCAGCGTGCTTTATTGCCGTTGCAATAATTTTGATGTTGTTCGTAAAGCACGGTGACAGCAAACCGATAAAAGGGAAAAAATTGACAAAAGAGGAGCATAAACAATTGATGCTTGACTCAATGAACGATGCCGATTAACTAAAAGATAAGTGTAAAAGGAAAAGTAAATATAAAAGGAAAAGCGGGGCAAGCTAGCTCCGCTTTTCTTATTCTTTTTGTAGTTTATTTTATTTGCTGTTTTTTGTGGAAGAACTTGAAGAACTTGAAGAATTGCGTTTTGATGTTGCGGAATTTCTTGCGTTTTCAGCTGAATTGGAACAGTTTTTTGTTGTTTGGCTATTTCTTGTGCCGCTTGAACTACCGCTTTTTGAAGCGTTTGAAGGATTGCTGTTTGCGCTGTTTGAACAGTTTTTAGCGTTAGACGCGTTGTTGCTTTTTGATTTTTCCATTTTTAACTCCTTTTTACGGCTGTGCCGTTTTTCTTATTATTCTCTTTTAAGTGGGTTTTATACATTGCCACCTTTTCAGAATTGTGTTATTATTTTTCTATGGTAAACATAGGAAATAGTTGGGATAGCATTTTGAAAGAAGATTTTGAAAACAGCATATATTTAGAGCTGAGAAACTTCTTGAAATCGGAATATTCAAATTGCAAAATTTATCCTGAGATGAACGATATTTTTAACAGCCTCAAATTCACACCGTACGAAAATGTGAAAGTTGTAATTTTGGGGCAAGACCCTTACTATAACCCAAACCAAGCGCACGGACTTTGCTTTTCAGTAAAACCGCAGATGCCAGCACCAAGGTCGCTTGTAAACATATTTCAAGAAATAAAGGACGATGTTGGCGTAAACAACAAATGTCCGTGTCTTACAAATTGGGCAAAGCAAGGCGTTTTGCTTTTGAACACGGTTTTGACTGTGCGCGCAGGACAACCTAATTCTCATAAGGGTAAAGGTTGGGAATTTATTACTGATGAAATTATAAAGAAACTTAATGCAAGCAAAAGTCCTATTGTGTTTTTGTTTTGGGGTGGAAACGCGCGGGCGAAAAAGGACTTAATTCAGAACCCTAAACACTTAATTTTGGAATGTCCTCACCCTTCGCCATTATCGGCATACGCAGGCTTTTTTGGGTGTAAACACTTCTCAAAAGCTAACGAATTTTTGAAAAGAAACGGAATTGAGCCTATAAATTGGTCAACAGATAGTTCGGAGGAAAAATTATGAGTTTGAATATTGAAAGAATAAATGAATTGGCAAAAAAATCGAGAGAAACGGGTCTTACGGAAGAAGAGAAGGCTGAACAAGCTGTTTTAAGGCGCAATTATATAGACAGCGTTGTTGGCAATCTTAGAGGACAACTTGAAAACACTTATATAAAGCAAGAAGACGGAACAATACAAAAGTTGACGCCACAAAAGTTTGACAAGTCGGCGGATAAAAGCGTTGATGAACGCAATGATGAAAAAAATGGAAAGCAATGAAAGAAGTAAACAGGGTTTATAAGTGTATAGGTGTGCTTGTAATAGGCTTGCTGATTAGTTTTGGTTTGGCATTTGCAAAGCTGTTTGTTGGTCTTAAAGTCAACAGTTTGTGTATTATGCTTGACGCAGTAAACAGCTTTTTTGATGTTGCAGGCGGTTTTATAACTATTTTAGCGTTTGGATTTGTCTTGAGAGGCAAAGATAAAAACGGACTGGGATATGGCAGAGCAGAATATCTTGCAAGTTTTGTGCTTGCAGTAGGCGTGGCTGGTTTTGGCGTGTTATTTTTGATAAGAGCTATTGACAGATTGATGCTTCCTGTTCCGATTTGGTTTGGTTGGGCACAATTCTATGCCGTGTTAGGCGCGCTTCTCGGAAAAATTGCGCTATCTTTTTTATATTATTTTTCCAACAAAAAATTAAATTCAAAAGCGTTGAAAGCTATGGTTGCCGACAGCGTATTAGACATTGGACTTACGGCAATGTCGTTGATTTCGTTTGTTGTATCAAAATATTCCGCTTACGCAGTTGACGCAATTTTCGGAATTGTTTTAAGTTTAGTCGTCATCGTGTTTGGCATAAAGTTGATTTTTGAGGCAACAAATTTGTTGCTTGGTACGTCGCACAAAAAAGATGCGGAAGAATTGAAAGCTATGCTGTCCGCTGTGCCCGAAATTGTCAAAGTTGGCGAGGTTCGGATTTCAGATTACGGCTATGAAAACGTTACCGCTATTGCTCAGGTAAAACTAGCAGACGATATAAACTTGGAATTGGCTTTAACTGCACTTGAAAACGCGAAAAAGAGCATATATGAACTGATGCCAATCAATGTAGATTTTTCGATATTGACTGATATAGAAGACACAGATAACGTTAAAATATGGAAAAATGGAAAATTGATTGGATAATCAATCCTCAATTGACAATTAAGGCTTAGTAATGTAACATTAAATAATTAAGAGAGGAGAGATTATGAACGGACTAACGCTTGAAATGCAACGTTCTGCAAACGCTTTACGCGCAGACGGCATTTCTAACATGGAGGAAAAAATGACAGACACAACAAAACGTAAAAGCAAGCGTACAGCCGAACAAAAACGCAGATCAAGGTCAATAGCTCTTGTGACGTGTTTGGTTCTTTTTGTAGTCATCGCAATTTTGTTGTCAGCATTCTCATTGGCATCACAAGCGGGTGTAAAGGCTCTTATTCAAATGGGCAATAATTTTACACCTGTCGCATTTGCTGCGGGAACTCAGGTTGAACCTGAGAAGGATACGGACGGATATTGGACGTTTACAAAAGATACTGACTTTAAGGTAATTCAATTCACAGACGTACATATTGGAGGCGGTTTTGCTTCACAAGAAAAGGACGCTTGGGCAATGAATGCGGTAGCTACAATGCTGAAAGTCGAAAAGCCTGATTTGGTTGTGGTTTCTGGAGATATTGCTTATCCCGTACCATTCCAAGCGGGAACTTTTAACAACTTGAACGCCACAAAGATATTTGCAAATATGATGAAAAATTTGGGCGTGTATTGGACTTTTGTTTTCGGCAACCACGATACAGAGGCTTACAGCACATATTCACGTCAAGATATTTGCAAATACTATGAAGAACAAATTGCAAACGACCCAGTATTTGGCGAGTATTGCTTGTTCCAAAGAGGTCCAAGCACTATCGACGGATTTGGCAACCAAATCATCAAAGTGAAAAATACAAGCGGTATGGTAACACAAGCTGTTGTCGGTCTTGATTCTCACTCATACGTTGACGGCGACATTTTAGGAATTGCTTGGAAGTATGACAACCTTCACAAAAATCAAGTTGATTGGTTCTGTGATGAAATGGATACAATTACGGCTGCAAACGTAACCACATACAACAATTTGCCTGCCGAAAAGAAAGCTGCAAACGAAGTGTTTAAGCAAGCAAAGGCAAGCGTATTTATACACATTCCACTTGTAGAATATCTTGATGCTTATACTTTGTATCTCAACAAAAACGCTCCTGGCTATGGCATTGAATGCAACGCAGACGACGGAAACTCAAAAGTAACAGTCAACAGCGGTATAATTGGTGAAGGCAAACAAATGATTTATCCTGGCGTAAAAACTGATGAGTTCTTTGAAAAGGGTTCGCAACATGGTTTGCAAGCTGTATATTGTGGACACGATCACTACAACAATATTTCTATGACTTACCAAAAGCAGATTACAATGGAAGACGGAAGTGTTGGAATGTCAAACCCAGTTCAACTTACATACGGCAGAAGTATTGACTACCTTGCTTATCCTGGAATTTGGAAGAAGAGAGCGCACAGAGGTTGTAACGCAATCACAATCAATGCAACCAATGGCACAATTTCTAGCCAACAACAAGATTATTATGATGCTAAGTATGATGAGTTCAGAATTGCTGATAAATCGGAAGCATAATAAAACAGAAAATAAAGTAAAAAATCCGCCAACTTGGCGGATTTTTTATTTACAAATTTTATCACGTAAACGCATTTAAGCGTTATAGAATAATTTACAATGATTTTATGCAATTTGGTTTTATTAACAGTTGAGTTCGAAAATCAAAGTAGCATAATTACGACAAAGCATAAATTTTCAAACCTAAAGCATACGCGGGAATTTTATTACAAAGTTGTTAGTTTCTGTTTCTAATTGGCACGTAATCAACGTCCGCTTGAATGCTCTTGTATGCGGGTCTAATAATTTTGCTGTCGTTTTGCAATTCTTCCATACGGTGAGCGCACCAACCGACAATTCTTGCGACGGCAAACAACGGTGTATAAAGTTCGTAGGGTATATCAAGCATTTTGTAAATTAAACCGCTGTAAAAGTCCACGTTGATACATACGCCTTTATAAATCTTTCGTTTCTCTGCAATGATTTGCGGAGCAAGGCGAGCAACTGTTTGATAAAGTTCAAAATCTTGTTGCAGTCCTTTTTCTTCACAAAGCATTTTTGCGTAGCCTTCAAGCACTTCTGCGCGCGGGTCAGAACTTGAATAAACAGCGTGGCCAAGTCCATAAATAAGCCCTTTTTGGTCAAATGCCCGTTTATCTACGAGGTTTTCAAGATATTCAGCAACTTGGCTTTCATCTGTGGTGTTTTTTATGACTGATTTCATATCGTCAAACATTTTGACAACTTTAATGTTTGCTCCACCGTGGCGAGGGCCTTTCAACGAGCCTAAGGACGCCGTAACTGCCGAATATGTATCTGTGCCAGATGAAGACACAACATGGTTTGTAAAAGTGGAGTTGTTTCCGCCACCGTGTTCCATATGAAGCATAAGAGCAATGTCAAGGACGTGGGCTTCCAATGCTGAATATTCGCTGTTGCGACGCAAAATACGCAATAAATTTTCCGCTGTTGAAAGTTCGGGCAAAGGCGAGTGTATAACCAAACTGTTTCCTTCAAAATGATGTGTGTATGATTGATAACCGTAAACGGCAAGTAACGGAAATTTTGCAATCAAATCAAGAGATTGACGCAACAAATTTTCCATAGATGTATCGTCGGGGTTTTTGTCGTAAGCATAGAGTGTCAAAACTCCGCGTGAAAGCGTGTTCATCATATCTTTGCAAGGTGTCCTTATGATAATATCACTGATAAAGTCATCGGGTAAATTTCTATAAAAGGAAAGCGTGCTTTTGAAATTTTCCAATTCTGACTTGCTTGGCAACGTGCCTAACAAAATCAAATATGCGGCTTCTTCAAAACCAAAACGACTTTCGGATACGCAACCGCTTATCAGGTCTTTTATGTTTACACCTCGATATTTCAGGCTTCCAGCGCAAGGGACAGACACTCCATTTTCATCAATTCTTGTGGCGCAGACATTAGATATTTCTGTCAACCCTGCCAAAACTCCTTTTCCATTAAGGTCACGCAAACCCCTTAGAACGTTGTAGTTTTTGTAGAGTTCAGAAGGAATGCTGTGATTTTTTAGCTTTTCACTCCAATTTGTTATTATTTTTTCACAATTCATAATTGCACCTACTTTTTATTTTCGAAGAAAATTCTACCATAAACAATAGACTTTGTAAAATGCTACTTTTTTATTGCAAATTTTGCACGTGAATTTTAATAAATTATGTGTAATAACAAAACAAAAAGTAAATAGAGTAGAAATAAAAATAAAAAAGTGATAAAATAAAAATATGCAAATTTGTGGTTATGAAAAATTTTCAATGGTCGATTATGACGGAAAAATTGCTTGTACGGTTTTTACAAACGGTTGTAATATGCGTTGTCCGTTTTGTCATAATGTGCCGTTGGTCGTTGACACATACAAAAATAATGTCAATTTGGAAGAAGAAGTTTTGGAGTACCTCAAACTTAGGCGAGGGCTTGTTGACGCAGTATGTATTTCAGGTGGTGAACCAACGCTGCAACAAGATTTAGAAAAATTTGTTTTGAAAGTCAAAGAATTAGGATATAAAGTTAAGTTGGACACAAATGGTTTGAACCCAAACGCGCTTAAAAAATTGTTGGATAAGCATTTGCTTGATTACGTAGCAATGGACGTAAAAAATTCGCTTACAAAGTATGGCGCAACTTCTGGCATTGAAAACGTATCGACAGAAAAGATAGAGAAAAGCATAAAAATTATTATAGAAAGTGGGGTTGATTACGAGTTTAGAACAACCTTGATTTCAGAGTTGCATACAGAAACTGACATTTCAGAAATTTCAAAATTGATAAAAGGGGCAAAAAAATATTTTTTGCAAAAATATAAAGATACGGAAAGTTGCATATTGCACGGATATACCGCTGTGCCACTTGAAGTGGTTGAAGGCTACAAAACTATACTTGAAAGTAAGATAGATTTTGTTGGTTTGCGTGGATATTGATTGCTTAAAAACTTGTTATGATACAAAAAAATAAATCTCTGAATGTTCGGAGATTTATTCTATGTTATGCATAAAACTATGTTTTATATATGAGTTTTACACAGATAAACTGTCTTTTGTGTTAAATGCAACTTTTGATTTGGTTAAGCAAAAATGCTTTAAGTTAGTTTAAGCTGTCAAGATATTGGCACGCGTGGAATGCAGCTACACTTCCGTCAGCGGTTGCCGTAACAAGTTGACGTATCTCTTTTGTTCTGCAATCGCCTGCAACAAATATACCGTCCATAGAAGTTTTGCAAGTTTCATCAGAGATGACGTATCCGTTTTTATCAATGGAAACCAACTTTTCAAAGGCTTTGTTTGATGGAATTTGTCCAATGCAAACAAATGCACCTTTTACGTTTAAGCTAAACTCAGATTTATCTTTTGTGTTTTCAAACTTAAGTCCGCTAAGCTCGGGGCTGCCAACAAATTCTTTTAAGTTTAGGTTGTGATAGACGGCTACGTTTTGTTTTTTCAATACGGCAGACACCAAGGGTTTGTCTGCAAAAAATTTGTCAAACAACGTACAAATGTGGACTTTTGAACAATAGTTTGTCAGCAAGAGAGCATATTGCAAAGCTGTGTTTGCGTCTCCAATTACTGCGACGTCCTCACCTGCAAAAAATGCTCCGTCACAAAGTGCGCAATATGACACTCCGTGTCCAACAAGTTCTTCTTCTCTGTCAACACCGATAGGTCTATGGTTTACACCTGTTGCAATTATTAGGCTTTTTGCCTCGTATTTGTCATAGTCGGTTTGCACCAAAAAACCGTTTTTTGTTTTTTCGGCATTTACAACTTGACCAAATTCAAATTCTACACCCCAATCTGATATTTGCTCAAACAGTTTGTCCATAAGTTCGCTGCCTGCGCTTTGTTTTACCGTTGGGAAGTTTTCTACTTTTGGTGAGAGTGAAATTTGTCCGCCAATTCCGTTTGCTTCCAAAATCAAAACTTTTTTATCTGCACGCAAAGCGTTCAAAGCGGCTGTCATACCAGC